>CAZOCO010000034.1:0-18180 GCA_964578325.1 uncultured Muribaculum sp.
CCCATGTCAGGGCTTTGATTTCTGTGTTGATAGCTTTAGCGTAATAGTATGAGGGGTTAACCGATCCGTCGGGGTTACATGGAGCATCATTGCAACCGTCGCAGTTTACGTAGGGCCAGTACTGTATACCTTGTGCACCATATGCAAGGAGAGAGAATACCTGCACACGCATGTGGTCTTCGGTAGGTTTGGGATATATAAAATTACCTTTGCAGTATACGCTTGAAGGATTTGTGCGCTTCAAACCAGACATAGCGCGGGTGAATCCCCACCATTTCATATTATAGTACTTCGCCATTTTCGAGATCACTTCCATATTGAGGAAGAAGTTTGGCATCAGGAAAGTGTGCTCTGGAGTAGGTTCGTATACTTCGGGATGTTCGTTTGGATCAAGTTCGACAATGTCGCCCATAGTGCGAACAGCATAGTAGTCGTAAGAAAGAACGCCCATACCGGTCTGCTCGATGTACTGCTGAACATAGTCGTCGTAGGATTTTGCACCTATATCGCCGGGGACAGTGTTGGCATGTAGTAAGTTACCGTATAAAAGTTTTGTGTCGTCGATGGCACGGATATTGCGTAGAACGCTTGCTACAGCGGGAATTTCCTTTACATGCGGTTCGTCTTTCGTATGGTATCCGGCAAGACGATCAGAGTTCATGGCTCCACGTACAACGTTTGGATCTTCGCAGTGGCGTATGATCATTTTCAGATTGTTGATACCGTCGTGGAGGTTAGCCTGATATCCATTAAATTCAGAAAGTCCGTCGTAGAGGAAGCAACGGTCGATAGCTGAATATGCGCCACCTTCGGTGATATTGAATCCGGCAGCTTCCATGTCGCGGTACTTCTTATTCAACAGATTGGCTGTGGCTTTCATGTTTTCCATGAAGTCGTCAGATACGGTTTGCTGAACATAGTCGACAGATGTGAAAGCATAGATCGGGAACTGACCTGGTGTCGGATCAATGTATGGGTTCATGTCAAGAACTTTCTGACGAGAAGCATAATTTAACCCCGCTTGTGACGACTGGTTGAAGTTTTCAGCTTCGATGACAGTTGATTTGCCGGAAGTAACCTCGAGATCAACAAATGGAGTCTCCTCATCTTCGTAGCGTACGTTGCGTATCTGCAAATCGGTTCCGGTAACAAACTGGGTGAAAACAACATCCATATACTGACCCATGACGCGATCGCCAAAGTAGTTTGGTTTACCACGGTAGAATCCGATAGGAATGCGACATGTCTCCCACTTGTCGGTAGCTTCAATTGTAACATTATCAATAGAGAATGTACGATTCATGCCAGCGGTTGTGACAACCTTGTGGAGTATAATTTTTATTGGACCTGAAGGATTGGTCGCTTTATACTCGAAAGCAAGAGTCTTGGCGTAGTCGGGGAGAACCTCGGTAATTTCAGCTACAGAGATAGCCGGACGTACAGCATCGGCTCCCCAAGAGTTATTGTTAACGTGGATTGAGTAGATACCGGTAGCAGCATCGTAGGTCTGGGTTACCTCGGATGTGGCCGGCGGCTGTTGCAGAGTTGTCGGACACGTCTGCGCGGCCTGCGCGTAGAATGCGGAGCATGCTATAGCGCAAAAGGCTGTAGTAAAGTGTTTTAGATACATGTTGGTATAATGATTGATTAGTATTTTTCAGATAGGTATATGATATATTGCAAATATAGAGAAAAATCGCCATAAACGACGAATTTTTAACATAAAAAAGCCTATCACAAATTTTTATTACAATTCACTTTTTCCCGATGCTGAACTTATGGAGGAATGGTGTGAGAGTAGGTTATTTGTGGAGCTGGAGCAGATGGTAGGAGCCGGGAGCGATGACAATAGGAGAGTCAGAATAGTCTGGTTGTAATAATCCTTCGGATGTTACGGAGAAAAGTCCGGCGGGACGCACAATATTCACAGTCTGCGCATGGTCGATATCGCGATTGACAAGCATGATGTAGCTATTGCCGTTAGTGCTGTGGAATTGCGATACAAGCAGTCCGCAACCGTCTGATGATATTTCACCGAATCCTTCGGGAAGTGTGGTAAGACGATGAGTCCCGGTTGGAATCTCTTTACCGGTAAACGCGACGTCGCTGATATCTGCACCGAGAAATATATGGGCAAGTGCCTGAATTTCACGGTTAAGATCTCGGATCATGTAATAGATATCAGTACGTTTGCCGGTCTCGTCAATCGGAGCGTGATGGAAATTCCATGTTTTGCTTGATGGTTGCCAGTAGGTGAAATACTGAATTGCCTGCGCTCCGTAGGCCAAGGCAGTAAAAGCCTCATAGCGCATATGGGAGTATGTTGGCACAGGGTAGGGATGATGTGCTGTAGATAGACAGAATGCCCAAAATGGAAGATTATTGCGAAGAGCTACTTTGCGTATTATCTCAAGATTCTCGAAATGTTGTTCTCTGGAATAAATTGTACCGGTGGAATCGTCGTTGACAATCGGATAAAAATCATATGATATGAGCGGAAGGCGCACTTCGTCGACAAATTGCTGTACATAATCTTCATAGTCTCGTGTGCCGAGATCTTTAGCCGATACCATTATCGGGAAAAGATTGAGGTAGAGAAGATGTGTTGTGTCTGATGCTACGATACGGTCGCGGAACGCTGAAAGATCCGGAAATCCCGATGCTACAGGTTCGTCGCGTAAAAACCATCCGGCAACTCCCGGATGATTACAAAATCGGTCGACAGTAGACCGTGTGTCGGAATAAAGAGGTACGGATGTAAGCATAAGCTTTACACCAGTCCCTTCGGCAGCTGTCAAGGCTGTCGCTATCTGCTCGTTGGTTTTGAAATGAGAGAACGATATATTAAATCCGGCCTCACGCAGTTCGTTGTAACGTTCAGGTGTCTGTGCTGAATCTGGCAGTATGGAATACCATGCCAGAATCGGAAATTCTGGCGCAACGGGATTGACATATGATAGAGCATTTGCATATATGGATGCGCATGTCAGGTATGTCAAAGATAAAAGCAAATGTTTTAAATTCATATGGCAAATTTAGCGAATTTTTGACTAACCTGCCATATGAAATTTTTTTTGAGTTACTATTTATCGTGTCCGTAAGCGTAAAAATATAGTATACGGGTACGTAATATAAGTTCATAGCGTGCCTGGAGAGTGTTGACTTCAGCTTGGAGAGCTTTGGCTTTGGCCGCTTCGTATTCGGTAGGAGTGGCACGTCCTATTGCAAATTTTTCGGAGATGGCAGTGAATGAAGCCGCAGAAGCGTCTTGGGCAGAGACCGAGGCCTGAAGTTTTTTATATGCGCCGTCGGCTGCATAATAGGCCTGCCGAATGGATGTGAGAAGTTTCTGTTCGGCATCGTCGAGTTGCAGGTCGGCTATAACTTTGTTTACCTTCGCCCGCTTGATAGAGTTAGACGTAGATAGTCCGTCGAAAATAGGAATATTTAGTGAGAAACCAAGCTGTGTGGAATAGTTGTTGCGAAACTGACGTGAGAACGAATCGTTGTTTAATCCCGAAATGCGATAGTAACTTGAGCCTATCCCCGCATTGAAGTCCAACCGCGGTATATATCCGGTTTTGGCCAGTGATATAGCTGATTCGGCAGCGGTTGAAGCCGATCGTGCCGCAAGAACCGAACTGTTGCGACGTAGAGCCAATGTATATATTTCTCCGATCGAGGGGATGATAGTGGCGTTACTGTCGAGTGGAGCTATATCAAAATCATCCATGTCTTTCAGCGATAGCAATCGAGCGAGATCGACTAATGCGAGTTGTGTCTGGTTGGCAGCATTTGCCAGGGAATATTGATCTTGTGCAAGCTGTGATCGAGCCTCCAGAATGTCGACTTCCGGAATTTTACCTACATCAAGAAGTGCGAGCTGATTATCGAGCTGAAATTGAGACAATTCGACCTGATGAGATGCCGAATGTTGAAGTTCGCGGTAGTAGAGTACCTGAAGATATGCCGCAATTACGTTGAGAGTAATATCATCGCGGGTCGCTTCAGTTTCATGCAGAGCTGTGGCAAGATTGGCTTTCGCATATGCAACCCTACGCCATGTCGAAAGTCCGTCGAAAAGCGGTAGCGAGATTTGTGCGCCTATCGAAGTGTTTGCCGTGTTACGGTTGGCATATGTGTTTTCGGCTGTGAGTCCGCGTCCGAAATTGAATCCCTGTTGGGCATAACCATTTATTTTTGGCAGAAAGCCATTGCGGGCCGCGTCAATTTCAAGTTTTGTATCTGAATTCCTGGCAATGCTTGTATTAAGTGATATATTGTTGGTTAATGCATAGTCAATACATTTGTCGAGAGTCCATGTCTCGGCACTCATACCCAAGGTTAGTGAGGCAGCAAGAATGGCAATATTAATTCTTCTTTTCATATCCACGCAATTTTGTGTCGGAGTCGAGACCCTGTTTTACCTCAATATTAATACCGTCTGAAAGTCCGGTAGTGATGGCACGGCGTTCAAACGTCTGTTCTCTGTCATTGTCTGTTGGTGTATAAACATATACATATGTAGAGTCGCCGCTCCATTCTACCAGCCCTTCGGGAATGGAGATTACATTGCTTGCAGATGCAAGAATGATATTGGCATTTGCACTATAGCCTGCACGCAACTGCACGGAGTCGGGAACCTGAATAGCGGCTTTAAGTTCAAATGTGTTTGAGCCGTTTTCTTCGGTAGATTTCGGCGCTATGTATTCTATCACAGCATTGGGCGTTAAATTGTCGAGAGCTCCTACTGTAATCACCGTGGGCATCCCGACTTGTATTAGACCTACTTCGGTCTCGTCTACTTTTCCCTTGAAAATAAGGTTATTCATATCGGCTATAGTTGCAATCGTGGTGCCGTCGTTAAAAGTATTGGCCTGTATGACCGATGAGCCGACTTTTACGGGGACTTCAAGTATGACGCCTGTGATGGTAGCGCGTACAAATGTATTTGATTGCTGGGCATTTGTTTTCGATACACCCTCTTTGACGATAAGAAGTGCATCTTGAGCTGCATTCAGTTCTTCAATAGCCTTGTCTACTGTGGTCTGCGATTTTTCGTATTCTTCGCGCGAAATAAATTTACGCTCATAAAGAGTGGCGGTGCGCTGGTGTTCGCGTTGTGTTTCGTCAAGATTGATTTGAGCCAGTTGTACACGACTTTCTGCGGCAGAGAGTTGTGATGCTTCCGGAATGACCTTTATTCTGGCAATGATGTCGCCTTCATGCACGAAATCGCCTGGGTTAACGTTTATTTCTGCAATAATCCCGGAGATCTGTGGTTTGAGGTTGATCTCGTCGCGAGGTTCGATTTTTCCGGTGAGTACAGTTGTGCGCTTGATGTCGGAAACTGTCGGAGTGACTATATCGTAAACGGTTGATTTAGGCTGTGAGTTAAAGTATAGAAAAACAAATGTTCCTATAAAAATCGCAGCGACAAGGAGCAGTAGAAAAATCTTGAAGAACTTTTTCATGAGAGATATAATATGTGGTTATTTATCATTTAGAGCTTCGATAGGGCGTATATGCATGGCTTTGACTGCCGGAATCGTTCCGGCCGCGGTACCAAGCACAATAAATGCCGCTAAAACCGTCACGGCATTGACGAAAGATAGCTGAAAACGAGCCGTTTCTCCGTCGGGGGCTGTCGTAATTTGAGTTGCTGCCGATAGAATTATGACAGCAAACACTATACCGGCCATTCCTGCAATGATGGTCAGCGTCATAGATTCTGAAAGAATCTGTATGATGACATCGACTGGACGCGCACCGATAGCACGGCGTATTCCTATTTCTTTAGTGCGTTCTTTTACAATGATCCACATGATGTTGCCTACACCGATTACTCCGGCAAGAAGTGTTCCGATGCCGACAAACAGGGCTAACAGGTCTACAGCTTTAAACAAACTGTAAATAGTGGAAAACCTTTCTGATATATCGAAAAATCCGAGTGCCGATATATCGTCGGGGTGTATTCGGTTATGATTGAATAGTATATGGCGTATTCGTGAAATAAGTTGCGACGGAATATAGCCATCGGTTGGTTCAAAAATGAAAAAGCCTATGCTGTTTCCAAAATTGTATGTGCGATTTAATGTTGAAGTAGGTATGGTAATACACTCGTCTATTTCACGATTGATTCTCATTTCGTTGACCTGGGTATATACACCGACAATATTATAGAATATATTGTCGACCTCAACAAATTTTCCTATAGGAGATTCTAAACCGAAAAGTTCGGCTGCCACACGTTTGCCGATTATTGCTACTTTTCGGCTTCCGTATATGTCGCTTTCGTTGAGATGACGACCTTCAACAAGCCCCGGTCCGGTGATTTTGTGGAAGTCTTGATCTACGCCTTGTATACTGACGGAATAAGTGCGGTCTTTGTATTGTGCAGTTGCGTAAGTGCTGTTGAGACATGTGGACGCCTTGATTTCTGGTATAGCATGTCTGATCGCTTCAATGTCTTCGGTCGTGAATGTCCATGACCGTCCTTTCTTATATCCTTTGTAGGGTATGGTCGTGGTCTGTGTCCACATTCCTGCACAGTTTGTTGAGACTCCCTTAAACTGGCGACCCAGTAGATCCTGGAGCCCTTGTGAGCCGCCGTATAGCAACGCAAGCATTGCCGTACCCCAGAAAATTCCGAAAGCGGTGAGGAATGTCCGTGTGCGGTTTCGGCCAAGTGTGGCCATGATTTCGCGCCAGCTGTCTGTGTCGAAGATATGCAGTTTCATATTATTCTGAACGTAAGGCTTCTACCGCGTTAATTTTTAAGGCACGACGTGCGGGAAATATTCCTGCTACCGCACCGGCAATAATCATCAGCAACGTTACCTGAACTGCCAATGCGAAATTTACTTTCGGAGGAGTTATGAATTCTGAATCGCCTAAATAGTGTCCGACAACGTTTACTACAAGAGTTCCCATCAGGATTCCTATATATCCAAACATGGCTGTGATAGTGATGCTTTCGAGTATTATCTGTGACAGAATTGAGCGTGGACGCGCGCCGATGGCGCGGCGTACTCCAATCTCGTGAGTGCGTTCGCGCACGGATACAAACATGATGTTTGATACACCGACGAGTCCCGTCATAAGTGTGAGTATACCGATTATCCACATGGTTACGGATAATATTGACATTGCTCCGAGTGCCGAGAGATATGAAGAAAATTGGTTCCATATCCATAGAGCTGAAGTGTCGTCGGGTGCATGGTGGTTGATTTTTGCCATGAGAGACCGTAGATCGGATTCAAATTTGTCTGATTCTTCGAGATCGTCGACATTCTTCATCGTGACATTGATCGGACTGATTTTGTCACTATATCCATTGATCGATTTGGCTGTTGTATATGGAATATATGTCTCACTACGCCATGGGTGTTCGTAATATCCGACAAGTAGAAAAGCGATGTTTTTGACATTGACATATTGCCCCACAACTCCGATGGTATCGCCGAACAGACGCACGACATTCTGTTTTTCCAGTACGATGACTTTGCGTGACTGCTGTATATCGTTGTCGTTGATAAAGCGCCCTTGGTTCATTGAGATGCTCATCTGTTTTGCTGTAGACGGCATTACACCGGTAAAGTTGCCCGATGGAATAGAACCATGCAATGTTGATAAGACAGCATCACCCGAAACTTCACCTGAAACGTCTTCGACGCGGTCGGAGAGTTCTTTTGAAATAGTTTCGGTATTTGACTCTTTTAGCGATACACTACGTCCGGCTTTGAGTCCATTCCATGGTTTTGATGCAAATCCGCCCCACATGTGTACCACATTAGGAGATTGTGCGAAATCAGACGATGTGAAACCGTCTATGACACCTTGCGCGATACCGACAAGTACCATTAGCATCATGATGCCCCAGCTGACTGCTATTCCTGTAAGCACAGTGCGCAGTTTGTTGGTGCGCATAGTCTGAAATATTTCTATAAATAGGTCGGTCATTGCTGCAGAGACGTAGTTTCGCCGTCGGATATTATAAGCCCGTCGGAAATACGTATAATGCGGTTAGTCTGTTTTCCGACATTAGGATCGTGGGTGACTATGACGGTAGTCATTCCTTGGGCGTTCAGCTCCCGGAATATCTTCATTACTTCGACAGATGTTTTAGAGTCGAGTGCACCTGTCGGCTCATCGGCAAGAATTATAGATGGCTGCGTGATCAGTGCGCGTGCGATTGCGACACGTTGTTTCTGACCTCCCGACAGTTCGGTCGGCAGATGGTGTGCCCATTCTTTGAGTCCCATGCGGTCGAGTTGTTCAAGTGCAAGTAGGTTGCGTTTTTTCCTTGATACACCACGGTAAAACAATGGCAAGGAAACATTTTCCAACGCGTCTTTGTAATTAATTAGATTAAACGACTGGAAAACAAATCCTATGAGCTTGTTGCGCAATTGAGCGGCTGCATCTTCACTTAAATTCCGTATTAGTGTGCCGTCAAGAATATATTTGCCACTATCGTAGTTGTCAAGAATGCCGAGAATATTAAGCAGAGTGGATTTACCTGATCCAGAAGCACCCATGATTGATACAAGTTCTCCACGGGCGATATCAAGATTAATCCCTTTCAGCACGTGTAGTGGAACGGCCCCGGGATATGTCTTTTGAATATCGGTCAAGTGTATCATATGTGATTGTGTTGGTCTTTATAAGAGATGCGTATCGGTATATAAAGGTTGCACCGTGATGCAAATTTTTTTTACGAAATGGCCGAGCGGTAATCTCGTGGAGACATGCCGGTGAGATTTTTGAAATATTTACCGAAAAACGACTGATTGGGAAAATTTAGCTCGGTGGCAATTTCTTGTATCGTCATGCCTGAGTGCCGTAGTTTGAGTTTTGATTCGGCAATAACATATGAGTCTATCCATTGAGATGCCGTACGTCCGCTCACTTCTTTTACGGTCGCTGAAAGATGTTTTGGGGTGACGCACAGTTTTTTCGCGTAAAATGTTACTGACCGTTCATTCCGGAATTCCGTACTTACTAAATTTACAAAGTCGAGTAGCAGAGTATCTTTTCGGCGTCCGGTAGCTGAATTAATCTGGCGTTCGGCCGAATGCGATGCGTATACACCGAGTGTTTCAAAGAAAAGAGCTTCGAGAAGATATCGGCCTACATTTGTTGAATATGGATGTGAGGGTTGGCTGTATACCTGGTGTTCTATAATCGTACGTAGATCAATCTGACTTGACATTTCTGCCGGAGACAGTCTTATTACCGGGTTTGCGGCAAACTTTATGATACATGGCAGAATGTATGTCATGATCGGAGAGAATGTATTGTCAAAATTATTTACAGAACCTATGATGACATGGCCGCGCCAATCCGGGGATACGGTGTAGGAATGTAGTATATGCCCCGGTCTCAATGCAACGAGGTCGGCTTCCGTAAGGCGGATAGTGTTTGTATCATAATTAAGAACTATATATCCGCTTTCACACATTATCAACATGAAGAAATCGATTTTTGCCGGCAGACAAATATGGCTGATTTTCGATACGTCGCGAAAAACAGCAATGTTATCAATTGCAGCTGAAAGGGGTGATGACTTCGGAATTATGTCTATAGTCTTTATTTCCATCGTTCCTATACGCCTGGCTGAAGGTCATTAAGGCGTTTTTCAAGATCTGCACTTGAGAGTCGGGAAATAATCTTGCCGTGATGAGCAAGAGATATCATGCCGGTCTCCTCTGAAACCACAATCGCTGCCGCATCGGTGGCTTGAGATATTCCTAATGCCGACCTGTGGCGCAGCCCCATTGACCGGGGAATATTGGTGTCGTGGCTGACGGGTAATATACAACCGGCCGATTTAATACGGTCGTGGGCTATGATCATGGCCCCGTCGTGCAGGGGTGAATTTTTGAAAAATATATTTTCGATGAGCCTCGAGTTGACACGTGCATCGATTATGTCTCCTGTTTTTTCGTAAATTTCGAGAGGCATCGACTGCTCGATTACTATCAGGGCTCCGGTCTTTGATTTTGCCATAGACATACAGGCATAGACGATCGGCATGACCCATGGTTTGGTATGTATGTCTGACTGATTGTTTCGATGCCCACTGAACATACGCTTTATAAAACGCCAGCGGTTGTGGTTGCCAAGCTCGACAAGAAATCTTTTGATTTGATCCTGAAAAATTATTACAAGGATAATCAATCCGATAGACATTACTTTGTCAAGTATCGTACCGGTAAGCCTCATTTCAAAAATTTCACTTGTGAGTACCCATACTACAATGAATGCCAGCACACCGATAAAGATGTTTATCGATCCTGATTCTTTCATTATTTTGTACAGGTAGAATAGCAAAAATGCTACCAGCAGAATATCAATTGCGTCTTTGATTCCGAACTGTATCATGACATTATTGATTTATGGTTGACGTATGATTGGAGTTTAGGGTCAGCTCTACGATAGTCAAGGCTTCGCGTGCGGCTTTGATGTCGTGTACGCGTAGGATTGATGCCCCGCCGAGCAGTGCTACGACGTTGGCCGCTGTGGTAGCGTTGAGAGATTCTTCCGGTGTCGACTGTAGCGGTTTGTACAGCATGGATTTTCTGCTTATGCCGACGAGTATCTGCTTGTCGAGTATGCGGAATATTGGAAGATCGGCAAGTAGGGTGTAGTTTTGTTCGACGGTTTTTGCAAAGCCGAATCCTGGGTCGATAATGACATCGGATACGCCCAAGGCTGTCAGGCGGTCGGCCGATAGTTTTAATGATTTTATTACGGCCTGTGTCACACCATGGCAATCAGAATAGTCGGTTAATGATTGCATGGTAGATGGTGTGCCACGCATATGAGTCAGGACGTAGGGTACGTGCAAAGCCGCTATTGTATCAAACATTGCCGTATCAAGTGTGCCGCCGGAAATATCATTAATAATGTCTGCGCCCATGGTTTCTACCGCTTCACGGGCTACGTACGCCCGAAATGTGTCTACACTGACAGGAATATGTGGAGCCACATCGCGTATCGGTTTCATGGCGGAGGCAAGTCGCTCAAGCTCTTCGTCAGCAGATATGTCTGCGGCTCCAGGGCGAGAAGAATAAGCTCCTATATCAATTATATCTACTCCGTATGTAAGCATCTCTTCTACGCGATGACGAATGTCATCGGCCGTAGACATGCGGGCTCCGCTGTAGAAGGAGTCGGGAGTTGCATTAATAATACCCATGAGCAGTGGCTGGCCGTAGGTGTGAAGCCGCCCCCTTATATTTAATGTGAATGGCCGGAACAGATTTTCCAATGTGATATGAGCGAGATTGATTTATGTTATGATATCAGGGATTTGTGTCAGATATTTTTTTCAATACAATTATTGGGTTGTCCTGTTTGTCTGAAAAAATGATAGTATCATCTTTCCCTTTATGGGCATATTCCACTTTTTCAAGTGAGACTAAAAATGCAGTCTCAATTTTTGAAATCGGATCGGGGCAAAGCATTCTTGTAACCCCGATGTTGGAGAATTGAATGGATTTGGATTTGTCCGGATCTATAAGCAGTTCTCCATTAAATATATTACATCCGGTATGTCCGTGGATTGATTGTTCGGGAATATCAATTACCATTCGTACATCAGGATTGTCGATAGGGTCGCCTTCTATTTCGATGATTGTCCAAGGGCCGTTGATGAAGTCCATGTTGTGTTTGCGCAAAGTCATTACTGATTTGTGTTGTGCGTTGAGCATATCGAGATAGTATTCTTGTCCGCGATGCGTAACCGAAAAATGGTTGGTGGCATTGATAGCTTCGTTTATAGCATTTTCGTAGGGTGCGTCGGGACACAGCATCATTGTGCTTAAGAGATTTGAAATGGTGATGTTGTCGGGTGACGATACGGAGAAGTCGGCATTGATGATGTTGCAGCCATTGTTGCCGTAGAGTCGGTGGTCTTCAAGATTGAAATTTAGAGTTGGACGCGACTCGCCGTGAATGCGTTTCCCTTTTAGTGAATAGACAGTCCACTCCCCTCCGATTGCAGTTGCATCGAAATTCGATTTTACAGGAGCGGACGATGTTTTCTCTTCTATATTATCGTCATATACAGCTGAACTCTTTTTAGAAGTATTTTTCTTTGAAGAAGATGTATTAGATACAGTAGAAGATGTATTCGGTGACGACATAAATGTTTTTTGTGTGGCATTACATGCCGATAACAGCAAGCAAATAGCTGCCGTTGCAGTAGCGAGAGTGAGAATATTGTGTTTCATATATATAATACACACAGTGTAGTTATAATGTTTAGTCAGGAATATCTATTTCAAGGTTGTCGTAGGCAAGGTGCACCCCCTTTGGCAGGGTTGCCGAGACTTCGGCATGGCGTCCCATTGAGTCGGCGATATGTGTAAGATATGCTATACGCGGCTTAATGCGGTCGATAGCTTTAAGCGCTTCTTCAAGTGTCATATGGGAATAGTGGGGAGTATGGCGCAGGGCATTGATTACGAGGGTATCTACACCTTGTAGAGCAGCGTATGTTTCGTCTGGAAGTGTGAGGGCATCGGTAATGTATGCCATATTGCCCATACGGAATCCGAGAATGGGTATCTTGCCGTGATTGACTCTCAAGGGTAGAACATCAATATCGCCAATCCGTACGGACTGGTATGTCGAAAGCTGATGAAATTTGAATGTTGGTACGCCGGGATACAGATGCTCGCGGAAACAATATGGCATACGTGTACGGATATCTGATTCTACATCGGCCTGACAATATATCGGAAACCCATCGGATGATGCAAAACTATAAGGCCGCAGATCGTCGATTCCTCCTACATGGTCATAGTGATTGTGGGTGAGCAGTACTGCCGAAAGATCAGGAGATCCGGCATTGAGAATCTGTTGCCGGAAGTCAGGGCCGCAATCGATAAGAAGGTTTGTATGCCCGGACGATACTAAAGCAGAGGCGCGCATACGATGATCGTGAATGTCTGATGATGTGCAGACATTGCAATGGCACCTGATAGCAGGTACGCCCGTTGATGTTCCACTGCCGAGAATACGTAGTTTCATACAAAAATTACTTCAGGATGGATTTCGATACAAAACTTATCTGCAACTGCCGATTGTACCCGATGACATAGTGTAATTACATCGGATGGGATGGCGTTGCCGCGATTTATTATTACAAGACATTGGCGTGGATATACCATGGCATCGCCTACAGTAGAACCTTTCATTCCGGATTGTTCAATAAGCCATGCCGCAGGTATTTTTACCATATCGTCGGGAAGGTCGTATCCGGGAATATCTGGGTAAGTATTGCGCAGTGTCAGATACTTTTCTCTGGTTACTACGGGATTTTTAAAGAAAGACCCGGCATTGCCTTCTATGGCAGGATTTGGTAGCTTTGAATCGCGTATCGCTATAATGCGCCGACGCATTGCTGCCAGTGTCAGCTCTCCGTCGTCGGCTATCTGTTTCAGCGGGCCGTATGTGAGTGTAAAGAGTGGATTGCGCGACAAACGGTAGATTACCGATGTCACTATGTAGCGGTCGCGATATTGCGGTGTTTTGAATATTGAGTGACGGTAGCCGTAGTCAAGATCTGAAGCAGGAATGATTGTCTGGTCTAAAGTGATGCGGTCAAGCAGTTTTACCGATTCGATGATGTCTTTGACTTCTACTCCGTAAGCTCCAATATTCTGTATTGCCGATGCTCCAACCTCACCCGGTATGCCTGAAAGATTTTCAGCACCATAAAGTTCGTTGTCTACAGTCCATCCGACAAAGTCATCCCATATTGTAGCCGAAAGTGCTTCCACACTTACAGTGCCGTCTGGATGCTGGGCGAGAATGTTTATGCCCTTCATTGCCGAATGTATAACTATACCGTCGTAATCAGCTGTGAACAAGATGTTGCTGCCACCACCGATATGTAAAATTTCGCTGTCGGAATATTTACGAAGAATATCTTTCAGCTCATCGACAGATGTATATTCAATATACTTGCGCGCACGGGCCGGCAGATGAAATGTCGTTATACCTGATAGATCAAAGTCGTCAAACTGAATCATATGTACTATTGTCTAAAAGAGGTGAGTACGCCGTCGTCAAACAGAAGATATATGCCGTTGTCGTAAGTCCAGGTTTCCTTCAAAGAGGTTATTGCATTGTGACGTTGTACAGACTTCGGCGAACCGAGTGCAAGACGACATTCTTCGCGAGTCATGAATTTGGCAACGCGCGAGTGTATGATGTTGTTCCAGTTTTCGTCGGTGATAGCCGGATATGTGTTGCGCGGATCGGAAATTGAAAAGAGAGAGGAAAATGTTCGGGATCCTTTCGTATCATCGACAGCCATGTAAAGGCTGGCTCGCGACGGAGCATCGGTATCTGAAACTTCAAATACGATTCTTACTGGATATACAAGGTTTCCCGGCAAGACATCTTTTATCTCTACAGGAATATATTTCAGTCCACGTTGGGTGTGGGTGCCGGTTGAATCGTACCACGTTGAGGTACGTATATATAGCTTGTGGTTGTCCAACCGCTTTTTTACGCTATCTACAACCGATAGTTCTATTGTGAACGGAATATCAAGCCTCTGGCGCTTTTCAAGGTCAGAATACGGTACGTTTACCCGATAGATCAAATTCTCTCCTGACGGAGTCGTGAAAAGAATCTCTGTATCGTCGGTGCCGGAAACAGAAGATACGGGTCGCCACGAATTATATCGGATAATTTCTCCCGCGGCGGGAACGGCACCCGACGCGGGGTCGAGTGCCATTTCCAGCTTTGTATCGGTGACGAAGAACTCTTTCCCCTGTTGCCATTGCGAAAACGGTTGCGGCGCGATGCCTTTGAGAATTAGTTCTTCTTGTGTGGTCTTTATCTGTTCGCGATGCAAATCTTTTGATGTGATTTTGGGCGTAGACTCTATTCCCGTGAAACATCCTGATAGAAGGATGACGGGAATAAGGTATATCAGATAGCGTCGCGAAGGCTTAAACATTTATTTGTTATTTACTGCCGATTGTGGCGTTATACCCAGATTGTAGAAGATGAATGAGTATATATCGGCATATTCGTCGATTATTTTGGCAATCGGTTTTCCGGCACCGTGACCGGCTTTAGAGTCTATTCGGATGAGTTTTGGAGCATCGCCCGTGTCTGAAGCCTGAAGTGTGGCGGCGTACTTAAACGAGTGGGCCGGAACTACACGGTCATCGTGGTCGGCAGTTGTGACCATAATGGCGGGGTAGGGAGTACCGTCGTTTTTGATATTATGTATAGGAGAATAAGCGAGCAGATAGTCGGCCATCTCTTTAGAGTCAGCGCTGGTGCCGTAGTCTGACGCCCAGTTCCAGCCTATGGTGAAGAGGTGATAACGCATCATATCCATTACACCAACACGCGGAATCGCAACCTTAAACAGATCCGGACGCATGTTGACTGTAGCGCCTACAAGCAGTCCACCGTTTGAGCCTCCCTCGATAGCGATATGTTCGGGTGATGTCCAACCGTCGGCAATAAGATGTTCTGCTGCGGCGATGAAGTCATTGAATACGTTGAGTTTCTGCTGTTTTGTGCCGGCAAGATGCCAGTCTTCACCATATTCGCTACCGCCACGCAGATTGGTCTGTGCGTAGATACCGCCGTTTTCAAGCCATAAAACCCTATACGGAGAGAATCCCGGATTGAGCGATATATTAAAGCCTCCGTAACCGTAGAGGTATACAGGGTTTTTGCCATCACGTTTAAGCCCTTTTTTATATGTAATAAACATTGGGACTTGTGTACTGTCGGCAGATGTATAGAATACCTGTTCGGTTACATAGTCATCGGGATTGAACCCCTTGACTTCGGTTGTACGGAATTTTTCCGACTTGTTGGCCGACTTGTCGTAGGTAAAGAATGTAGGTGGCTGGTTGAACGAAACAAACGAATAATAAACTTCGTCGTGCTTTGTGTCGGTAGAGAATCCTGCTGAACCAATACCGGGCAGCTCAATGTCGCATATTTTCTTACCGTCGGTATTGTAAAGATATGCTTGATTATATGCGTCGGTTTCGTAGAGAAGTATCATGTCGTTTTTGCCGGTGAAATATACTCCAGAAAGTACACCTTCAGTCTCCGGTACCAATTCTTTCCAATTGCTGCGTTGGGGAGCGTCGATCGGTGCGGTCATGATACGATAGCGGGGTGCACCGTAGTTGGTATGGAAATAAATCTTGCCGTCGGCTACGTTGAGTATACTTATTTCATAGTCTTGGCTTGGCTCTATTACAGTCCACCCGGAATTGTTGCTGCCGAGTTTTTTTACCATCACTGAATTGCCGAGGCCCTGACCGCTACCGTATACGAAAAGTAAATTTTCTTCTTCAGGTACATATGCAGAATGGAAATGTAGCGGGTTGGCGGCATCTTCATAGGCAAGGGTATCGTCAGATTGGGGTGTGCCGATGCGATGGTAGTATATACGATGATTCTCGTTGGCATTTGAGAATTCCTTACCTTCGACAGGACGGTCGTATGCGCTGTAGTAGAAACCATCGCCGGCCCAGTGCGCTCCGGTAAATTTAGCCCATTCTATGTGATCGTCGAGTAACTGACGCGATTCTGTATCCATAACATATATTTCTGTCCAGTCAGAGCCTGAGCGGGAAATTGTATAGGCGGTATATTTACCATCGTTGGATATTGATATTCCGGTCAGAGCGACAGTACCGTCGGTCGATAGTGTGTTAGGGTCGAGGAATACTTCTTTGGTGTCGGAATTCAGATCTTTAGTGCGATATAGTACCGACTGATTCTGGAGGCCATCGTTTTCGTAGAAATAGTACCAGTCGCCGTTTTTCCATGGAGTACCTTTTTTAGGATAGTCGGCAATTGTCATGAGTCGGTCGTACACTGCCTTGCGAAATGGAATTTTGTCAAGATAATCCCGCGTAATGGCATTTTCTGCATCGACCCATTGTTTAGTGGTCAGTGCAGTATCATTTTCAAGCGGACGGTATGGATCGGCTACTTCTGTGCCGAAATATGTGTCGACTACTGTAGGGTCGGACGGTGCTTCAGGATAGCTGATGGCTTTAGGTGCGCACGCAGTCATAGTCAGTGCTGTTAATGAAATTAAAGTCAGATTTTTCATAATACGTGACGATGATCGGATTATTAATTCTTACATTCCTTTGCCGTGGCAGTTTTTGTATTTTTTGCCTGAACCGCAGGGACACGGATCGTTGCGGCCGATACGCGGACCGTTGATGACCGGCTGTACCGGCTGCCGGGGGCCTTGAGGTGCAGCTGCAGCGGCACGCTGAGCGGGGTCGCCTGGAACGGCGGCTTCGCGAGATGTGCGGTAGCGTGAGTAGTCGGACTGACGTTCTGGCATAGCCTGCTTCATTTCGGGCTGGCGACGGTTTTCTGAAGCCAGATGAGTATCGGCGGCGCGTTGTGCCGGAGCTTCTGTCTGTTCTTTTGGCGGTTCAGGCAGATAAATAGCGCCTCGCATCAGTGCTGATACGGCTTTGTTGTTGAGCACAGCCATTGCTGACTCAAACAGGTGGAATGATTCTACTTTATAGATTACCAGAGGGTCTTTTTGTTCGTATGAGGCATTTTGTACGGACTGACGCAACTGGTCAAGTTCGCGCAAATGTTCTTTCCATACTTCGTCGATAGCAAGCAGCATGATGGCCTTTTGCCATTCTTTAACGATAGACTTGCATCCGGTTTCATAGGCTTCCGTTACATCGCAAGGAATCTGGAATACACGGCGACCGTCGGTCATGGGTACTCCGAGACGGCCTTTGGCTCCGTGGTTTTCTACCGCGTCCTTTACAACCGGGAGGGTGATTTCGATGATGCGTTCGTTGCGACGGTTGAATGCGTCGATTACAGCGTTGTATATACGATCGATAAGTTCCTGACGTGGTAATGAACGGAACTCATCTTTGGTCACTGGTAGTTCGACGGCAAATATCTTGAAGACCTCCATTTTCAGATCGTCATAAGTCTCTGCTGTATCGAATGGAGCTACAACGTTTTCTACGGTATCATAGAGCATATTGTTAATGTCGATACCAAGGCGTTCTCCCATCAGGGCATGATGTCGGCGACTGTAGATATACTGACGCTGTTTGTTCATCCCGTCATCGTATTCGAGCAGACGTTTACGTATGCCGAAGTTGTTTTCTTCCACACGTT
>CAZOCO010000035.1:0-18059 GCA_964578325.1 uncultured Muribaculum sp.
TGAACAGAACGATTGACAATGGAACAGCTCACACTCGTCAAGGTAGGCGGAAAAATACTTGAAGAACCGGCATCGCTCGACCGGCTCCTCACCGACTTTGTCGCCATCAAGGGCGCGAAGATTCTCGTACACGGAGGCGGACGCTCCGCCACAGCCATGGCGACCCGGCTCGGCGTAGAGACCACAATGATCGACGGCCGTCGAGTCACCGACGATGCCATGCTTGAAATCGTAACCATGGTATACGGTGGTCTGGTCAACAAAAACGTTGTTGCAGGATTGCAGTCACGCGGCACAAATGCCATTGGTGTCACAGGAGCCGACATGAATCTGATCCGCGCTCACCGCCGCCCCGCTACTGCCGTGGCCGACTTCGGTTGGGTAGGCGACGTCGACAGTGTAAGCGCCGACAATCTGCGTGCAATAATACAAGCCGGTGCCACTCCGGTCATAGCACCGCTCACACACGACGGCGAAGGACATCTGCTCAACACAAATGCCGACACTATGGCATCAGTTACAGCCGTAGCCATGGCCCGGTACTACGACGTAAAACTTGTGTTCTGCTTTGAGAAACCAGGAGTACTTGCCGACGAAAACAATGACGGTTCGGTCATTCCGGTAATCAACCGCGACACATTCCACCGGCTTCGTACCGACAACATCGTGTCGGGCGGTATGATTCCGAAGCTCGAAAATGCACTCAATGCTGTAGACTCCGGCGTCACCGAAGTCATCATAACACGAGCATCGTCGCTCGGCAATCTTGCCGGAGGAACTCACATCGTAAAATAGAAAAAGCCCATTCTGGAGTCCTGCAACCCCACTTTTTCACTTTTTTTAAGTTTCACGCCCGAGTTTCCGTTCATGTTTTGCTTGCAGATTTTTTTTTTAAATCCTAACTTTGCAACGCAAAGATAAGACGCCTCTGTCGTCAATCTGCTTCTGAATATCATCACGACATCAAGTCCCAAAAAAGAATCATCTAAACAAAAATCTCTACGTCATGAATGTTGCCATAGTCGGAGCCAGCGGTGCAGTGGGACAAGAATTCCTTCGGGTTCTTGAGCAACAAGATTTTCCCATCGACAATCTTTCGCTTTTCGGATCATCAAGAAGCGCAGGACGCACCTATTCTTTCCGCGGCAAAGAAATCATAGTAAAAGAGCTTAAGCACAACGATGACTTCCGCGACATTGACATAGCATTCACGTCGGCCGGAGCATCCACATCGAAAGAGTTTGCCGAGACCATCACACGCTACGGGGCTATCATGATTGACAATTCCAGTGCATTCCGCATGGACAGCGATGTACCGTTGGTAGTACCGGAAGTCAACGGTGACGATGCATTCGACACCCCGCGCAACATCATAGCCAATCCCAACTGTACGACCATTCAGATGGTAGTAGCGTTGAAACCTATCAACGATCTCTCTCCAATCACACGCGTCAATGTGGCTACATATCAGGCCGCATCGGGTGCCGGGCAAGCCGCAATGGATGAATTGGTCAACCAGTATGCCCAACTGCAGCGCGGAGAAGAACCGACAGTAGAAAAATTCGTATATCAGCTCGCCTACAATCTCATTCCTCAAGTAGATGTATTTACCGAAAACGGATACACCAAAGAGGAAATGAAGATGTACAACGAAACAAAAAAAATAATGCACTCGCCCGACATTGAAGTCAGCGCCACTTGCGTCAGGGTTCCCGTAATGCGGGCCCACTCCGAAGCTCTGTGGATCGAGACCCGCGACGAGCTGGATCTCGAAGATGTACGCAATGCTCTTAAGTCGGCCGAAGGCATAGTGGTGATGGACAATCCGGCATCAAAGACATATCCTATGCCGCTGCATATAGCCAACCAGGATCCGGTATACGTAGGACGTCTGCGTAAATCCCTTTCGCATCCACGCGAAATCACCATGTGGGTCGTAGGCGATCAAATCAAAAAAGGCGCTGCACTCAACGCCGTACAGATCGCACAATATCTGATTGACCACGGCAAGCAGTTTCCAAAACGAGAATCTATATAAAAACCTCTGTACAATAAATATTCAATTCTAAGCCTTTATTAAGAAAATGACTCGCCGTGAGGCGCGTCATTTTTTTCTTTTGCACCATTTCTATATGTGGCATGTAGGTAGTTACATTTTTTTTCGTAAATTTGCAAAATTAGATTGACTACATACGCCAATATGAATCACGGCTTATAGTCTGAATATACATGAACCACATCCGCCATATCATAGCCATTGCAGCTGTCTGTACTCTTGTTTCTGCCCTGCACGCATCAGGAGAAAATCAGTATCAGCGTGTTGACACCATTGCTGTCGGCCCGGCCTTCATAATCAACGGAGACACCATACAGGCTTTCAACATACAGCCGCGAACTATGAATCTGTGGCAACGTATTGGCGCATATTTCGACAACACAAAACCGGAGCGCATCGACGGGAAACCGGAATTTTCATTTATCGGCGGTCCGCACTATAGCTCTGACACTAAACTCGGACTCGCAGTAGTGGCCACGGCTTCATATCGGTCAAAAGCCTACGATCCAGATACCCCCAACTCCAATTTCAGCATATTTGCCGACGGGTCGCTGTCGGGTTACTACAACGTGGGTATTTTAGGCACTCACATTTTCCCGAAAGATAAAATCCGCGTAAACTACAAAATCGATTTCACATCATTTCCTACTAAATTCTGGGGCATAGGATGGGAAAACGGTCACAACTCCCACGACGAGACACAATATACCGAAAAGCAATTCAAAGCCGACATCGACTGGCAGTGGAAACTGCATTCCGGACTATATCTCGGACCGACCCTGGTATTCCAGAACATACACGCAAAACATATTTCCAGCACAACCCTGGCCGACGGCACCACTGTAAGCCACGAATATCTGTGGAATGGCCAGAAGCTACACACACAGTCGCTCGGATTAGGATTTATTCTGTCGTTTGACACACGCGACAACCTCACGGCACCGACAAAGGGGCATCTGCTCACTTTTCGCCAGACATTCCTGCCTCGTTTTCTCGGCAATGATTACGCGTTCTCATACTCCCAACTGTGGGCATCGGCTTACAAAACGGTATGGAAAGGAGGCGTCGTAGCCGGACTTCTGCAACTTAAATATGAATATGGCAACCCGCCATGGGGCATGCTGTCGTACTTCGGTGGCAGCCGTTATATGCGTGGATACTATCCCGGACGTTATCGCGACAAAGTCGCTACTGAAGCAACCGTAGAACTACGCCAACATATTTACAAGCGCTTTGGCATCGTAGGATGGGTCGGAGTCGGCTCTGTAAGCCCCGACCTCAAATCAATACGTGGCCGACAACTCCTTCCTGCAGCCGGCGTTGGCCTTCGTTTCGCCATACGCCGCAACACAAATATTCGTGTCGATGCTGGATTCGGCCGCAATTCTCACAACTTCTGTTTTAACATGAATGAAGCTTTCTGATTGGAAACAAACTGATACTACCGGCTATAGACCGGCCATACTGTGGTTTTGGACACTTATATTGCTTGTAGCGCCTAATATCGGACTCGAAATAACCGATACGCTACTTCCGTCAGGCTACGGCGGAACAATAGCACGGTTAGGATTCACTTTTCTGCCGCTGGGATGCTATGTACTGCTACTGACATTATCTCCGCGGATAGGCAAGTCCTTCTGGATCTCTTTTCCGCTGATATTCTTAAGCGCATTCCAGATGGTGCTACTCGACTTATTCGGCTCGCAGCCCATAGCAGTAGACATGTGGCTTAATCTCGTCACCACCAATGCGACTGAAGCTACTGAGCTGTTAGGCTCTATGTCTGTATCTATCATACTCATCACGGTCGTATATATTCCGGCTATCAGATCGGCAATAATTGCCACCAGGCGCCACTGGACATTGCCGCTTAAGGCGTTACGCTCTGCACGTCGCAATGGTACATCAATCGCACTAACAGGACTGATACTCACCGTAGCAGCATGTATCATTTCGCCATCGATATCCCTGCTGAAATCTCTATATCCGGTCAACGTCGTCTACAACGCATGCGTGGCTGCTGACCGCACGGCCAAAGTCGCAAGATACCACACTACATCAGCCGAAGACAGTTATGGGGCCACTTCCATGCGGCCTGATTCGCTACCCGAAGTCTATGTGATCGTAGTAGGAGAGACCGCCCGCGCAGACCATTTTCAACTCTACGGCTACGGGCGCCCGACCACACCTCGGCTTCAACAACATTCAGGACAACAGCTTGTACACTTTCCCAACACCTTGAGCGAGAGCAATACTACCCACAAGAGTGTACCGATGTTGCTGTCTTATCTCGACGCACGTACTTTTGAAGATTCAATTTACACCTCCAAAGGAGTTTTAACGGCAATGCGTGAAGCCGGATTTACCACCGTCTTCATCTCCAACCAAGGCCACAACGGTTCATTTATCGACTTCTTCGGAGAGGAAGCCGACAGTGTCACATTCATCCGCGACACCTACAACGGCCCTGATGCAGCTCCACACGACACCGACATACTTCCACGATTTGAATCAGCACTAAAGTCCGGTCACGACCGCAAACTGGCTATAGTGCTGCACACCTATGGTTCACATTTCAAATATGACGATCGTTATCCCGACGATTTCGAGACTCCGTTTCATGTCGAAGGCCACCTAAACGCTTCACCCGACGATCGCGACAATCTTATTAATGCCTACGACAACACCATAGCATATACCGATCTGTTTCTGTCGTCAGTAATCGACATGCTTGAGGCCACGGGCCGACCGGCCGCCATGGTCTACGCCTCAGACCACGGAGAAGACATTTACGACGACCGGCTCGAGCGGTTCCTCCATGCTTCCCCTTTACCCACATGGCATCAGGTACGCGTACCAATGCTGGTATGGTGTTCCTCGGCATTCAACTCGCTATATCCCGAAGCTATCGCCAATGCCAAAGCCAACGCGCCACAGGCCGTCAGCTCAACACGCTCGATATTCCATACATATCTTGACCTCGCCGGAATCAGCTCTCCCCGTTTCCATCCGGAACAATCGGTAGTCAATTCCTCCTATCAGGCACCCGAACGGCCGTTATATCTCAACGACCATAATGAGCCGGTCGACCTGACAGACATTGTCATCACTCCATGACATACCACACCACTATGAAATCACTCTTATCATATCTCGTAATAATTCTTGCCGTCATGATGTCGGCATGCTCCGACTCAAAGGAATTCCGTGTAGAAGGACTCGTACGTGGTCTCGGCACGCGAGCCGTCACAATCGACTACTCGGTATCGGGCACTTTGTACACAGCTACAACTACAGCCATCGACGGCAAATTTTTCTTCACCGGAACATCGCGCGACTACACGCAGGTGCAGATTTCGTCGAGCAACCGCCTGCTCGGATTTTTTGTTATAAAAAACGGAGAGACTGTAAAATGCGAACTCGACTTCGACAATCCCGACGATATGACATTCAGCGGCAACAAACCATCTGAACAGATATCGGCATTCATGACCGACAATGCACAGATATTTGCCGACCGCGACAGAGCGGCACTCGACAAGGCAATAGAAAACTATGTAACCACCCATCCCGATCGACTCTCTTCGGCTCTTCTGCTAATGAATCTCTACGACTCCAGGCTCGACCCGGCACGCGCCGACTCCCTTATGTCGATGATTCGCCCGGAAGCCCGTCCGACAGCACTCACAGCCGACTACCGTCTGCAACTATCCGACGCTTCAGAGGCACAGACCACGGCCAAAGTCAAGACTTTTTCACTTCCATCCGACGGCGACACTATAGAACACTTCATACCATCGCGTTACCGCGCATCGCTAATCTACTTCAGGGGAGACAGAAACGAACGCCACGACACCGTAGTGCCGCTGTTGCGCCACCTTCGCGCTGACTTCACGGGCCGTGAGCTCCACATAGTAGAAGTAGGCATGGTAAACGACACCAGCCGATGGGCTTCGATGGTAAATCCGCGCGACTCAACAAGCTGGACACGGGTATTTTCACCCGGAGGACGCCTGTACACTCCTTTCGAGGCACTCAATGTGCCAAGACTGCCTTACTTCATCGTTTCCGATGAAAACGGCAATCAGCTATATCGTGGACAATCGGCGACCAAAGCTGGCGAAACAGCATCAAAATTCATTCGCACCAACCGCTAAACATAGATACACCAACACCTCTTCCACTCATATACCTAAAATCCTTATGATAAAAAATCTACTCTTTGACCTCGGCGGAGTCATCGTAGACATACGGCGACAAAACTGCATTGACGCCTTCACAGCCATCGGCATGGGACGCATCGCCGAACTGCTCGACGACTACGTACAACGCGGCCCCGCCCAGGAAATAGAAGAAGGCAAGATAACTCCACGGGAGTTTTGCGATGAAATGCGCAAGTTTACCGGAATCGATGCCGACGATATTACAATACGCAATGCTTTCGCTGCATTTATAATCGGAACGCCCGTACGTAGGCTACACGCTCTGAAGGAGCTGCAACGCGACTACAACATTTTATACCTCTCCAATACAAATCCTATCATGTGGGAACAGGCCATAGGCCCGTCACTCACCCAGGAAGGCCACCCGATCGAATACTATTTCAACGGCGGTGGCGTAAAATCGTATGAAGCCGGAGTCATGAAACCCGACCCCGAGATTTTCCACATCCTCCAACGTCAGACTGGCATCCTGCCTGAAGAAACCCTGTTTTTCGACGATTCGGCCGACAACTGCAAGATAGCCGCTTCTCTGGGTTATCACACCATTCATGTAGTGCCACACACAGAATTTTACGACTACAAAATACCTGTCCTCCCATGAAGATAATAAATTTTGACGCAACACCCTCGGTCGTGAGCAATTACATGAGCCAGTTACGCGACACGACCGTACAAAACGACCGTATGCGTTTTCGCCGCAATCTTGAACGCATAGGTGAGATTATGGCATACGAAATATCCAAAACCCTCGACTATAAAACGGTAGAAACCATAACCCCGCTGGCTACAGCTTCGTGCCAGCACATAGCTGATCACGTAGTGCTGGCAACTATTTTCCGTGCCGGACTACCATTCCATCAGGGTTTTCTGAATATACTTGACGGCGCTGACAACGCTTTTGTTTCGGCATACCGGCAGTATACCGACGAAGAAAACTTCGATGTAAACATCGAGTATCTCGCATCGCCACAGCTCGACGGAGCGACACTCATCATCGCCGATCCAATGCTTGCCACCGGAACCTCCATGGACATGGCCTACCGCGCACTCATCACAAAGGGTCGTCCGGCCCACGTACATCTGGCTGCAGTGATCGCCTCGCAAGCCGCTATAGACTACGTAAAATCACACTTCCCCTCCGACAACACCACTCTATGGGTCGGAGCTATAGATCCTGAACTCAACGCACACAGCTACATCGTGCCGGGACTCGGCGATGCCGGAGACCTCGCCTATGGAGGAAAAGATTAATTCTATACCCGTCAGCCCATACTGCATCCCCTTCACACCTGCATGTGTGAAGGGCTTTTTTATATGTTTTCAATTAAAAAAATCATGTCGTATAAACAACTTTAAAAAATTTTTTAATAACTTTGTCTATTGAGGCAGAGAACTACGGCAACTATTTTTTATTTACAGAGAACCATCTTTTTATTGTACCGAGCTATCTGCCATAATTGTACAGCAACAAATCTGATATAACCAAAACATAAATTCACATATCATGCTCAAGAAACTATTTCTAATTCTTGCTATCGCAGTGGCTACAAGTATCTGTGCAGATGCAAAAAAAGTAAAAGACGACGGTAAAGTCCCCCAGTATCAAATCGAAGGCGCCGGTGTAGGCGAAACCGGCATGGATCTCGTGAAAGTCTATGTCATCACCGAAGATGCCGACATCGCAGACCTGCTTATCGGTCGCGCTGCTGTCCACGGCATACTGTTCAAGGGCTATGCAGCCGAACGCAACCGCTCTAAAAAACCGCTTGCCCGCACCCCTCTCACCGAAACCGAGCATGCCGACTTCTTTGAAGCATTCTTTAAGCCCGGAGGCGGACACGAAAGCTACATACAGCTCGTAGGCGACGAGCGCAGCCGCACAAAAGTAGGAAAGAAACAATACAAGATCGGCGCCACCGTACGTGTAAGCTCCGCACAGCTCCGCAAGGATCTTGAAAAACAAGGCATACTCAAGGCTCTCGGTGCCGGTTTCTGATCTTAACCACAACCGCTATGAAACGAATATTTTCTGTACTATTAGTGGCCATAATGACTCTGTCGGTCATGGCTGCCAACAAGTTTGATTATGTCTACCTCAACAACGGCAACGTTGTAAAAGGTGTAGTCGAGACAAACGACGATTCAAAAGTAACAATTCGCGACACCAACGGCAATCTCCTGTCATACAGCAAAATCGAAGTAAACCGTGTGGTTCTTGGCAAAGATCCGGTTGTCCCCACGGCTCCGGCAGGCAGCTCGGCATCGGCCTATCGTGATTATTCACTTGTAAACACCGGCTTCTGGTGGGGCGCCGACCTTTCGGGCGGCATATCTCTTCGCGAACATGTACGCAACATCTCTTTTGTCGAACTTGACGCCGTAGCCGGATACCGCTTCAACGAATTTATCCGCATAGGTGCGGGTATCGGTATCCGCGACTATATCGGCCGTCAATACGAGGTACGAGCCCGCAACACCCATCTGTCATATCCGATTTTTGCCACCGCACGCGGTAACATCATCGTCAACGACTACCGTACCGTAGTTCCGTACTGGAGCGTAGACTGTGGTGCCGCCATACAAGACGGTTTCATGTTCAGGCCGACTCTCGGCGTACGCATCGGCTCGGAAAAACGCCACTCCTTTATTCTGGGTCTGTCGTACCTCAATCAGCGTTTACTCGTAGGCCGCTACACTACCGACGCCAATGCAAAGAAAGACAAGTTCAAAAACATCTCGTTCCTGTCGTTGCGCCTCGGCTACGAATTCTAAAATCTACAAAACATCATCACTATGAAACTACAATATATTGTCGCTACAGGCATTGCATTAGCAGCCATGACTCTCACATCATGTGGCAAAAAAATGATTACCGAATCTTCGGCATCATACGCAACATTCAATATTTCGTGTCTTCACTCCAACGGCGACGGAACTGAAACCGTCATGGCCTGGGGACAAGGCAAAGACTATGAGGCTGCCGCCGAAGCCGCACGCCGCAACGCTGTGCGCGAAATGATATTCAAAGGCATTACATCCGGCTCGACCAAAGGTTGCAACGTAAAGCCTATCGTACCTGAAGTCAACGCACAGGAAAAGTATTCCTGGTATTTTGACAAATTCTTTGCCAACGGTGGTGCTTATACACAATATGTATCCAAACCTACCGACAACAAAAAAGGTATTCGCGCCAATAAGTCTACCGGCATGATGTCGGCCTCTGTTGAGGTAACCGTCGACCGTTCGGCTCTGCGTCAGCGTCTTATCGACGACGAAATCCTAAAGCCATAAAGACCGACTTCCATCAACATTATCACAAACAATAATTCTTCTATAATCAATATGAAAAAATATCTGATGCTTGCGATAGCTGCACTTATTGCCGCAGCTCCTGCCGCCCTCAACGGTCAGGCAAAAAAGCCTTCTCTTATGGTAATTCCGGATGACACCTGGATGACTCAGAACGGCTACATGACTAAAGTTGACAATCAGGGCGAAGAAACCTATGTCCCCGACTACAACAAGGCTCTCAACGAAAATCCCAATCTCAAGCTCGTCATCAATAAAATCGGTGGTCTGTTTGCCGACCGCGGCTTTAACCTCGTCGACTTAAGCGCCAAACTTCAGAGCCTTAAAACCAAGGCTGCGGAAGACGCTGTAAACACCTCTAAATCGGGCGCTGCCGTTGCCACCAATCCTATGGACCAGCTCCTGCAGACCGCACGCCCCGATATCGCTATCCGTCTGCTCTACAAGCTGAAACAGACCGGGCCTAAAAAATCAGTAACTTTCGACATGACTGCAATCGACGCGTATACACTCGAAAATGTAGCCAATGCATCGGGTACAGGTCTGCCCACCATCGGTGGCGATGAAGACGCACTGCTCGAAGAAGCCGTATTGTCGCACGTGGACAACTTCGCAGAAAGCATGCAGACATATTTTGACGACATCATCGAAAATGGCCGTAAAATTAATCTCGACATTAAGGTGTGGGATTCGTCGGATGTTGACCTCGAAGAAGAATATGACGGCACCGAACTCGGTGAAATCATCGACGACTGGGTAAATGCCAACACTGTCAACCACCGCTACTCCAACGACGGTGGCACCGAGCATTCTATCGAGTTCACCGGTGTGCGCATGCCTCTCTACAACGAGAAAGGCAAAGCCAACGATGCCCGCGCTTTCGCACAGCAGCTCCGCAAATACCTTGCCGGCGCTCCCTACAACCTTGTATGTAAAGTCCAGCCACGCGGTCAGGGCCGCGCCATACTGGCTATCGGCGAAAAATAACCCGAAAACTCTGACTATCAAACACTTCAAAACATGAAAATAAAAGCCATCCTTTCCGCAGCGTTTGTCATGGCGGCCGCCGCTGCTTATGCACAATGCTCTGTACCGATGACTGTAGCCGACATTATGGACGGTGAAGAGGTACCCGCCCGCGTAGGCAAAGCCTTGCAGACAAAACTCGTGAACGCCGCTTCACGCGCCGGTGTCACCACTTCGGGAGCAGCCAACCGCTTCTTTATCGCCGGTCGCTTTAACTCAGCTTACAAAGATGTTATTCCCGGGCCGCCCGCCAAGACCGTCTTAAACTCGACGCTCACACTCTATATTGCCGACGCACAAGATCATAAAATCTTTGCTTCGGTAGAAATTCCCTGCAAAGGCATCGGTAACTCTGACGAGCGTGCCTATACACAATGTCTCAACGTAGTAAACCCGCAGAACAAGGAAATCTCGAAGTTCATTGCCGACGGTTCGCAAAAGATCGTCGACTACTTCAATGCCAACTATCCTGCCATCATCAAGCGCGCACAAGCCGCACAGGCATCACGCGAATACGATGAAGCGCTGTTTATTCTCACCGCCATTCCGGAGTGTTGCAATGGCTACGAGCAGGCTATGGATCTGGTAGGACAGATTTATAAGCAGCGCGTCGACTACGATGGAGCTCAATTGCTGGCCCAGGCAAATGCAGAGTGGGCAGCCGATCCTACCGACGCCGGTGCTTCGAAAGCAGGTGCCCTTCTGGCCCAGATCGACCCTATGAGCGCATCATATCCCGGTGCACAACAGCTTCAGGAAAAAATCGCTAAAGTCGTAAAAGCCAACTGGGACTACGAAAACAAGAAGAAGTATGAGGACGAAATGGCTCTGAAACGCGAAAAACTCCGCGCCGATACAGAGATCAAAAAATCATATATCGAAGCTGCCCGTGCTGTCGGTGTAGCTTATGGTTCAGGCCCCAAAGCTCCGCAGTACAACTATCACGTTCACCGCTGGTAATTTCAATTTGATCAATAATCATATCTTATCACATTAATCAACATGAAGGCAATTAAATTTATCGTAGCCGCACTGACTTTAGGTTCAGCCATGTCTGTGTCTGCTGCAAAAGTAGACTCACTGCCCGACTTCATGCGCAGCTCCATCTACACATTTATTGTACGTTCTGACTATCAGGATCAGAAACTCGACAAAAAAGTCACCGATGCCACCGAATCAATGTCGAAACTGGCACAGCAGGCATTCCTTGACGTACCCAACCCCGACCAGTTCAACGATCACAACCTCGACCTGCGTATAGTTGATTTCGATAGCTATACCGTAACACCCGAAGAGGTTGACGCCGCCAATGCAGCTACCGGCAAGAAGAAAGAGAAAAAAGGTCTCGGCATGGCCAAAGGTCTGCTCGGAGCCGCTACCGGTACATCGCAAATTATCGGTGAAGTAGACACTGTCGACACCAACATGGCTGCCGTTCTCCAGAAACACTTCGACCAGCAGGGCGTTGCCGCTCACATGGTAGGAAAGTGGTACGGCTACAACATAAATGGTGATAACAAGTACGATCCCGAAGGAACTCTCATCGTAGAACGTGGTGGTTACGCAGCTCGTAAGCAAGATCTTATCAACGCCAACTCATCGGCCAACAAACTTGCCGCCTTCTCTACCATCGGTAGCCAGATGATTCCAAAGACTTTCGTCCTCGCCATCAACCTCCGCTATCGTTCTATCAAAGAAATCGTGGAAGAAGCGACTGCCGCCGCTTCGGCCGCTGCCTCAATGTTTGGTGGCTACGGTCAGCTTGCCGGTGCCGCACTCTCGGCAGGAACAAAGCTTGCCAATGTCGATGGATATTCGGTACAGGCTGTAGCTTATCTTTACCAACTCGACTGGAACGATGAGATTGAAGCTAATTTCTATGAATACTGGGACAAGCCTATCGAAGATCTCGTAGCTTCAGGCATATGCAAACTCACATTCGTAGGTAAGACCAAAGACCGCTCAAATGTAGGTTCTGTTGGTAAATCAAACAAAGGTACCGAACATATCCAGCGTGCAGTGGCTCGTGCCATCGACAAGACCATTGTAAAACTTCAGAAAGAGTACGAAGACTTCCGTACCAACGCTCCCATCACAAAGGTTGAAGATGGCTACCTATATGCTGAAATCGGCATGAAAGAAGGTCTTGTCAAAGGCGACAAATACGACATTCTCGAAAAACAGGAAGACGAGAACGGCAAAGTCACCTACAAAAAGGTCGGTTCTGTAGAACCCGATCCCAAAATGATCTGGGACAACCGCTACGGCGCATTCGACACCATCGGCTCTGACGACAAGGATGAAGCAGGCGACGCCGATGCTGTTAAACTTGGTGCATCTGCATTCAAGTGCAAATCGAAGAATGTATATCCCGGCATGTTCCTCCGTCTGTCAAAGAAGAAATAATCTCTGCTGATACACATAACTCCAAGGGCGCTCTGACTCCGCATCAGGGCGCTCTTTATTTTTTATTTAATGTGATTTCGATATAAGCGCAGTAAAAAAGGCTGTGAGGTTGCCTGGGAATAGATGATGTTTTGTAAAAGGAAGTATGTCAATGTTCGCTTTGAGCCTGTTATGGGGTGGCAATTAAGTATGAAGGCAGAGTCGTGATGAGGGGTAAAGTAATTAAACGCACAATGGGTATTAAAGACATCAGGGGCTTCAAGGACTCTATGGAGTCAGGGCAATCAATTGTGTACGACGGAGTTAATTCGGACAGCATACATGCTGTCCGAATTTCACCAAAAAAATCACACCGGACGCCATACACAAATTCCCGACGCTCTAACCGGACGCCAAGCATGGCGTCCCTACCACACTATCATACAACGCATTACGCGCCATACATTGCTATCACGGACATACTATCTACGGGTGGCAGTGTAATCCATTGGGTGGCAGAATGGTAGGGATGTTCCATGGAACATCCTTTGATAGTATGGGGTGAGGAAGCCGATTCATCAACCTTTCAACCTCGGCTATGCCGACTTGATGGCTACGGAGAGGAATATGTCGGGCGCAATCGAGATGGTAGTAAACGATACTCCGGAAGCGACACCATGGTCTGCAGGCAATACCGGCAGTTCAACTTCCAGCATACTCATGCCCATCGGTCTCAAAGCCTTATATACCGCCTCCTTCACAGTCCATGCAGACAGAAGAGTCGTTTTTGAGTCCATCCACCGGCACTCCGATTCAGAGAGTAGCCGAGGCGCAACATTCAACAAGGCATCGCGCCACTCCTCCACATCAACCCCCATCCTACGGCCTGAACGATCCACAGCGATGACAGCTATATGGCGGCTGTGGCTTATGGATATCGTACCGCTGAATCCGTCAATATATGGAGCGCCATCGTCGTGGTGAGACACTACGGTACCGCTACCAAAAAGCTCCGTCACGCTACGGGCTATAGCCGCACGTTCGGCATCGCGGCGCGATTCTCCTGGAAGCGGTTCTATGTGGCGGATATATATTTCCACACCGTCGATGGTAATCATAATCCCTCAATAAGTCGTGTAAGATCAGTGCGCAACGCCTCTACCACCGGGCGTCGGGCTTCAGCATCATCGCGATACAGAGTATCAGTAAATTCAACCGCACCCGATACGACGACCCGGTCGCGCACAGTGGCAAGTATCTGCAGCGGTGTCACCATAGCTTGCGGTGTCGATACAAGTATGCCCTCCACTCCGTTGCCCGATAATTCGGAGACAGTAGCAGGTGAATCTCCTGCATTAAGTTCGATTCGCTGTAAACGATTTTCCATAGCGGCAGCCATGTCTACGGGAGTCAATACGGTAAGATGAATTACAGCTTTATAATCAGGATATCCGATATCAAACCACCGTGCATTACCATCACCGCCATTCTCTACCACCGACAGTTTAGCCCCGTCGTTTACCCACAGAGTGACATCTCCGGCTACGGTAGCACTATAGGTCGTATCGCACAAAGACACACGCGGATAGGCAGTGCGTCGAGGCACGGCCTCGCTGCTACGTCTGCCATCGCATGCGACAACAGTCACCACAAGCACTACGACGGCCAACAATATATATATTAATGTCGTTTTTTTCATAAAACAAAAAAAGAATGAGTAAAAATAAACATCAAAAGACTGTTTACCAATACTCATTCTCCTCTCTCCTCGGCGGTGCGTACGGGACTCGAACCCGTGACCCCATGCGTGACAGGCATGTATTCTAACCAACTGAACTAACGCACCTTGAAGTTATGTCATTTTTGTAAGCTCACGACCTCTGTCGTTTGCGATGCAAAGTTACGACTCATTTTTGGTTTGTGCAAGAGTTTAGAACATTTTTTTTGAAAAAATTTACACTGTCTGCTTCACCGTATTGATTTTCAGCCATATCTACAAGCCACTTGCATCTGACATTTCTATACACTAACTTTGCATCATGAGCGAGATTCTGATAATCGTCGACGGCATGGCAGATCTGCCTGGACATGAAACCGACATTTACATGCCGGCACTCCACTCGATACCTGTAAAGGAATACGTCGTGACGGAGACACGGCCCAACACAGTTCCATCGTCAGAACGTGCCATAATGTCGTTGCTTGGCTACGATATCGCCGGGCTTAATATCAGCCGACCTCGGCTTGAGGCAATGGCTCTCCGGCTCGACACTGACGGGAAAAATGTATTTCGCATCAACATAACCACTCCCGACGGACGTCCGGTCGACATTACAAACGATGACGCACGCGAAATAGCCGCAAATGCCGGGCCAGACTTCCATGCCATGGATCGCTACCGTATGCTACTCATTTCTCCGCAAGAATCCCCTATGCTCCCCGACGGACTCACACTGATAAACAGCGGGCAGCAGCTCGACATGGTAGATCCGTTGCCGCGTAACACAGTATTCATCGGTGCGACTCACCTCATCGAGGGAATAGCCATGCACACCGGCGCCGAATTTATACGTCCCGAAGGAGCCACAGGGCATATCGATACCGATATCCGGGCTAAAACCCAGGCGGCAATCGAATGCATAGACCACGGCTACGACCATATCGTCGTACACATTGAAGGCGCTGACGAAGCAGCCCATATGCGCGACACGACATTAAAGGCCGACCTGCTACGACAGATCGACCTTTATATGATACGTCCGCTATTGAATACCGGAATAAATCTTACCGTATGTGCTGACCATATCACCGACACTGCTACCGGGCTTCATCACATCGGCCCTGTGGCAGTGCGATCTACTGCTTCACCACACTTCCACCAAGTGAAACAGTATATTTCATAATAATCAAGAGTATAAAGTTGCTACATTTTTATACTTCCGCCGGTAGCCTTGTTGATATTGGGATTCTGCGTTTTAAGGTCTTTCGCCACAATATCGCCACCTGTAGAGGCTGAAAAATCGACCTTATCGGCAGTCCCGGCAACATCAATATCTCCCCCTGTCGAAGCGGTAGCCTTCAGGTTCTTTACCGTCAATAATTTTATTTTAACATCGCCCGAGGTCGAAGCATCAAGTTTTGCATCGCTTCCGTTGAATACACCTATCTTTACATCGCCAGAGGTCTGGGCATCAGCATCAAGCGTAACAGCCGAAAGCCTACTGACCTCGATATCGCCGGAAGTCGAAGCTACAAAATCTGCATTGCCACACTCAACAACATCTATTTTAATATCGCCGGAGGTAGAGGCTTCTGCATTAACATGCGTGGCAATTACCTTTTCTATAAACAATTCACCCGAAGTAGACGAATTAAGTCTAACCTTATCGCCGTCAATACGTTTTGCTTTAAAATCAGCGCTGACTGATACCGATACCGACCGGAGATCGGCGGGACCGTATATCTTTATGTTCAGGTGGTCTCGGGTCTTTTTATAATGGATGTTATTGCCTTTAAGTCCAACATTCAGCACACCATTTTCCACCCGGCAGTAGATAGAGTCGACGACATTCTCTCCGACCGACATAACAACCTTTCGCGATTCCGACACGATATATTCAACCTTGACGCTACGCGACACCGATACAGCCGAAAAGCTGTCAAGATTGTCGATAGTGCGCGTAACCAATTTGTCACTAACCTCGATAGAACGTGCATCGCTGATAAAAAAATCGGCTAAAGTACGTGCGTTTACCGGAAATGACTTTACCAGCATTGCCAGTCCTACGCCCAATGCCACGGCAATACAAAGCGTTGTAATAAGTTTCTTCATTTTACCAATTAATTTTTAAGGTTAGACGTCGACCGGTGGCAAAAGGTTGCACACTAATCTAAATTTATTGCATTAAGACCGTCGAGCATACGCTTCAGTTCAGCCCTTATCTCTTTAAGATGCTGCACTGCAGCGGCGTGACGCAACACGCCATTATGATTGTGTTTCAATTGTTCTTGAGCCGCATCGATCTTCAATCCGCGGTCGTAGAGCAGATATTTCACCATACGTATCTTTTCGACATCGTCGGGAGTATAAAAACGCGAGCCTTTATCATTGCGCCGGGGGCGTATAATCGAAAACTGACTCTCCCAGTAGCGTAGCGTCGATGCCGGGAGTCCGGTCATCTCCTCCACTTCTTTTATCTTGTAATATTTCTTCTCGATATAGTCCATAGGCGATTCGTGTTTGCAAAAATAACAAATAACCCTTAAATTTGCAGATTATTTTACGAAAAACATTACTACAAACAAGAATATGCTCACTGCCAAAGAGATTCGCGAGTCCTTCAAGGAATTTTTCCGTCAGAAAGGACACCAGATCGTGCCATCGGCTCCTATGGTTATCAAGGATGACCCGACACTTATGTTTACCAACGCCGGTATGAACCAGTTTAAAGACATAATACTGGGCAACGCTACTCCGAAGTCGCGCCGCGTGGCCGACTCACAAAAGTGTCTTCGCGTAAGCGGAAAGCACAACGACCTCGAAGAAGTCGGCATGGACACCTACCACCACACCATGTTTGAGATGCTCGGCAACTGGTCGTTTGGCGACTACTTCAAGCAGGAAGCCATCGACTGGGCCTGGGAATATCTGGTAGACGTGCTCGGTCTGGATCCCGAACGCCTCTATGCCACAGTGTTTGAAGGCTCGGCCGAAGAAAATCTGGGCCGCGACGACGAAGCTGCCGCAATCTGGGAAAAGCATCTGCCCAAGGACCATATCATCAACGGCAACAAGCACGACAACTTCTGGGAAATGGGTGACACAGGTCCCTGCGGCCCCTGCTCCGAGATACACATAGACCTGCGTCCGCAGGCCGAGCGTGACGCAGTGCCCGGACGCGACCTGGTCAACCATGACCACCCTCAGGTGATTGAAATCTGGAACCTCGTGTTCATGCAATATAACCGCAAGGCCGACGGCTCGCTTGAGCCACTGCCCGCCAAAGTCATTGACACCGGCATGGGCTTCGAACGCCTCTGCATGGCCCTGCAAGGCAAGA
>CAZOCO010000036.1:0-17857 GCA_964578325.1 uncultured Muribaculum sp.
ATACGATTGACAAGAAATATATGGAGAATCTGCGTAACAAAGCTGCACTATTCCGCCAACTGACAAAGACACGCAAAGGAATAGCCCTGACCATGATTACAAGTTTAGGTCTTGTGAAAAATTCCTATTCAATGAACAACATCCATTCTCAAATCACAGCCGATGATTTGTTCATTAATACATAAGATGCAAGCAACCACAATTCATAATGTCTAAATTAATGTTGGGATTGGCACGTAAGGTCGACATCATAATCATGTCGAATGCATGTAAAAAAGTTAAGTCAAAAGAGAGGATGTGACAGAATTTTGATGTAAATTTGTCTTAATTAAAAGAAACTATGCCGCGCTCGATTTAGGCGAGGTTGTAAACTACGATAAATCAAGATTATAAATTATACCGATATGGAACAGATTTCACAGCGCGTGCAGTCGCTTGCACCATCGCAGACTCTGGCTATGTCGCAGAAGTCGCAGGAGTTGCGGGCTGCAGGCATAGATGTGATCAACCTTTCTGTGGGCGAACCCGATTTCGCTACTCCGGACCACATCAAGGCTGCTGCCGTCAAAGCTATCGAAGACAACTTTACTTTTTACACTCCGGTAGCCGGATACATGGATCTTCGTAAGGCTATCTCACGTAAACTCAAGGATGAAAACCATGTAGACTATGCTCCCGAACAAATCGTCGTGAGCGGTGGCGCAAAGCAGTCACTCTGCAATGTGATACTCGCTGTGGTCAATCCTGGCGACGAGGTCGTCATACCTACCCCGGCATGGGTAAGCTATGTAGAGATGGTACATCTTGCCGGAGGCACTCCGGTGACTGTTCCGGCTACCATAGACACCGATTTTAAAATCACTCCGGATCAACTCGATGCTGCCATGACCGATAAGACCCGTGTCGTTATGCTCAACTCGCCGTCCAATCCTACCGGTAGCGTCTATACCCGCGAGGAACTGCAGGGCCTCGTAAATGTGCTTGTCAAATATCCCGATGCACTCATACTCAGTGACGAGATATACGAGCATATCAATTTTACCGGCTCATTCACATCCATGGGCGAATTTCCTGAAATCGCCGACCGCGTAGCTATTGTCAACGGTGTATCAAAAGCCTACGCTATGACAGGCTGGCGAATCGGATTCCTTGCTGCTCCGCTGTGGCTTGCTCGTGCCACCAACAAGCTGCAGGGACAATATACTTCCAATCCGTCGTCGATAGCACAGAAAGCAGCTGAAGCAGCTTACAACGGCCCGCAGGAATGCGTGGAAGATATGCGCAAAGCATTTGAACGCCGTCGCGACCTTGTAGTAAATCTTGCCAACACCATTCCGGGATGGAAAGTCAACGTGCCTCAAGGTGCTTTTTACCTCTTTCCCGAGGTATCGAGCTATTTCGGACGTCGGTATGGCGACACTGTCATAGAAAACGATATGGATCTGGCCTTGTATCTGCTCAACGAGGCTCACGTAGCCACTGTAGGAGGTTCTGCGTTCTGCGCTCCCGGCTATCTCCGTTTAAGCTATGCTACCGCCGACAGCGTCATTGAAGAAGCCATGACACGTATACGCAGCGCCTTGGCCAATCTGGACTGATACACCGCAATGATTACTCCAGCTACCACCACAGACCGCCTGGTCATTATCCCTACCTACAACGAGTGTGAAAACGCGTCGGCCATAATTGATGCCGTCATGCAACTTTCAGTAGCTATGAATGTGCTGATTGTCGATGACGGATCGCCCGACGGCACGGCAGATATTGTACGTAAAAAAATAGAGGAATATCCGGGCCGCGTATTTCTGCTCGAACGTTCCGGCAAACAGGGCCTCGGCACGGCCTATCTGGCGGGATTCAAGTGGGCTCTTGAACGAGGATATGAGTATATCTTTGAAATGGATGCCGATTTTTCCCACAATCCGGCCGATCTTGTGGCACTATACAAAGCCTGTGCCGAAGGCGGCGCAGATGTTGCTGTCGGCTCACGATATCTGACCGGTGTCAATGTGGTCAATTGGCCTATGAGCCGTGTGCTCATGTCATATTTTGCATCGAAATATGTAAGACTGATACTCGGTATTCCGGTGCACGACACCACTGCAGGATTTGTATGCTATAAAGCACGGGTGCTCCGTCACCTCGACCTCGATGCCGTACGCTTCAAGGGATACGCATTTCAGATAGAGATGAAATATTCGGCCTATAAATCGGGATTCACTATCGCCGAGGTTCCCATCGTATTTGTCAACCGTGTGCTCGGCGAATCAAAAATGAATACCGGTATTTTTTCCGAAGCCATGTTCGGTGTGTTGCGTCTGCGCATGGACAGTCTTTGCCATAAATACAAAAAAATACAATGATACTGCTATACAACGGTGTTATCGTCAACCGCAACCGTCGCTTTATCGGTTATGTGGCAATTGACGGCATGCGTATCTCTGCTGTAGGAGAGGGAAAACCGGAAGAGTTGTTCGCCAGTGCCGATGAGTGTATTGACGTAGATGGTGCATTTATTTTGCCGGGTGTCATTGACGACCAGGTACATTTCCGCGATCCAGGATTGACTCATAAGGGTGATATCGCCACAGAGTCGAAGGCTGCGGCGGCAGGGGGAGTTACCTCGTTTATGGATATGCCCAACACCAATCCGCCTACGGTAACGATTGAAACACTTGATGCCAAGCGCCGTCGTGCAGCCGAAGTATCGGCAGTGAATTATGCCTTTTTCCTTGGCGCTACCAACGATAATCTGCCAGAACTCCTTGCCGCAGACTATCAGGACATTCCGGGGGTAAAACTGTTTCTTGGATCCTCTACAGGAAATATGCTGGTAGACAACGATGATGTGCTTGAACAGATATTTTCTCGCGTACCGGCTCTTATAGCCGTCCATTCAGAAGATGAAGCCACCATACGCGAAGCCAGGCAACGTCTTGAGCAGCAGTATGGTCACGATATTCCAATTGAAATGCATCCCGTCATGCGAAGCCGCGAGGCCTGCGTGATATCCACCAGGCGTGCTATAGAGCGAGCACAACGCTGCGGCACCCGGCTCCATGTGTTGCACGTATCTACAGCCGACGAAGTAGATATGTTTTCCGATATGCCGCTTGGGCCTGAAAAACGTATCACGGCCGAAGTCTGTGTACACCACCTGTGGTTCAGTTCCGATGATTACGATCGCCTTGGTGCACGTATCAAGATGAATCCTGCCGTCAAAAATATTACCGACCGCAAAGCGTTGCGTCGTGGGCTGAAGGAGGGACGTCTTGACATCGTCGCTACCGATCACGCACCCCACTTGCTTTCAGAAAAACAGGGCGGGCTGCTCGACGCCGCATCCGGAGCACCTATGGTGCAGTATTCTCTGCCGGTAATGCTTGAGCTTGCTGATCAAGGAGTATTTACGGTCGAGATGGTTGTGGAGAAGATGTGCCATGCTCCGGCCTTATTATACAATATTGTTGACCGCGGATGGATAGAATCCGGCATGTATGCCGATATCGTGGTCGTGGAGCCGAACAGCCCGTACCTTGTCACCGACGAAAGCGCTATCGGCCGCTGTGGGTGGACCCCATTGGCTGGTACAACCCTGTACAATCGTGTGACACGCACTTACGTCAACGGTCAGCTTGTCTATTCAGACGGAACATTTACCGATATCCGCGCTGCGCAACCTCTCCGGTTTAACCATTGAAACTCATTAATCTTTCTAAAGAAGAATGGCATAGGGCCATGATGTCAGCCTCATCGTATACCGTTGAGGCGGGAGGTATCGTGATCAATATCATATCGACAGCCGAGGGAGATATTTTATCGGCCGATATATTATCTGTCGGTACACTATCAGTGCGGGAATCCATGAAGATATTCGATGGCAAAAAATTGCTCGTATGCGCCACATCTCTTCGCGAAGCTGTATGGCGAGAGTTGATGAACACCCGTTATGGAGAACGGATAAGTTATTCTGAACTGGCACAACGCGTTGGTCGTCCGAAAGCAGTTCGGGCCGTTGCATCGGCTGTCGCTGCCAACCGTATCGCGCTGGCCATACCATGCCACCGCATAGTCCGTGCCGATGGATCTACCGGACAATTCCGCTGGGGCAATGATGTAAAACGCCGTCTGCTCGCCAGCGAATCCACACCATCGGAGCAAAAAGAATAAAATACAAAAGAAGCAGATTATTTTGTATTGGCTCTATTTGGTGGAAATTTTTATTTCAACTTACATTAAAAGAGGCTGAACCGCATATAGCTACGATTCAGCCTCAAGTTAGTTACTTCAAATGTAATCAGAGGGTGACGGTATGTTCGCCGGGCTGGAGAACGGTTCCGTCGGGCAGACGTGCCGATGTCCCGTCGGGTACGGTGAGTTTCAGAGTCACACTTCCGTCTTCGTTGGCATCGAGAGTCTCTGCGATTGTACCGTAGAGGGTGGGAACTTCAAAAGCAATGTGCTTAAAGCCGGTCATAGAAGGTTCGACGGCAAATGTACGGAATCCCGGTTCGCGTGGATACAGACCGAACACGTAGCGTGACAATACTGTGAGGGCACCGCCGCTCCACGCGTGGTTGGTTGAGCCTCCGCCAAAGCCGCCTTCTTCCCAACCCTCAAACAGAGTAGTATGATTAGGATCGTTAACCATCGGGCCAAAACGTTTTTCAAAGCGTTGCAGCGCATAGTCACCATGGCCCATCTGGAACAAGGCTTCCATTACATATTTGTCCATATATGGAGATGCATGTTCCTGTGTTTTAAGTACATTATATATCTGGTCATACTTTTCAGGTTCAGCGATACCGGCAATTACTGCCAGAGCCTGTACACGGTCGTCGGTGTCACCGTCGTATTCGGGGTGGCGATATGCTTTGCCGTTCCAGCAAGCATTGTAGGCATCTTTAATTTTAGCCATAGTAGCCTCATATTCCGGTATATCAGCATCGTTGCCGGTAAGACGTGCCATGTCGATGGCCGCCTCAAGAGCCATGTAGTGCCATCCGGCGAGTACGAGACGCAGGTCGATATTCTTACCCCAATCGCCCCACGACCATTCTCCGCTTCGCTCTACGGTGAGTCCGTTGTCGTCAAGTTCCCATACACCCAGATAGTTGCGTACAGCAGGATAAGCGTGAGCAATTGTAGCTGAATCGCCGGTATTCATGTAGTAGTTCCAGAAACCGTAGCGGCCTACCGAAGCAAGCATCTGTGCCGGGAGTTCCTTGTTCCAGTTTCCGGCCGGTATGGGTGCAAACAGAGTGCTGTCGGGACGCTGCCAGTCTACGAGTTCGTAAATGCCTTTCTTCATCAGGCCGTGGATAGAAGGTGATGCTGTGTAGAAGCTTTCGCCCATCAGTACAACCTCATCACCCCACCACTGCGCGCGTTCGCGGTCGGGACAATCGAAATAGGTGTCGCGCATGTTTACGTAGAGAGTACGCAGAGCCTTATTCCAGAAACGGTTGATAAACTCGTTGTCAGATTCAAACTTATCAGACAGATCGGTATCGTAGCCAGTCTGGCGGTATGCTATACCTGTGACCTCGACTTCAGAATCGGCAGGAACGCGTACTACAATATGCTCACCGTTCATCCATCCGAGCGATTCGTAGGTTTGCTCGCCCGGACGCGTGATATATTCAGCACGGACGTTGTAAGCAGATCCGGCATATGCATGGTCGGTCTCGATATTTACCAGTGTGCCGCCTTTAGGGTCAGAAACAGTAACCACCGGAGTAATCTGCATATTGTATGGAAGTGCTACCACATAATTGCGGGTGGAGTCTGTAGAAACGACCTCAATATTGTCAGCGTTGACTACACCGTAGTCACGCCACATCGGAATAGGACGCTCTACAAGATTGTTCCATGGTGCAGCCCCCCACTCTCCACGCATCACCGAAGGTTGCATGCCAAGAGATGCAGGGTCGGCTGTAATCCAGTCGGCAAGTTCCTTGTTGGCATCGTAGAGAATATTTGACTCGGGCAGACGGTAATTTGGCAGAGGATTACCGGCAGTGCCATAGGCCGGATTGACAACCGACAGCCATGTTGAATCGGAAACCACTTTCACACCATCGGCATCCATGCTGAAAATGACGCCCGAAGCTCCGGAGCTTTTATGAGAAAATCCATCTTTGCCAAAATACCACAGCAAAAGGGCGATGTCGTTTTTACCTTTTTTGAGGTAAGGAGCGAGATCAACAACGTCGTAGTAGGTATCCGACGGATTGGGACCGCGCTTAAGCTGACCTTCAAACACGGCAAGCTCACCGTTGACCCACAGCCAATATTTTGAATCGGCGGCAATACGTGCCTGGGCCTGTCGGGGTACTGACGAAAGGTTAAAATCCTTGCGAAATGAAATCCAGGTGTTTACCGAATCGGCATCGGGCGAGTCGGCAGTGATCCACTGTGCTTCGGGTTGCGGCTGGCATGAAGTAAGAGCCATAGCAGCAATCAGGCACACTAAAAAATGCTTGAACAGGTACATGAGATATTAATATTAATGATTGGTTGAAATGACATGGATATCGGGAGCCGACGAATTGGCCGTCTCTCCGGGTGAATACTGGCTCTGCACGGTAGCGATACCGGATGTATACGTTCCGGCATTGTTGGCGGTCACCCGATACGACAATACATACGTGCCACGTGGCAACCGGTCGATAAAAATATTTGTAGCGGCATCATTATTCTCGCGATAGAACGAGAGGCCATCGGCATATATGTATCCCGGCAACTGATCTACCGGCTGGCAGGCCGCGGGTCGGGGGTCTACGATGGTGACAAAATCCATTGTTCGGTCACACTTCACTGTCAGTGACACCTCAACTATGTCGCCGACTTCAAACTCGGTTGTCTCGCGCCACTTGCCGTCGGACATCTGTTTGAGCATACGTTTCGATATACTCAAGTCGGGCGTTGCGTGAGGTTTCACCTTCGATGGCAACTGTATGCTCTTTTCCATCACAGCACCCCATACCGGTTCTCCGGCAGGTTTATCGACAGTAATGACAAACGGCATTTCGACATCAAATACAGCCGATACATAGCCGTGCATATCTACCGGGGATTCCTTGCCATCGTGCTGCAGCGTGACATCCGGTACGACCGATGCACGCGGCGACGTAGACAACAGTATTGCGGCAACTATCTGCGACACCGATTCCGAAGAACCCCAATCGCGGGTATCTTTCTGAAGCAACAACCACTGACGTATACCGTCGATGACATGTGAATCCGGACGGATGGTCTTGAACGCCTCCATAATCATGGCTGACGCCGACAGATCGGAATATTGCGGAAGCGATGGAAACGATATGCCGAGCGTCTTATTGGTCACCGCATACTGTTCTATGGCGTCAAGAATCTGTCGGGCTTCAGTTTTTGCTCCATAGTGATTAAGCAACATCGCCGCTCTTGCTTTGTCGGCCAATGAAAGTTTTTTCCAATTAGCCTTGACCCATTCTATAGTATTGGCCGAAACTCTCTCTGCCGCTGCAGGACGCGGTATATCGGCTAATCTATAGCGCATCACGGCATATTCAAAGTCAACTGTTTTTATATCTTTTTTATACGCCACAGCCACCAATGAGTCACAATATGCTACCGCACGGCGCACGATATGTGTCAGCCGCGTATCCGAAGGCATAAATCCAAGAGCCTTAAGTTGTGACACACGGCAAATGAATCCACGTGTAAGCCATTCAGACGGATAAGGATATTGCTCACGCCAGGCCAGGCCACCACCCGAAAGCTGTAACCGACTGATGATCGATACGGCTTTGTCCATGGTTTTCATCACCTCTTCCGGGTTCATCGCCAGTGTAAGGCGTGCCATACGTTCGGTCTGTGACATGGCACTGTTAATCCACGGAGTCTGATTCAGCATAAGCGTCTTCAACTGCTGATTACGGCTTAAGGCCGATACCAGAGCCGAGTCTTCCGGATTTGCAATCATTGACTTCAGGCCATCGCGCAGCCATGATTCTCTTGAAATTAGCCCTGATGATACGGCTGCACCATAAATCGCAGATACAGCTGATGTAGCATCAGCGTCGACAGTTTCCATCAGTCCGGGCAGTGCGGTCACAACGCTCCATATCGGGTTTGTATTTAACGATACTGTGGCGTTTGCCCCTTTTTTACGTGAAATGACAGCCAGTGTGTCGGTAGCAGGAATATAAAACGGTTCTGATTTAATCACCGGTTGAGCGGCCGGAAGTACTGGCAACAACGCCTGTTCGCCATCGGTAAATCCCAGTGCCGATGATTTTACTCTAAATCCGAGTAAACCTTCAGCATTAGCCGTAAGTACGAAGCCGATGATCGCCGACGATTTAGGAGCGATAGTATCTATATGCTCCTCGGTATGAAGAAGTCGTCGCGTGAGAGGATCGAAAGTTTCCACTACAGTAGTGGTGACCAGGGTAGAATCAGTGGCATTCATTACCGATGACAATATTTCGGCTTCATCGCCGAGACGCATGAAACGTGGCAGATTCGGACGAACCATCAAAGGTTTCGATGCTATCATTTCGTGCGACAACGTACCGATAGTCATATCTTTATTGTAAGCCAAAGCCAGTAGACGCCATGTAGTGTTGGCATCGGGCACCGTGAACGACACATGGCAACTGCCGTCGTCGGCAGTAGTAAGCGACGGCGCGAACAAAGCTAACGGAACTTCAGACTCACGATATACGGTATCATCGTTTACTTCAGTGCCACCGGCATATGCAGCTCCACCGTCGGCCGTAACCTCAACCGATACTTCAGCCTCAACATCAGCCATTGCCATAGCTTTATCTTCATAAAAACCATTTGCCCGCGTGGCGGCTTTCGACATATATAATTGGGTATGATACTTAAATACCGGATAGAACGACTGGCCGTATGTCTGAAACTGCGGTACACTCAACGACAAGCACTTCAACGACTTATACGGGCATTCCATATTCTCTGAAAACCATCCCGGCCACTGACTGTTAAGCGAGAATCTGGCAATGCTGTTGGCAGTCAGAGCCGACAGATCGATAGAATGAGGGTGTAACGCAGTGACAGATTTTGCAAATATATTCATGATCAATGCCGCACGCGATACCGACATTCCAGGGCCCGATACATGTACATTCCATCGCTCCTTGCTGCCGGGTACAAGTCGGTCGCGCATTGATTCGATCTCGACAGAAAGCCGTTGAGCCGGGCGAGGGCGAGAAATCTTTACCGGTATATTTTCAGTGCGACCGTTGCCTGCAGCCCATAAATTCAATGTCGCATTATCAATTCCATCTGGTAGAGCGACATCAAAAGTGTGCATTCCGCTTCCTGATTTCTTCATACCACGGTCGATCATTACAGAATCCGTCGCAAGGAGATAGTGCATCCATCCGGTTGCACTGCCAAGGGCATAGGTCACAGAGGCATGTCCGGAGTCATCTGTAACGACAGATTGAACCGGTGTCCACACCAACTGCGACGGAACGGGGGAATCACTGTCGGTTGATCGGTATAGTACTGTAGAGATTGTATCGGTCGGGGCAGCCAGAGCCGTATCCGCCGTCTGGAACACAAGGCCATACCTGCCAGATGGTAAAGAAGACAGATTCAGAGTATCGGTATTAGTTATAGCCGTCATTACTGACTTACCGTCGCGAAAGATTTTTACTGACAAATCTTTCGACACCCGCTGTCCGTCGAGATCAGCCAGGACTGACCGGAATGCTACCGGCTCTGTCACATCGGCTGATGCGGGAAACGTTACACTCAACTCGTATGGACGCCCTACCGTAAAGCGCCTTGACGCTGTGACGACGTCGCCGGCCGGAGCTGTAAATGCGACTTCGGCTTTCAGTATGGCATCGGGCCAGGGTAAATGCGCCATTGCCGAATCAGGAACTGAAAATTTAAAGATTCCGGAGGCATCGGTCGAAACTGTGTCACGCACCACTACGGTCTCTGAGGCAGACCAGCGCCACACATAGCGCGGTGATGCTGTAATACACAGCGCGACTTCACCACCGGCAACGGGAAATCCCGAATACGTAGCCGCTGTTCCTTCCAGCCGCACACCATCGCCACGTTTAAGCGAAGTAATGTCTACAACATATTCGGGCAAACGGTAGTCACTGACCATAAACGACCGGTTGCCAAGCCGTCGTGATGTACCATCCTGAACAAATGTCAGAGACCAGTTACCGGTGAGACTACCGTCGTCCGGCACAAAGACACGACCTGTGACACGTCCGAACTCATCGGTTACACCAGCGATTGTATCGGTAGGCTGATTGTTGGGATTATATACTATTGTAAGCACACGCACACCGGGCAACGGGCGCGACGACGATCCGTAAGCACTTTGCAATACACCGCAGTAATCTACCGAGTCGCCGGGATGATACAGTGGCAAAGATGTAAATGCCGTCACCGACATCGCAGAACGCGGACCAGCATCATTGTTGCTCCAGGCCAGATATACAGGAGACGCATAGCGGTCGCGCCCCTTTGCTATATATATACGGCCACGCTGGCTGTTGTCGGGCAATGCAATCTCTCCGGAGGCATCAGTCTGGCGCGTCCAACGTTTGTCTTGAGCTGTAGATTGGCCAGAAACGGTAGCTTTGCTGACCGGACTACCATCGGCCATATTCAGTACGGACACCCAGTTGCTACGACCGAATGCGGCAGACACCCCCATCATATCGGTAGAACGCACTATAGTATATCGCGAATCGTAGATAAGATCTCCGCAACCGTCGGCAACCGGTACAACTACATATCGGCCGTAGGGCAGCAACGGCAACTCGACATCTTTTTGCCATACAAACGGCACTGACAGAGAGTCAGGAACATCGACCTTTACCGTGGCAAACCTGTTGACAGCGAAATCGGCCCGTGACAGCCGATAGGTCTCGTTTTCCATATCAACAGATTCGGGCACCCGGAATATCTCGATACGCACCGTTGTCGAATTCATATTGCCGACCTTCACTACCGGACGTTCAGACGGGCTTACCACCGATGGCACTTTAACCGTTACCATTGGACGTACAAGTTCGTTAAGCTTGTTTTTGAGACAGTTGTTGCGCTTATAACCGGAGAATCGCGAGAGTCGGCCTCGGATATCAGAGACAAGGCGTTTCCACTCGCCACACTCCTGTACCGACATATCGGGATATGCATAAAATGATACCGCCAACAACGCTTCGCCACCATATGGAGAAGAACTGAAGTCCGACGATATAGCCATAAGCGAATCGTTGAGTGATTCCGGATGACTGTTTTGCAACGATGCTACTCTGGCATTGATAAGAGCCGGGGCGTCGCCTGCATGCAATCGGACAAGATTGGAATAAATATCTTGTTGTATCCGGTCGCCCTTGTCGCCATTCAGTCCATTGAGAATATCAATTGACCTATACGCTATAAAGTCATATAGTAGCGGATACTGCGGTATATCAGCGACATCGAGAGTGGTGATACCGATCCAGCTGTTAATCTTCGTAGACTTATCGACGGTAGCGAGTGCATAGTCGACGGCACGCACGATATTGCTACGAAACTGTACGCCGTTCCATTCTTTCACCGATGCAGGCAACACATCATCAGGTGTGTTCCGGCGGTCGAAATTATATCTGTCGGAACCGTATATATCCACAAGCACGCGCGCACGCAGTAACGAACACAGAGCCTTTACATCTACCGACGATGAGCATAATGCTACCGAATCGATAAAAGCAAGCGAATGGTCGATACTGTCGGCATCAATAGCCGACGAGGCAAGCACGTAGTCCATCATAGACCGAACGGCAAGAGGACCGTCGCCCGATGCAAGAGCACGGCTTACATCTGCACGAGAATTATTCCTGACAGTTGCCGGATATGAAAAATCAGGAGCGGCGGCCCTGACAAGAACCGCCACTATCAACATTATGCCGAGCGTCAATCTACGCATAGCTACTCAAAATTCAGATTAAACAAAAACGTTTTTCAAGTTATATTCGTGACAGCAGCCATTGACAATGCAACCGACCTGCGGCAGAAGTACATATCACCGTTTCTGATGATCGGAAGAAGACTTCCGGGATTTCGCATGTTGCTTCATCATGAATTGGTTGAACTTTCGTTCTGCCTTTTCCAGCCTGACAAGCTGCCGGGGTGACAATATCTGACTGAATTTTTCAAAGTATTCAGTTTCGATAGCCCCTTCGCGACTCTTTACTTCCGCCATTGTGCGTGCCAGCGCCATATATTCTTCGTCGGTAGCCGCATCACCTTTCTTTTCCAAGGCTTTTTCTTGTGCGCGCACACTGTCGAAAGTCTTTATTATACGATCGTTCATCTGATCGTAAAGAGTGAAGAAACGATCGCGTTGCGCCGATGTCAATTCCACTTCTTTTTCGATAAAATCGTGTTTTCGCTGACGCATTTCCTTAAACCACTCTTCGCGGTTGTTGCGCTGTGACTGTTTCTGGCACATACCGGCCAACGACACCGTAAGCAACACGACAACAATAAACTGGCGTAACATAATTTCTATCTATAATCAGTTAAAACTACCGGATCGACTCCGTCGGCATACATCTGCTCCATCAGATCGTATTCATCGATCTGCGTAGCATAGTAATCATAAAAATTATCGGAATCAACCAGCGATGCTATCTCGTCTTGTTCGACATTGACGGCCCTGCCGGCAATGTCATTGAAAATCCACATCATCAGCCACACACCGCAAAACATAGCGGCCATGTAGGCATAAGGGCGCATCCGCGACCACAATGACACACGACGTGTCATTACTGCCGTAGGCTCTTCGGCCGGGATAGAAGGCAACGATGCCTCCATACGACGTGTGAAGTCGGCAAAATAGCCCTCGGGGGCCGTCATGCCGGAGCGCCGCGCATTGCGTTTCAATATATCGTCGATATTTTCTTTCATAATACTTTATTGACAATATTACATGATGAAAGTTTAATCATCCTCAAAGAATTTTTCAATCTTTTTCACTGCAAGGTGATATGAAGTCTTCAAGGCACTTACCGATGTGCCGAGAATTTCAGACATAGCCTCGTATTTCATATCATCGTAATATCGCATATTAAATACCAGGCGCTGTTTTTCCGGCAGAGAAGCCACAGCTCGGCGCAGTTTCGCCGCAAGCTCGTCGCCATCTATATTGGTATCGGCCTCGATAGTCGAGGCAATGTGAGATTCCTCATCGTCGAGCGACAGATTGTGCCGACGACGCTCTTTCGACAGAAATGTCACAGCCTCGTTGGTGGCTATCTTATACATCCATGTCGACAATTTAGCATCTCCCCTGAAGCTGTCAATAGAATTCCACGACTTCAGGAATGTATTTTGCAGCAAGTCGTTGGCATCGTCGTGATTCTGCACCATACGGCGTATATGCCAGTAAAGCGGTTCGCTATACATACGTATTACCTCACCGAAGGCCTCGCGTACCGTCGACGGATCGCGGAGTCTGGCTATTAAATCTTTTGGGTCGGGCGGGGGTAATGAAGTCATGTTTAACTGAAAATTTCCTCAAAAATACACATTTTTTTGCTAACTTAGCAGTCTAATTTTCAAAAAAAATGCTAATCCTCCAACACGACGTTCTCACAGCTCTTGGCCTGACTATGATAGCCGGACTTGCTACGGGCATCGGGGCGCTTATTACCATGCTCAACGGCAAAGGGTCACCACGCACTCTGTCATGGGCTATGGGATTTGCGGCAGGCGTCATGATCTACCTCACGCTGATGGATATTTTGCCGGAATCGGCCGAAGCTCTTGGGGGCGACACTTCCGCCTGGAGGAATGTACTTCTGGCGTTTTTCGGCGGAATGGCAATCATGGTATTGATAGATGCCGTAGTACCGGAAGACGAAAATACCCACGCTATGCATCACGCTCTCGATAAATCGAAAGCCCGCCACATATGCCATCCATCCCATAGCCATAAGTGCGACCGTATGTATCGTACGGGCCTGATGCTATGTGCCACAATTGCCATCCACAACTTTCCGGAGGGAGTAGCGACATTCATTTCCGCTCTCGACGGTATGGAAGTAGCTCTTCCGCTGGTATTGGCTATCTCTATCCACAACATTCCCATGGGAATAGCCATGGCCACACCAATATATCATTCCACCGGCTCGCGACGCGCCGCCATGAGCTACACAATGGCAGCGGGAATGACAGGAGTTATCGGCGCCATTTTCGCTCTATTGTTTCTGCTTCCGTTCTGGAACGAGACGGTCGCCGCACTGTGTATGGCCGCAGTCGGTGGTGTGATGGTTTTCATTGCCTTTGACGAACTTTTGCCGGGAGCCGAAGCTCACGGCAAACATCATTTTGCAATTTTCGGAGTAATAATCGGCTTCGCAGTCATGGCCTTCAGTCTGTTATTACTATAATCTATATTATGAGCCAATCTCATTCACACATTCTATTATTGTCGGCGTTACTGACACTCTCGTGCAGCGGCATGTATGCGGAATCTAAAATGTCAGAATACTCCGACTCTGTCATGGTGCTCAACGAAGTGTCGGTAATCGCACAGAAATCAGGAACTGTAAAATCATATTCAGCGACATCGGTCAATTCTGCGGAAATATCGCGTTACGGTATCAACAATCTTAAAGAGGTCAGTACTATCGCACCAAATTTCTTTATTCCGGAATACGGATCGCAGATGACTTCTACCATCTATGTCAGAGGACTCGGATCACGAATTGACCAGGCTGCCGTGGGGATGAATCTCGACAACGTACCGGTACTCAACAAGGAGACCTACGACTTCGAGCTTATCGACATCGACAGCATAGAGGTGGTGAGAGGACCGCAGGCCCTCATGTACGGCCGCAACACTATGGGTGGGATTATCAATATACACTCTCTGTCCCCTATGAAATACCAGGGATTGCGCGCGACTGCCGAACTTTCGTCAGGACTCACGGAGCGATTTACAGCCGGATACTATACACGTATCGCCCCGAAGCTGGCAATGTCGGTAGCCGGAGGGCTATCCCACTGCGACGGGTTCTGGATTAACGAATACAATGGCAAGAACACCGGCCGCACATTCGAGACCCGCGGACGGTGGCGCACTATATGGCAACCGCTGACCAATCTCACTATCGACAACGTAGCTACCGTAGACTATGCCCGCCAGAGTGGTTATCCATACGAATTTATCGAAACAGGCCGTATCGCCTACAACGATACATGCTTCTACCAGCGCACCACATTTACCGACGGCTTATCGGTATCGGCTCTTTTAGGAAAAGTGAGGTTAAATTCTGTCACATCGTTTCAGTATGTCAATGATAATGTAACTCTCGATCAGGATTTCACACCCGACGACTACTTCACACTGACACAACGTCGCCACGAATGGGCCATAACCCAGGATATCACATTGAGCGGACATCACGGTGTATACTCATGGCTTGCCGGCATCTCGGGATTCTACCGCCGTACAGGTATGTCGGCACCTGTCGACTTTAAGAAGATCGGCATAGAACAACTGATCTTGAGTGAGATACCACCTATGGCTCCTATCGCCGGATGGGCCGAGGATTCTTTCATTCTGGCTACAGATCTGGTGGCCCGTAACCGTAGTATCGCCCTATACCACCAGTCATCGGTAAACCTTAACCGATGGACTATCTCGGCCGGACTTCGTTTTGACCTCGAACAGGCGTTGCTCAACTATTTAAGCGAGACACACACCGGTATCCTTATTTCTACCCCGCGAGGGCCGGTGCGCAGCGACATAGACATGACTATTCCCGATCGGCTGCGCCAGACTTTCCATGAGTTTTCACCGAAATTCACCGTATCTTATAGCCTTCCTTCGGCAGGAAACACAGTTTACGCCACAGTTTCGCGCGGATATAAAGCCGGCGGATACAACACACAGATGTTTTCTGACATTCTGAAAGAGGAAATGAAGAGCAAATGGGGTGGAGGTTCTAACTATCAACGTGCCGACATTATTTCCTACCGACCTGAAAGCTCAATGAATTATGAGATAGGCTATAACGGGGCTACCATAGACCAACGGCTGACGGGTTCGCTGACTCTATTCTGGATGGACATACGTGACCAGCAGCTCACTGCATTCCCGCCCGGCATGAATACGGGCCGTATAATGACCAACGCCGGCCGTACACGCAGCCGAGGTTTAGAAGCCTCTCTGTCATGCCGTCCGGTTGATCAACTGTCGCTATCAGCTTCCTACGGTTTTACCGATGCTCGTTTCCGCCACTATATCAACGGTACTGAAAAACTCGATGGAAAGCGGGTACCTTATGCTCCGGCACACACGCTGTTCGTGTCGGCGACGTGGCGTCAGAAACTCGGTATTGACTGGTTCAAAACCATAGATTTCAATGCCAATGTCCGTGGGATAGGGCCAATCTACTGGGACGAGTCAAATACAGTCAGACAGCATCTCTACACACTGTTTGGCGCATCGGTTACGGCCCACCTCGACAGCCGTCAGCGATGGGCTCTGACCGTATGGGGAGAAAATCTATGTAGCACGCAATATGACACCTTTTATTTCGTTTCTATAAAGCATGAGTTTCTGCAGCGAGGACGCCCACGACGCTTCGGACTGACAGTACGATATACTATGTAGCTTAATTATTAATCCCTCCTAATATTAGACCATTTATGAACAAAAAAATCTGCCTGCTTGGAGCCACAATACTCGCTCTGACCACAGCATGCTCTTCCGACAACAAATATGAGCAGACCAACAATCTCAACATGATCGCTTCGTTCCAATCACCGGGCGAAGACGCCATGTATTCTGCAACCACCCTATCTACTATAACCGATGCATACAATCCCGACGATGCTTCGGCAACTTTTATCGGCCTGGTGACTCCGGCCGGCAACACTATCACACCGAAAATCACAAACCTGCATTTCGGAGCCAACGACGATATGAACCGTCTGCTCATCACATCCACCAATGCGACCAAAGTGAGCGGATTCGGCAGCCTGATGCTCAAAGATTTCCAAATTGTAATAACCCCCAACAACTCGGCTGCCAAAGCTACATTTGAAGACGGCTCTTCGCTCTTTGCCGTAAGCAATCCTCTCACATTCTATTCAACTACATTTACACGCGACATCAACAACCTCGGTGAAGATCCGTTTGAGACAAACTCATACACTAAAAACTATTATCAGTTTGTATTAAACCCGATTAAAAAGACCCTCGACTTGGTCATATATGGCGTTGCTTTCTCTAACACAACAAATACCAATCTCAATCTGCTGTTTGAGGCTCTGCCGTATACGTTCAATTCATCGACCGGCATTATAACCATTGCTCCCGATGGCGATGTTGTTCCACGCAAATATGCCAGCAACATGAAAGGCGATCCAATGCCAGAGTATACAGCCTCAAACTTCAAGGCATTCGTTTACGGAGCCTACGACATGCCGTCGTTTGTAGAGTTCACCACTCCTACACTGAAGGTATCAAGCTCTCTGTATGAATATGGAAAACTCCCAAATGCCGACGCAGAATAATTCCGCACAACCATAAATCCGCATAGTAAGACCGGGACGACACATTACGTGAATCCCGGTCTTATTTTTTTGCAGACAGTAATATTTCAATATAGCTTATTCCTAGCTTATATCAATATTTGGAATTTGTTGGGCCAAAATCCATACTCTCGTCACACCTTTGTGTGTATCGATAAAGTTAAATAACGTGAGTTCCATATAAGCGCAGTAAAAAAGCCGTTAGGGTGCTGGTGAAAAGATGATGTTTTGTAAAAGAAAGTATGTCAAAGTTCGCTTTGAACCTGTTGTGGGGTGG
>CAZOCO010000037.1:0-7580 GCA_964578325.1 uncultured Muribaculum sp.
ATTGCCACCCCACAACAGGCTCAAAGCGAACTTTGACATACTTTTTTCTCAAAACACCCGATATCTTCCCATCGCTCTCTCGGTTTTTACTGCGCTTATGTCGAACTCGGCGTTAAATTATCCCCAAGTTAAAAAAAATCACATATTGAGGAAAAATTTTGGTATGTGATAAATTTGAATTAACTTTGCCGATGTCAACGAGGTGCCGTAGGGCTGTAAAAGTCTGCGGTGAAAAGGGAACCGGGTGAGAATCCCGGACAGACCCGCTGCTGTGAATCCCAGCATATCCTCCGTGCAATATTTGCCACTGATTTCTGTCGGGAAGGCGTACGGATGGAGGGATAAGTCAGAAGACCTGCCACGTCGACATATAAAGTTTTGAACGTTTTCGGGATACAAAGCGCCAAAACGACACTATGCCACAATTGTGTTTTGACGGCAATGAAACTGTCGTCACAGTGGACGGAGTGGTCGCTTTATTTCCGATGAAATATTTTTGGAATGAAAAAAGTGAACACTACGTATCTGTTGTATGTAATGGCGGTAATGCTTATCTCCATGCAGACCGTGTCGGCTCAAATGTCGGAACAAGATAAGCTACGTCTTGATTCGATAGCTGATTCGACGGTTGAGCTTGATGCGGTGGAGGTATATGGAAAAACTTCTTCACAGAAGTTACGCGAAAGCAGTCTGTCGGTCAACAGTATAGATGTTAAATCTATCATATCTTCATTGTCCAATCTCAACAATCTGGTAAACCGCAGTTCCGGTGTAAAAATACGTCAGCAGGGTGGTACAGGTTCAGATTATGACTTGTCGATAAATGGTCTTTCGGGCAATTCGGTGAGATACTTTATCGATGGAGTGCCGCTTGCTATAAAGGGTACAGATGTCAGTCTGTCGAATATTCCTCTAAATATTATTGACAGGGTAGAGATATATAAGGGAGTGGTACCGGCCCGGTTCGGTACAGATGCACTCGGTGGCGCTGTGAATATAGTTACATCGCGTCGATCCCGACCATATATTGATGCTACCGTAACGGCAGGCTCATTTCATACCTATGATGCTTCATTGACCGGACAGTTTATAACGGCTGGTATAATATTCCGTCCTACTTTTAATGTGATGTATTCTCGCAACAACTATATGATGAAAGGTGTGGAAGTGTGGGATAATGAGCTTGACGAGTATATATACACCAACCGCAGGCGGTTTCACGACCGCTACCGGTCGCTTACCGGACAAATAGAAGGCGGTATACAAGACAAGTCTTGGGCCGATGAATTTTTTGTTGTAGCTTCTTATAATGAGGTGGGCAAACAGGTACAGACCTCCCAGATACAAGATCGTGTGTATGGAAAAGTACACAGGGATTCGCATGCTGTCGGTATCGGTGTACGTTACAGTAAAATTTTCGACAGAGTATCTACACGATTGAATGTAAACCATACATGGGACAGTATGAACACAGTAGATACGGCAATGGTAATTTACGATTGGAATGGCAATTTCAAGCCGGCGAGCGGTAATGAGATTAACCGCCGTGTGCCGTCGATACGAGTATATAAGCGACCGTTGACACTTATAAACGCCGGTGCTGATTGGACAGTGAGACACGGTCATATAATTTCGTTTAATTATTCACTCAACAGGACTGGCAATTCACGGTCGGACGATGTGGATATGACGTTTGAACCGACTTCAGATGTTCTCACCAAACACATATTATCGGTAAATTATGCCCAGGAACTGATGAGCGGTAGAATGTCAAATGCTTTCTTCATTAAGAATTATATAAATGCCGCACGTATACGTCAGTTTGATCATGCTACATTGACAGGAGCTGATAAAATTGATCCTAATACGGTGCGTAATTATTGGGGAGGGGGAGCAGCCATGCGATACCGGTTTTACGAACCGCTTGCCCTGAAAGTTTCATATGAGCATTCCGTCAGACTGCCTTTAACACGGGAATTGCTCGGCAACGGTACTACAATAGCGCCTAATGTGGCTCTGCGTCCTGAATCGTCGGATAATATAAATGCCGGTATATTCGGCACATGGCATGCCGGAAAAGACCATCAATTGTCGTATGAGGCAACAGGTTTCATGCGTTTTGTCAAAGATGACATACAGGCGGAAATTATCACAACCGACGGCAATGAGTATGGCTCAATGAGGTATAAGAATAACCCTGCGGTGCATATCAAAGGTATAGAAGGAGAGTTACGCTATACTTGGAAAAACTCACTGCATGTAGTGACGAATCTCTCATATGTCGATGCACGTGATCAGAAAAAATTCAAGACCGATGGCAAGCCATCGGCTACCTACCGTAACCGTGTGCCAAACCGGCCGTGGTTTTATGCCAATGCCGATGTTTCATATACTTTCCATAATTTATTTCCACGTATGTCTGACCGACTCCGTATAGGTTATTCATGGCAATGGGTACACTGGTATTTCTTAAACTGGGAGGCATATGGAAACAAGGCATCGAAAGCGCGTATACCTACACAAAATATATCAGACTTGAATGTTACTTATGCGTGGCACGACGACCGATATTCACTATCGGTAGAATGCTCCAATATATTTGACGCTCTTGTATATGATAATTATCGTCTACAGAAGCCGGGCCGTGCGTTCTACGCCAAATTCAGAATATTCCTACAGTAATCATTATAAATAATCAAGCAATGAAAAAATTTCTTTTTCCGTTTTTAGCATTAATCCTGACGGGCTTTGTATCTTCTTGTTCGAGCGACGACAGCACTACGCCGCCGGCTCCTACGCCCGAAGAAACACATCATTTCGACATCTGGGTCGCAGTAGACCGTCACGGCGGTATGGCACGCGATGTCCAGACTATTGTATCATCAGTATCGTCGCTCAATGCCGATCAGCCCATGGTTACATTCACAGGTACAGGTGCTGAAGTCAACAACATCATGACTATGGAATCTATAGTTAAAGGTGCATATTACTATCAGGTACCTGTCGTAGGCGATCGCTTCGCAAAATATGTAATAGAAAATGATCGTCCGGTGGTAGTGAAGCAGCGTCCGTTTGATGTGAACACCTACTCTCCGCGTAAATATTGTTTCGCATGGTTGAGCGACACACAGTTTATAATAATAGCTGCCAACGGTGCCGCAGATAAAATAATATGGACTAAACTCGATACCGACCTGAATATTCTTGGAGAAGGTACTCTCGATATAGAGCTTCCGCAGGGATCAGCCAACTTTACCACGTCGGGTCAGGTAGCATATCGTAAGGCCGACAATAAACTGTTTTACTTCTATTACGGTAAAACCGGCGGTTCTCGCGGTAAACGCACATCGCAGTTCTATGTGGCATGTATCAACGCTACTACTATGGAAGTAGAGCACAATGAAATCAATGCATCCGGTGTAGATGAAATGACCGGTACAGCATATGGAGAATTGCTTCAGCACCTGACAATGCAGGACGATGCCGGTAATATATATCTTTGTACATCGTCGGAAGTGGATGGTGTAGACGTAAGTGCACTTGTACGTATCAAACCGGGAGAATATAATACAGATCCTACCTATAACGGTTTTCCCGATGAAAACACACTGTTGCGTGCGGTAATATATGTAGGCAACGGAAAAGCCCTGGCCTATGTTGCAAATACACTCGCCGGAGATCAAAACATGGGTGTCATAGACCGTTATTATAACTACTATGCGGTGGTTGATCTTGCATCATCGACCAATACCCGGGTGGCCTATAATGGAAATATGCTGCCGTATTCAGGCGGACGGTTCTCCGATCGTATGGTGGCGCTCGATGGTAAAGCTTATTTCGGTATCAATCCGGAAGATGCTGTGCCATGCATATATATATATAATTCAAAGACAAACACTATCGAAAAAGGACGTGAAGTAGAGGAAGGTTTCTACTTCGAGCAGATACGTGTACTTGAAAATCTGAACTGACAATTTTTCTGCCTTAAGTAAATATGAATATCCATAGGATACGGGAGGATTAAATCCCCGTACCTATGGATTATTCCGGTTATTAAGAAATTATGAAATTTTTATCATTGCTTATATTGTTGTGCGCTATTTCCGTCAATGCCGAGACAGCTATACTTATGACCCATTTCGGCTCAACACACGATAGTGCGCGTGCTACTACGTCTGATGCCATAAACGCTCGTGTAGCCGAAGTTTTTCCGAACGCCCATGTATCTGAAGCTTATACTTCGCGTATGGTTATAAAAAAATTGGCCGAAAGAGGTATTTTGCGCGACACTCCGCGGCAGGCTCTTGAACGGTTGGCTACTACTGGCGTTGATACGGTTATTGTGCAGCCTACATTTTTGATTCCTGGAGTAGAATATGATGTATTGTTGGCTGAAGTAGATTCGGTGCGTAATTTATTCAAGTCTGTAACGGTAGGAGTACCATTACTCTACGGAGTAGACGAGTGCCTACAGGTAGCAGATGTGCTTGGCGCTCGTCACAACGAGTCAGACATGAAGCATCATATAGTATTTGTAGGTCATGGCTCACCTTCATTGTATACATCTCTCTATTCCCAGCTCGACAATATGTTTCATGCTTCAGGACACATGAATTTTCATGTCACAACTATCGAAGGATACCCTACTATGGAATCTGTGTTGTCGATATTAAAAAAATCCAAGGCTCGGAGCGTGACCCTGGTGCCATTATTATTTCTTGCCGGAGACCACGCCCGCAACGACATCGAGACAGAGTGGACAACCGAGTTTGAAAAGCACGGATTTCCCACAAATGCATGGATAGAAGGTCTTGGTGAAATTCCGGAAATACAGGCTCTTTACATTGACCGTATACACAAGGCAAAAGATTATCAGCATAAAACCTCACTCGATATTAAGTCAGACTATATGAATAAAAATAGTTTGCAGGAATGAAAATACCGAAACATGTTACAGCTGGTGTTCTGTCGTTTATCTTTTTGGTTGCGTGCGGCATACTGGTATACCGGGTGTGGTTTGCTCCGACAAGGATTCTGATCGTTAATGCCGGGCCGATACGCGCTACAGAATTTGCAGTGGCAAATGACACGCGAAATATCAAAGTTACGTGTGTAGATAATGCAGATTTTACTACAATAGACGATTACGACGCAGCAATTTTTTTCGGTAGATCACTGCTACTCGATTCTATGCAGGTAGCAGAGGCTTTACGGGCGATTAATGTAGATAAAAAGCCGGTTTACACATATTTACTTAAATCGTTTACCTACGATTTATCCGGAAATATCGATTCGGCCGACATGGTTTTGCTTCATGAGTATCTTGATAACTCATGTTCAAGGAATCTTCGTTCGGTACTTCGTAAAATAAGGTCTATAGCCACACCTTCGCGCATAGGGGATAAAGATTTTGAACAGCCTTACACATTACCCCGGAATATGTATTTTCATCTTGAGGAGGGCTGTTATTTTACTTGCGCCGATTCTTTAACCCAACACCTTCGTATCAATGGTCTATACAATGAAAATGGTCGTAATATAGCATTGATTAACGGACCGATATTTCCGGTGGAAGGATCTCGCCCACATATTGATTCGCTCATAAGTGGATTGACAGTCAGAGGATTTAATGTATATCCGATGGTGTCTACTGGAAAGGATAGAATGGAGATGTTGCAAACACTGCATCCCGATGGTATTGTATACCTTCCAATGGGAAAATTGGGTGACGAGAAATTTATAGAATGGCTGAATGATAATCAGATACCTTTATTCACGCCGTTTCCGTTAAATGTGCCACGTAGCGAATGGGAAGATTCTGATATAGCTGTAAGTGGTGGTGTGCTTAATGCGCGAGTGTTGATACCGGAGGTCGACGGTGGAATAGTGCCAACATGTATAGCTACATTAGGAGAACCTCGTTCAGACGGCCTTATAATGACACAGGGAGTTAAGGAACGTATAGATGCATTTATTGATATTGTCGACAGACATTTTTTATTAAGAGAAAAGTCCAATAGCGATAAAAAGTTGGCTATATGCTATTTTCGTAATCCAGGACATGATTCACTTCTCGCATCGGGACTTGAAGTAGTCCCATCGTTGTATAATTTGTTGTGTAGGCTTGCATCAGAAGGCTACAATGTCGAGGGTCTTCCGGCTACATTGTCACAATTTCGCGATGATATAAATCAAAGAGGTATTGTGCTTGGAGATTATGCGCCCGATCAGCAGAATAAATTTATGGAATCAGACTCTCCCGTATGGATTAAGGCCGATGATTATGCATCATGGTTTGAAGCCGTATTTCCACCGGTACGGCGTGACGAGGTTGAATCGCGCTATGGTCACTCTCCTGGGAAACAGATGGTTCGTGGAGATTCTATGGCTTTGGCAATATTAAAATATGGTAATGTGATTTTATTTCCTCAACCACGTGCCGCTATCGGTGATGATGACTTTAAGATGGTACATGGAGCAAAGGTTGCGCCGCCTCATACATATCTTGCGCCGTATCTTTTTGCACTATATAATTTTGATACGGATGTATTTATGCATTTCGGTACGCATGGATCTCTGGAATACACCCCGGGAAAAAATGTTGGTCTCCGTGGTGATGATTGGGCAGAAGCTGTTCTCGGTCATCGCCCGCATGTATATTTGTATACAACCGGCAATGTTGGAGAAGGAATTATAGCGCGTCGCCGCACAAGAGCTACATTGGTGACACATCTTACACCACCATATGTCGAGAGTTGTATGCGCGGCAGGTATGACGGTTTACTAGAGTCTGTGCATGATGCTTTATCTACATTTGATGACGTTTTGTTTAGACAAAAATCCATATCAATCAAGTCGCAAATTATCGAACTTGGATTACACAGACCTCTTGACATTGATTCTACATCCGGGGTAGCTTTGTCGCGTGATGATCTCGAACGTGTAGACAATTTTGCGGAGGAGATAGCAAATGAAAAAATTTTAGGAGCGAACTATATCCTCGGTCAATGTTATACTTCACGTGATATATATACTACTGTAGAAGCTATTTGTGCTGATGCCATAGCTTATGACAGGGCAAAGGCCGATCATGAATCCCACAGGATATCCGAAATACAACTGAAGGATTATACATATGTGGCCCATCACTATTTACCGAAGGCAAAAAAGGAGGTTGCACGCGTACTTTCTGGAAATAATCCCGTCGATTCGGTAGCGGCTGAAGTTTTGCGATATAAGGAGTTACTGTCGGTTTCTACATCGAATGAGTTAAAGGCTATATTTAATTTTATGAATGGAGGATCAATTTTTCCTGCACCAGGGGGCGATCCGGTAGTAAATCCGAACGTATTGCCTACTGGACGCAATATGTATAGCATTAATGTTGAGGCGACACCAACTCCATCATCGTGGAGCAATGGTAAGATGTTGGCCGAAGAAACTATCGCAAGGTATAGAAAACAGCATGACGGAAAGTGGCCTGAAAAAGTTAGTTACACTTTTTGGGCCGGAGAGTTTATAACCTCTAATGGTGCTACTGTAGCTCAAGTATTATGGATGCTGGGCGTCGAGCCGGTGAG
>CAZOCO010000037.1:7590-17778 GCA_964578325.1 uncultured Muribaculum sp.
GAGATTCACAGGGCAGAGTCATAGATTTACGTCTGGTGCCGTCAATGCAACTCGGACGTCCGCGTATAGATGTGATGGTGCAGGTTAGCGGACAATTGAGAGATATAGCCGGGTCAAGATTAAAATTGATATCAGAGGCTGTAAAGCTCGCCGCGTCATCAACCGATGATATATATGAGAACTATGTGGCAAAAGGATCTAAATGTCAATATAATAAACTATTAGATAGGGGTGTAGTTGAACATAAAGCTAAATTGTTGTCTAATGCAAGAGTTTTCGGCCCTGTTAATTCTGGTTATTCTACAGGAATGATCTCTTACACTGCCAATTCCGGGTCCTGGGATGATAGGTCGGAAATTGCTGAAGGTTATATTTCCAATATGGGAGCCATGTATGGCGATGAAGACACATGGGGCTACTTTGAACCGGAAGCTCTTGTCGCGGCACTTGATAAGACTGCAGTAATTGTGCAGCCACGACAGTCAAATACCTGGGGTCCGATATCATTAGACCATGTATATGAGTTTTCCGGAGCATTATCGCTTGCTGTAAAGGAAATTTCCGGTCAGGAACCTGATGCAGTAATGGCCGATTACCGCAATCAACATATATATCGCGTGCAGGATACAAAAGAGGCCATAGGGGTCGAGGCAAATGCTACAGTATTTAATCCGACATTCATAATAGAGCGTATGAAAGGAGACGCTACAACAGCCCATACTTTTGCTGAAATATTTAGAAATATCTACGGATGGACTGTAATGAGACCATCTGCACTTGACGATAATATATACGACCGGTTATACGACATATATATAAATGACTGTAATCATCTGGGTGTGAGAGATTGGTTTGATTCTGTCAATCCGGCTGCCTATCAGGAAATGACAGCAACCATGCTTGAAGCCGCCCGTAAAGGCTATTGGCAACCGGCAGAAGAACGTTTGCGGGAGGTGGCAAAAGTGCATGCGTCGGTGACTGAAACGCATGGACCGTCGGGGTCGGAGTTTGTAGATGGAAACCCACAGCTTCGCGATTATACAGCATCTATTTTAGATCAAGATGATGCTGTGAGGTTTATGGCGGCTTTAGGGCAGTCGGTCAATGATCTTGGTGCTGAAAACAACCGCGAGGAAGATAAAACACTTTCGATAGCCGACATTGACAAAAGAAAACATTTCGGTCTGTGGTTAATTGTAGCGGTTGTGGCCATTATATCTCTGACGATGATAATGCAACGATATATAAAATACAGAAAAAAGAGCTAAATTTGTCGGTATGAAATACAGTGTCTTGATTTTAGTGGCATTGATAATGTCGGCATGCACACGAGGCCGGGTCATGACAGAATTGTCGCAGAACGGCAATTCTGCGTCAGAAATTACTCATGCTCACGGATTTTCGTTGTCCGAAACAGCCGACGGTAATGTTACGCTTGTCGATATTACTGATCCGCAGGGTAAGAATCCGCAGGTATTCCGGTTTGCACTTGTACCCAGGGGACTTGATGTTGCCGTGCCCGATGGATATGTGAAGATTCCGGTACCGGTATCGCGGGTGATATGCATGACTTCGCTTCAGTTGTCTAATTTTATTCTCCTCGATCAGTTAGACCGCGTGGCCGGTATCACATCGACACGACATCTGTTTAATCCAGAGATGAAACAGCGTCTGGCCGACGGGCGTGTACACAAAATCGGCATAGAGGGAAATTTTGACAATGAAGTAATACTTGCTGTAGATCCCGAACTTATACTTATTTCTCCGTTTAAGCGTGGTGGCTACGATGCTCTCCGCGACATCGGTGTACCTCTTATGCCGCATTTGGGTTATAAGGAACTCGATCCATTGGGTCAGGCCGAATGGATCAAGCTAATAGGATTGTTGACGGGAAATACACAGCGGGCTGATTCGGCATTTGCCGCTATAGAGATGCGTTATGATTCTCTGAAGACTCTGGCGGCGTCAGCCCGGACTCGACCTAAAGTGTTCTGTGGCGAATTTAAGAGCGGAAACTGGTATGCGCAAGGCGGACAGAGTTTTCTGGCGACATTGTTTGCCGATGCCGGTGTCGACTATTTTCTCAATGACAACAATGAGTCGGGCGGTGTAACGCTTGATTTTGAGACATTGTATTCTTTGGCTCACGATGCCGATTACTGGCGGTTGGTCAATAGCCATAAAGGTGACTATTCTTACGAAGTATTAAAGGCGGAAGATTCGCGATACGCCGATTTTAAGGCGTTTAGTGACAGTGGAGTTATATATTGCAATATGACCCAAGTGCCTTTTTACGAAGCTATGCCAGTCGAGCCTGATCAGGTTCTGGCAGATTTTATCCATGTATTTCATCCGGAGTTGCTTCCCGATCATAAACCTCGATTTTATTCGCTGCTCGACCGATGACACGACAAAAGGTAGTCATATTAATATGGGTTATGGCATCAATCGTGTTGCTGATGATGGTGAATCTCGCATTGGGCAGTGTGAGTATACCGTTGTCTCATGTCGCGAATATAATTTTCGGCATTGATAATGAAGCCGTCACGGCAGTTGAGCGTAATATCGTTCTCCGGTCACGAATGCCGCAGGCTCTTACTGCGATTGCCGCCGGTGCAGCATTGTCGGTGAGCGGACTATTGATGCAGACTGTATTCCGCAATCCTTTGGCTGGGCCGTCGGTACTCGGTATAAGTTCAGGAGCCTCGTTAGGCGTAGCGTTTGTGCTGTTGTTGTCGGGATCGATAGGTGGAATGGCGTTGTCATCGCTTGGAATAGTAGGCGAAGTAGCTACGACTGTTGCCGCTATCGTCGGCTCATTAGCCGTGATGGGTCTAATAGCATTTGTAGCACAGAGAGTACATGGTAATGTCACATTGCTTATAATCGGTGTAATGATAGGCTATGTGGCCAATGCCGTGATAGGTGTGCTGAAATTCTTCTCGGCCGAAGAAGATATCCGTGCATACGTGATATGGGGTCTCGGTTCGTTCGCACGAGTATCGGCAGGGCAAACCACGACGTTTGTAATGCTTATAGTGTGTCTGTTACCGTTCAGTTTTCTTTTGGTGAAGATGCTTAATCTGATGCTGCTCGGCGATAACTATGCGCGAAATCTTGGTCTTGACGTTAAGAAGGCGCGTATAATCGTCATATGTGTGTCTGGTATATTGGTAGCTGTTGTTACGGCTTACTGTGGGCCTATTGTATTTTTGGGGCTGGCCGTGCCACATTTGTGCCGTGGACTGTTCCGTACATCCGATCACGCTGTATTGCTTCCGGCCACAACACTTGTCGGTGCAGCTCTGGCGCTGTTGTGCAATCTGATTGCCAGGCTTCCGGGATTTGAAGGTGCTTTGCCTGTCAACTCTGTAACAGCCCTTGTGGGGGCACCTGTAGTGGTATATGTGCTGTTTTCTAAAAAGAGGGGAGTGACAGAATGAAGCATCGCGATACCATAGTACTGGATAATCTGACTACGGGATATGGCCGCAAGGTTGTATCGGATAAATTGTCCGCAACATTGCGTTCGCGAGAGCTGACATGTCTGTTAGGGCCTAATGGTGCCGGAAAGTCAACGCTGTTGCGTACACTCTGTGGCTTTATAGCACCGTTGGGTGGATCGGTAGAGGTAGAAGGGAGGAAAATATCGGCGTTATCGCCGTCGGAGTTGTCGCAAAAGGTGGCTGTAGTGCTTACAGAGCGTACGCAGATAACAAATCTTACGGCGCGTCGTATGGTTGAGCTTGGCCGGGCACCTTATACCGGATTCTGGGGCAGAATTGGAGTTGAAGACCGTAGGATCGTAGAGGAATCGCTTGAGCTGATGGGGGTGAGTCCACTTGCCGATAGGATGATAGATGAACTTTCAGACGGTGAGCGGCAAAAAGTCATGATAGCCAAGGCTCTGGCGCAGTCTACTCCGATGATTATGCTTGACGAGCCTACGGCATTTCTTGATTTTCCGTCGAAAGTAGAGATAATGCAGCTGTTGCATCGGTTGTCGCGTTCGCAGAATAAGACCATTTTTATGTCGACACACGACGTAGAACTGTCGCTTCAGACTGCCGACCGTCTATGGCTTCTTGATAAGGGAAAAGGGCTTGTCGCCGGGACACCTGAGGATCTGGCTCTTCAGGGAGAGTTTGGCCGGTATTTTGATCGTGGAAATATACGGTTTGACATCGATTCAGCTCGATTTTGTGTAGCTCCGAGGGCGAGGAGTTGTGTTTCGGTATCGGGGGTGAATTGCCGACATAAGACATTATTACTGGCTGCTCTACGTCGACTCGGTTACGAAGTATGTGCTGACGCAGAGCGTGTAATTACAGTTGACACCGATGGATATGTTGTCTGTGGTATCAGGTGCGAGACAATAGCGTCTGTTCTCGACAACTTGTGAGCCACCGTAGGGTCAACATTTTTCAGCGTTTGAGGCGAAAAGGCGTAGAGGAAGAGTCGGGTCATAGTGTGTGGGAGGCGAGGGAAGAGTCTCTGCTTCATCTGTTTCTATGAGGAGTCTATCTGAAGGGATGACGGCTGCGCTGGCGGGATTGTAGTGAGTTCCTATCGATAGGTAGAATCCGGCTTCAAGCAGCTGATGGGCGAGTGCGGGCTTGCCTCGGAAACCGTGTATGATCCACGGTGTAGTTGGCCGTAGTTGTTTTTTCAGGCGTATAATCTCGCTCCATGCTCCTACGATGTGAAGTATAAGTGGTTTGCGGGTCTTTTCGGCAATTGAAATGTGTTGGAGCAGAAGCTGTAGCTGACGGTCGATAGTAGCTCCACGACGATTGTCGAGCCCTGTTTCGCCTATAGCGACTACAGATGGGTTGTTTTGTGCAACTATTGCGATTTTATCGAGAATTGAACCGGAGTCGGAAGTATCTGTGTGCCATGGATGTAATCCCACACTGACGGGTGTGCCGTCGGGTATGGCGGCATCTGGGTGAGGAAGGTTGTATATAGCATCTTTTGCCCCACTTCGGTGTGTATGTATGTCGGAGATTTTCATGGTACCGGATCGTATCCGCTGCCACCCCATGGATGGCAGCGTAGAACGCGCCTCGTGGCAAGCCAAATCCCCTTAAACGGGCCATGCTTGCGAAGCGCTTCGATGGCATACTGGGAGCAGGTAGGCACGAAGCGACATGCCGGCGGGAAGAATGGTGATACGGCAGTCTGATAGAATCGTATCGGCAGTATCAGCATAGAAACGATCAGTCGCGAAATCATTCCTGTAAAAATTGCTGTGAAATACGAGTCAGAGCTTTCTGCATAGCGTGTGATATGTCGGAGTAGGGATGCAGAGCCGAATCGACAAAGATGAAAGCTATATCTACCGGTGTCGACGCCGGAATCGTCAGCGCTTCGCGGCCGAGGCGATAGGCTTCGCGTACGAGTCGTCGCATGCGTACACGGTCGACGGCGTGGCGAAGGCGTCGTTTGGGTATCGATATAAGAAATTTAGTGGTAACGTCTTCAGGGTCGCGGCGATGAGTATTTACACGCCATACGACACGAAGGGGATATGCTATAAAGGCTTGCGAACCACCGGTATTCGTAAACAGTGCATCGATATCGATCGGTGAGCAAAGTTTTTCACGCTTTGACAGTCGGTAGTCGGTTCGGGAACCCATTGCTTCGGCGGAATGAAGATAGAATGTATTATTGATCTCTTAAATAGAGGTCAAGAGCAGCCGTCATCGACGGGGCTTCGGGAGTCGGAGCCTGGAAGTCGAGACGTAGTCCGGCGTCTTGTACAGCTTTGGTTGTGCTGGCTCCAAATGCACCTATGCGGATGTCGCCCTGATCAAACGAGGGGAAATTCTTGGTGAGAGACTCTATACCCTGCGGGCTGAAGAACAGAAGCATGTCGTAGTCAAATGGTTCGTCGGGGGCAAAGTCGTTTGACACGGTGCGATACATTACGGCACGAGTGTAATTGATCTTGTTTCGGTCAAGTATATTGTCGTCAGAGGGTTTGTTGACGTCGCTTACAGCAAACAGATATTTTTCTTTGTTGTGCTTTGTGAGCGCCGGCAGCAGATCGTCGAGGCGTCCGGTGTTGACATGAAAAATCTTGCGCTTGCGATATATGATATATTTCTGGAGGTAGTTGGCTATGGCCTCGGTGGTGCAGAAATACTTCATTGTGTCAGGTACAGTGTAGCGCATCTCTTCGCAGAGACGGAAGAAGTGGTCTATGGCTGTGCGGGCGGTAAAAATTATTGCAGTAAAATCGGGTATAGAAATACGCGACTGGCGAAATTCTTTGGCCGACAGACCTTCTACCTTTATAAAGGGCCGGAAAACGACCTCGACACCATATTTTTCAGCGATGTCGTAATAAGGTGATTTATCGGAAGAGGGTTTTGGCTGCGAAATAAGAATCTTCTTTACGTTCACGGTTTTATAGAATGGCGGATTTAAGTCAGCAACAGAGCTCTACGGCTTTTCTGTACACTAACAGAATAGGAATAATTTCAGCACCACAAAGGTACAAAATAAAATAGAGAAGAGAGAATATATTGTTAAAAAAAATTCTAAATCCCTTACAAATAAAGCAGATGCGGCCTATGATATACATAATGGCGGCGAGAGTGGCGAGAGTGCCCGATGCACCGGGATAAAAAAGGGCCGCTGCCGCCGGAAACATCATGCTTAACCCAAGAAAGCTCTGAACGGCACTAAACCCGGATATCCATTGCCCTGAAAGGTTGGGAGTAGTAAATGCATATCCGATGATAGAATATGCAATATACTGCATCAGGATAAAACCTCCGGTTAGCGCAAGTAGTTTCAGAAAAATTTCCGACGTGACGCGGTATGCAATATCAGCCGGGACATATAGTGAGTACAACAGAATTGCTGAAGAAAGAGCGACAGCTATGTTTAATATCACAACGATAGCGTCTTCGTTGATTGTGCGTTCGTCAAAAGCATTTTCACGCTGCCGCACGGTGACGATACTCTGTATTGCCGATTTGAAGTATCGCGCTGAATGACGCATGACAAGTACTATGGCCACGATAGTTATCATGAACATTGTCAGTACCACTGAATTGTTGCCCTGTAGACTCGGCCGGGGTTGTGGCGCGAGGCCGGAAGTGTAGGATATGACAGCAGTTGTCTGCATCGGCTGATCGTCGATGGTGGAGAAATGGTGCAGACTGTAGTCGCTGTTCATGTAGAGTATCGTTGCCGGAGTTTAGGGTAAATGATACTGTATACCCGGATCTGATGGCACGGCCAAAGCCATTTCCACAGCTTCTTCGGGGGTGGTAGCTACGTTCCAAAGCTTTTCTGGAGCGCCTTTTCGCATAAAGCCTTCGTCGGTTGTGTGGGCCAGATGGGCGAGCAGTGTGTCGTAAAATCCGCCAATGTTGCAGATTACAACATTGCCTTTATACAGTTTGAGCTGGCGCCATGTGATGATTTCAAACAGCTCGTCAAGTGTGCCGACGCCACCTGGCATTGCAATGACTCCACGCGACATAGCGGCCATAGTGGCTTTGCGTTCGTGCATGGTATCGGTGACAATTGTGCGGGAGAGGCCGGGATGATTCCATTCTCGTTCGACCATAAAACCGGGGAGTACGCCGATAGTTACCCCGTCGGCACTGATCGCACCATCGATCGCTGCTTCCATGATTCCACCGCGACCACCGCCCGATATTACCGGTATGCCTTGTATGGCAAGTAGGCGGCCTACCGTAAAAGCTGCGTCGAGATAGAGGCGGTTTATTTTAGAACTTGAGGCGCCGTAAACGGTGACGCCGTTTATATCGGCAATCTGGTCGTTAATGTACATCGGCAGATATTTCGTTTAGTCGCGCAAGATATTTGCCGATAATGTCAAATTCCAGATTGACGCGTGTACCGACTTTGATGTCGGAGAAATTCGTGTGTTCGAGGGTATAAGGGATAATGGCAACTCTAAACGAATCGCGTTCGGAATTGCATACGGTAAGTGACACGCCGTTGACTGTGACAGAGCCTTTTTCTACGGTCATATATCCACGTTTTGCCATGACGGCATCGAATGGATATTCAAATTTGAAGTAACGGCTGCCGTCGACATCTTCGATCTCTGTACATGTGGCAGTACAGTCGACATGTCCCTGCACGATGTGTCCGTCAAGACGCCCGTTCATTATCATTGAGCGTTCGAGATTGACTTTTGAACCCACTGCAAGATCGCCAAGATTTGATCGGTCGAGTGTTTCCTGAATGGCGGTGACAGTGTATGTGCCGTCGCCCGGCAGTGAGACTACAGTGAGGCATACCCCATTGTGTGCCACCGATTGATCTATCTTCAGTTCGTCGACAAACGAACACGACAATGTGAGGTGTATATTACCGCCGTCACGCTTGATGGCTACTACGTGAGCGGGTTCTTCAACAATTCCTGAAAACATAAAAATGTAGTATTGAATTTTGATGCAAATTTAACGAAAAAACGGGTAACAAAAAAGTGCACTACTTCACAGTAGCACACTCACTCATAACCAAAATTCAAGTATATATTTAGTAAGAGATAAGATAGGAACCTCGGCGCAAAAGATATGAGAATGAAGAGAACACTATTTCCAAATGTAATGAGTCAAATCAGAATAAATCGAATTGTCAGATATTTGCGTGAAAGTTAAGCGCCGTGTTATCCTAAAAGCGACTTTCAACAAGCCAATGCAAAGTTACGTCGCGCAATAGGCCCTTGTCAAGTTTTTCATGTCAAATAAATATAATGAAACCAATCAGCTTTTTGACGCATCAAAAAGCTGATTGGTAGATGTGTATCGCTCTGTTAATTAGATTTGGTCTAAATTTGTGTAAACATATTTTTGGTTAAAATGATTGGGTTAACCATCATTAACTCAATGTGTTAATGAATTTAACCAAATCAGTGTGTGTTGACCGGCGTGGTCGGGGGCAGTGTAGCGTTGCGTGTTTGCATGGCTTCAATAACCTTTCCGGCAAGGTCGGCAAACGCAACACCTGTGATGCTGTCGCGAGATGCTATGGGAGTGCCTTCGTCGCCACATTGGCATATGTCGGCAACAAGAGGTATCTGTCCCAGTAGCGGTACACCCATCTTCTGGGCAAGTTCTACGGCACCGTCACGACCAAATATATAGTATCGTTCGTCGGGATGGGGTGCAGGTGTAAACCATGCCATATTTTCTACAATGCCGAGTACCGGAACGTTTACCTGCGGATTCAGAAACATTGACACACCTTTACGGGCATCGGCCAAAGCTACTTCCTGTGGAGTGGAGACTACGATAGCTCCGCCGATGGGGAGAGTCTGTACCAACGAGAGATGTATATCGCTGGTGCCGGGAGGCATATCGATGAGTAGATAGTCGAGCTTGCCCCATTTTACTTGAGTAATAAGCTGGTTCAGAGCTCGCGAGGCCATGGCGCCACGCCACAGTATGGCTGAATCAGGTTCGACCAACAGACCGATGGACTGCAACTTTACTCCTTGGCTCTCAAGGGGCAGCATCATGTCGCGTCCGTCGACCTTCTCCATGTAGACAGGTTGTCCCTGCAGGCCAAACATGGTGGGAATGCTCGGACCGAAAATGTCGGCGTCGAGGAGTCCGACAGAATATCCCATGCGGGCAAGAGCTACGGCGAGATTTGATGCTACCGTGGATTTGCCTACACCACCTTTCCCCGATGAAACCGCGATGATATTGCTTACGTCGGGGAGCGGGGTCGACGGTTTGGTGGCTACGGTCTGCCGGAATTTCACGGCAATATTACCTCGAATGTCAATGTCGCGAGAGATGTGCGTGGTGAGCGCGGTTTCTGCGGCTTTCACAAGCGACTTGGCAAACGGGTCGGTGGGTTTGTCAAAAATCAGCGAAAACGACACACGGTTGCCATCTATGCGTATATCGTCTTCTACCATGCCCAGATCAACGATGTTTTTGCCGTTGCCGGGATAGCGGACTGTGCGCAGTGCGTCTAATATAAGATTGGGATACAGGGTCATACGTGTATTGTATTTTTATTCTTGAATGTCTGATTCCATCATGTCGGGCATCTGTATGTAGCCTCGCGAGAAGCTACGGTAGGTATCGTGTTCTATTTCTATATCGGGTTCGGATAGCTGTGTGCCTACCGTCGGAAGTCTGAATGCCAGATATTTTATGGTGAGACCTCGGTCGAGCCACTGCT
>CAZOCO010000038.1:0-17730 GCA_964578325.1 uncultured Muribaculum sp.
AAACGCTTTTTGCCACCCACTACCACGAGCTCAACGACATGGAGGCACAATACGAACGCGTTGCCAACTACAACGTCTCCGTGCGCGAAATCAACGGTAAAGTAGTGTTTATGCGTAAGCTCGCCCGCGGTGGGTCTGAACATAGCTTCGGTATTCATGTGGCCAAGCTGGCAGGCATGCCACCGTCTATAGTCCGTCGGGCCGACGCCGTGCTACATCAGCTTGAAGAGTCTCATCGCGACGATGCTGCCCCCAAAGTCGCACCAATAGTAGAATCGGGAATGCAGCTATCGTTCTTCCAGCTCGACCCTGTACTCACCCAGATACGTGACGAAATAGCCAACCTCGATATCGATAATCTCACCCCCATGGCCGCCCTCAACAAGCTTCACGACATAAAAGCCATCATCACCGGCCGCAACTAATCCAACCCCAATTTATTATTCTTTTATATCATATCGCGTTAGATCCGAACTGCCGGTACGAACTTCTTCAATGAGTTCCCGGCATCTGTCTTCTGAAAGTTTGATTTTTTTGCCGACAGCAAGGAAATCAGACAGCCGAGGACGTCCAGTGCCGTTGACAGATGTAGCATGTTCTCCGTTATAGCCTTCGGTGCATAGGGTAAGGTCGTATGCCGGAGCGAGCCGCCATTTCCAGGCGTTCAAATCAGCATCTCTGACCACATAGAAACTGAAATTTTTGCAATGGTCATCCTTATTATCTATGATATAATTGTACAGCATTCTGCGATACATCTGCTCGACATCTTCACGACTTTGTGTTATGTAGCCAGTAAGAGCCAGTAGATTCGAGTAATCAATAAATGGCTCATGGAGAGAAATACACATCAATCCTCCTGCGGTAGATGTATGAATCCGGTTGCCGTTATTGTCAATATCAAACCGTCGGGACGCGAAATATCGTCCGTTGACAAGTCGGAAGTCGGGCACAATGATACCACATTTACGTGCCACTTCATTATAACGTGCTTCTTGAATACCAATATCTTTCGGATCGTATGTATGACGGAATTTTACTATCCAGTGTCCTTCAGCATCTGAAAATACGGCTTTGGGTCTGGCACCTCCGCTGTTACCGCTATTATACAGGAGCAACCCGGCATCTTTATCCTGTTGCTCTTTAAGGACTTCAAGTGCAATCTCCTGAAGCCGGTCAAAATCCGTTACAGTTTCCTCTCGTTCGAGGTTTACGGCTGGGGAATAGGTTAAGGCACCCATGCCATTGTCGCCCACTAATGCAAGTCTATCCAACGATGATAGGTCGGAATCGCTTATACCGATACGGAGTAACGCTTTATGGAGAAGATAACGCCCATATCCATCGGGAAGACTGTCTTCAAAGACGCCGAAATTGCCGTAAAACGGTTGCGGTTTGGCAATGAATACACCGGGTTTCAACGGCAGTTCAAGCGGTGAAATACTGAATCCGTCGGCAAGCCACGACTTATCGTATTCAAATACGTTGAGCCGATTATCAGGCGTAAGAGACAGCAGACCAACAGGTCGCCCATGAAACATAACCTTAAGCTTATCGACCTTTTTCATCTTTTCACGCTTTTAGTATATGCCCTTTTATCATTGCTTTTTTGCCGTATCTGTTCAAGTTCTTCCATAGTATCAAATTTAGGCGTGCTAAACAGATCCTTTATTTCCGAAGTATAACCCAGTGCCATAGCAAGCTTAATCAGCGACTCAAATGCTATAAGTCCTTTTTGTTCAAAGCGTGCCAATGTAGACAAAGGCACTCCGGATAGTTTTGCCATGCACTGTCTGGGGATATTTTTCTCAACCCTGCGCCTACGAAAATTTTCGGCAACATGCATCATAATGTCATCAACATTATCAAGCACAAATTCATCTAAAACAGATAACATATTATTACTATTAGGTCTTATTTCCATAATACTGCTAATATCATAGTACAAATATACCAACTAATAACGAGACCGCCAAATGTCTGGGCAATATCGATAGTTATCACCCTATTTCTTATAAATTTCGCTGTAATTTTTTTGACAGACATTTAAGTCCGGATTTCATCGAGCTTATTTCAGCTGAAGAAGATGTAGGCGGCGAGAACACCGGCTACCGAACCGGCCACATCAGCCAGCAGGGCGTACGGCACGGCATAGCGAGTCTTAACTACTCCCACACTTCCGAAATACACCGCGAGAATGTAGAACGTGGTGTCTGTACTCCCTTGTATGGCGGCAGACACTTTCGACACGAAGGCATCAGGGCCGTAAGTCGACATCAGATCAACCATCATTCCGCGGCTTCCAGAACCACTCAACGGCTTCATCAGAGCCGTCGGCAATGCCTCAACCCAGTTACTGTCAAAGCCACACATCTCCACTGCTACCTTCATACCGCCGGTAATCCAGTCCATTGCGCCGGAAGCCCGAAACACGCCGATAGCCACAAGGATAGCCACAAGATACGGTATGATATTTACAGCAGTCTTAAAGCCATCCTTGGCTCCCTCTATAAACGAATCGTATACATTAATCCGTTTTACCGTTCCGGCAACAAGAAAAGCGACAATAACACTCAGCAGCATAAAGTTGGCCACAAACGATGAGTAGCGTTGCACATCAGCCTCTGGCAATCGTGAGAAAAACCATACTATAATACCGACAATAGCCGCCAACGAGAGCAACCACGTCGCCAGCACACGGTCAAACAGGCTTATACGCTGCTTGATACACATCGCCACGATACCTACAAATGTAGCTACAAACGTAGCGAGCAATATCGGCATAAACACATCGGTAGGATTTGCGGCTCCGGCCTGCATCCTGTACATCATTATACCGATAGGAATAAAGCAAAGTCCGGAAGCATTTATCACAAGAAACATGAGCATTGCATCGGTTGCGGTGTCTTTACGCGGATTAAGAGTCTGCATCTCCTGCATGGCCCGGAGTCCGAGCGGAGTCGCGGCATTGTCAAGTCCGAGCATATTGGCCGATACATTCATAAAAATAGCACCCATGGCCGGATGTCCTTTCGGGATACCGGGAAACAACCGGCAAAACAAAGGAGAAATGATACGTCCGAACCACTGAATCACTCCGGCACGTTCTCCGATCCTCATCAGCCCCATCCACAATGCCAACACTCCGGTCAGGCCGATGGAAATTTCAAACGCAGTAGCTGCCGATGAAAAAGACGACGACATGACGGTAGTCCACACTTCGAGGTCGCCAAAAAACAACGACCTCGCGGCAGCGACGACAAACGCTACCACAAAAAATGCAATCCAGATATAATTTAGTGCCATCCTACCGATTTTTATGTGTCGCTACAAAGATACGCTTTGACAGGATATTTTTCAGCCATTTTCAGCGCAAAATTCCCGACCGGAGACACGTAAAAGCACAAAAAATTCACTCTCGCGCAGCCAAAATGCAGCTATACACCTGAATAATATTACATTATGCTTGTTTTGTCGACACTACAAAATTTTCAATCTACATTGCAATTTTGTTTTATTGAGCAATTTGAGTAATTTTGTAGTTATGAATAGACTGACGTGGAGTACACGTGGGGTGGAAATGCCCGATGAAGATTTTTTACGGCTAGAACGCTGGATAAATCGAGTGACCGAAGATCACCAACACATCCTTGGTCCGGTAAACTACATTTTCACCGATGATCCGGAAATATTAAACATCAACCGGGAATTTCTTCAACACGACTACTACACCGATATCATAACTTTTGACTATACTCGCGGCCGCCTTATTCGCGGCGACATATTTATCTCGCTTGATACTGTACGCACGAATGCAGAATTGGAAGGCGCGACATATGTCGACGAACTGCATCGTGTCATTATTCATGGCATACTACATCTATGCGGCATCAACGATAAGGGTCCGGGAGAACGCGAAATAATGGAAGCCCACGAAGATGCAGCCCTTAAAATCCTAAACAACAATGAATTTTAACTACGACGTCATTGTAATCGGAGCCGGACATGCCGGGTGTGAAGCAGCTTCTGCGGCAGCTCGCCTGGGCGCCAACACATTGTTGGTAACAATGGACATGAATAAAATGGCCCAGATGAGCTGTAATCCGGCCGTAGGAGGAATAGCCAAGGGCCAGATTGTCAGAGAAATAGATGCACTCGGAGGAATGATGGGTATCGTAACCGACCGAACCGCCATTCAGTTCAAGATGCTCAACCGCTCTAAAGGGCCGGCAATGTGGAGTCCGCGTGCGCAAAGCGACCGTATGCGTTTCAGCGAAATGTGGCGTTCGATTCTCGAGAACACACCCAGTCTGTCGATATGGCAGGACACAGTAGCATCGCTTATAATTGAAGATAACACCGTAAGGGGGATAGAAACCGTGCTTGGCGCCCGCTTTACGGCAGACAAAGTCATTCTGACCGCAGGAACATTCCTGAACGGACTGATGCATGTAGGTCGAGCCACGACCGACGGCGGACGCATCTCGGAACCCGTATCGCGTGGTATCGGAGAACAACTGTCAGCTCTCGGAATACATACCGAACGAATGAAAACAGGAACTCCGGTGCGCATTGACGGACGTTCGGTACATTGGGAACTCACGACACCTCAAAGCGGCGAAAACGATTTTCACGGATTTTCATACCTTCCCGAAGTACACCGTGAATTACGCCAACGCGACTGCTACATCACATCTACCAACGAAACCACACACGAAATACTACGTCGCGGCCTTCCGGATTCACCGCTATACAACGGTCAGATCCAGAGTATCGGCCCTCGATATTGTCCCTCGATAGAGACAAAAATCGTTACATTTGCCGATAAGACTTCCCACCACCTGTTTCTTGAGCCTGAAGGCGAAACGACACAGGAGTTTTATCTTAACGGTTTTTCGTCGTCAATGCCGATGAATATACAGATCGAAGCATTGCAGACGATTCCCGCCCTGGCCGACGTACAGATTTACCGTCCGGGCTACGCTATAGAATACGACTTCTTCGATCCGACGCAACTACACAGTTCACTCGAATCAAAGGTTGTGACCGGACTATACATGGCAGGCCAGGTCAACGGAACCACAGGCTATGAAGAAGCTGCCGGACAAGGACTGATGGCCGGAATCAATGCCGCCCGCGCTATCAAAGGAGAAGAACCCGTAGTATTGGGACGTGACCAGGCATATATAGGCGTACTCATCGACGACCTCGTCACCAAAGGAGTCGACGAACCATACCGCATGTTTACCTCGCGAGCAGAATATCGCATTTTACTCCGTCAGGATGACGCAGACATGCGTCTGACACCGATCGGCTACGCAATCGGTCTGGCCGACACACACCGCTTCAACCTCATGGAGTCGAAACGTGACCAACGCGACAGCCTTATAGAGTATTGCCGCGCCACTTCGGTCAGCCCGGAGGAAATCAACAGTTATTTATTGTCGATCGGCTCATCTCCGCTTGTTCAGACAGTAAGACTGCAATCACTTGTTCTGCGTCCTGAACTGACGATAATGCAGCTTGAAGCGGTATTGCCGAATCTCGCGAAATTTTTAGACACACTCGAGCAGGACCGTCGCGAAGAAATAGTCGAGGCCGCTGAAATTCTTATCAAATATAGCGGATATATCGACCGTGAGCGCCAACTTGCCGACAAACTTGGACGACTCGAAGACCTCAACATCGAAAACCGTTTCGACTACCCATCTATAAAAGCTCTGTCGACCGAGGCCCGCATGAAACTCGAAAAAATTCGCCCGGCCACCATTGGTCAGGCATCGCGTATCCCCGGAGTCTCTCCGAGCGACATTTCTATACTGTTGCTCCTGATGGGCAGATAAAGTTCCACGTGGAACATTTGCAACCTCTTTCACTGAATTAAAACAAGATAACACAATAACCACACACCATGGACTACGTAAAATCGAAAATCAGAGACATCGTAGACTTCCCAAAACCGGGAATAGTATTTAAAGACCTCACAACCGTATTCAAAGATCCGGAGGCATTCAAAACTGTAGGAAAGAGCCTTGCGGAATTATACCGCGGCAAAGGAATAACAAAAGTTGTCGGGATAGAATCAAGAGGTTTTATCGGCGGTTCAATCATGGCGTACGAAATCGGCGCGGGATTCGTACCAGCACGAAAACCAGGCAAACTGCCTGCAGACACCATCAGAGCTTCGTTTGAGAAGGAATATGGCACCGACGTGATTGAGATCCACCGCGATGCCATCACCCCGGACGACATCGTAGTAATACACGACGACCTGCTTGCCACAGGAGGTACGATGCGGGCAGCATACGACCTGGTGAAATCTATGAACCCAAAAGCGATATACATCAATTTCGTAGTAGAACTATCGTTTCTGAACGGCAGAAAAGTACTACCCGATGGAGTGGAAGTCACATCCCTCATCAAATACTGACATCTCGAACTTCCCACCGGCTGCATATTGGCGCTAAAAGACAAACCCGAAGAACTACGAGAGAAAATATCAATTCTCCCCGACACTCCCGGATGCTACCTATACTACGATGCATCCGGGACTGTAATCTATGTAGGTAAAGCAAAAAACCTGAAACGTCGCGTGTCGTCGTATTTCAACAGACACCACGACTCGATACGCACCACCCTGCTTGTACGCAATATCGCTGATATGCGTTACATAGTAGTCCCGACCGAACAAGATGCACTGAATCTTGAGAACTCACTGATCAAAGAGTACAAGCCCCGCTACAACGTCCTGCTCAAAGATGACAAATCTTACCCCTGGATAGTCGTAACCAAAGAATATTATCCGCGTGTATTCCTGACACGACAACGCATCAAGGACGGTTCAAAATACTATGGGCCATATACCAACCAGGCAGTAGCAAAAACCGTTCTGAATCTGATACGTGAACTTTATCCCATACGCACCTGCAGACACGCCATCACGCCCGAATATATCGCCAAAGGGCGAGGACGCCTCTGCCTTGAATACCACCTGAAGAATTGCCTCGGATGCTGCACCGGGAACATTTCTGCCGATGAATACGGCAAAATGATTGACCACATAAAGCAGATATTACGGGGCGACACACAGGCACTCCTCGACTATCTGCGCAGCGAAATGGAGCGACTAAGCTCCGAGCTACGATTTGAAGAAGCTCAGGCGATAAAAGAAAAATACCAGTTGATCGAACACTATCAATCGCGCAGTGTCATAGTATCACAGACACTCGACGATATCGACGTATTCGGGGTCGACGACGACACATCGACAGTATATATCAACTATATGCACGTAAGGCGCGGAGCGATCGTACGGTCTATAACACTGGAATACAAGCGACGGCTCGATGAGACGGTTCCGCAACTACTGTCGTACGCGATGACGGAGATATCACAGCGCTTCGACACAACATACGACGAAGTGGTTGTGCCGGAAATACCCGATACCGTTACAGAAAACACGACATTCACAATACCCAAGAGAGGCGACAAATTGAAGTTGCTCGAAGTATCCACACACAATGCACGACAATCGAAAATCGATGCATTGAAAATAATGGAAAAACACGACCCTGAAAAACGCGTAGAACGCATCCTTGAGCGCATGAAGAGCGATTTCAGGCTTGATACTCTGCCTCGACATATCGAGTGCTTTGACAATTCAAACATACAGGGCACAAATCCAGTCGCATCATGCGTCGTATTCAGAAATGCAAAACCGGCCAAACGCGATTACAGACATTTCAACATCAAAACCGTAGAAGGCCCTGACGACTTCGCCTCCATGAAAGAAGTGCTCACGCGCCGCTACACACGCATGATGGAAGAAGCCGGCGACGACCTACCGCAACTGATAATTGTCGATGGAGGAAAAGGGCAGCTGTCGGCAGCTGTCGAGGCTCTCGATGAAATAGGACTGCGCGGCACTATAGCGGTAGTCGGCATTGCAAAACGCCTTGAAGAGATCTATTTTCCGGGCGATTCGATACCCTTGTATCTCGACAAAAACTCTGAAACACTGCGGGTTGTGCAACATCTACGAGACGAAGCACACCGCTTCGGCATAACACACCACCGAAATAAGCGCTCGAAATCACAGACAATCAGTGAATTAGATTCAATAAAGGGAATCGGAGAAAAGACACGTGAACTTTTGCTCGGAAATTTCAAATCCATAAAAAGATTGCGCGAAGCAACGCTTGAAGAAATAGCCCGACATACAGGTACCTCACGAGCAAAAAAGATCTTTGAGGCATTACACGCCACAAAAGACAGTGAAAATCAATCGTAAAGCGAACGCAATACCGCCAGCGAACGCAAAGTCGACAATGACCTATAATGGAGCGTGTAATAGCGCAATAGCTTATCAAGGACAAAACTACGCTGCTCTCGTGAAAATATAAAACGATGGCAGTTACGCAACGACATTCGCGACAGAATCACCAGCACTTCGCTCTGGTCGGCAGGTAGCCAATCGGGAGTATGCAACGGCACAGAATCACGGAAAGAGGCATCAGACATATCAAATATGCGTCCCGGCATATACGATGAAATGTCAGGGGCAATTCCGAGAGGCACAGCAAGACCAAAAAGAAATGCTAAATGATAGTTTGCCACAGAATGCCGATGGTTTTCAAGACAATTTACTACATCCGAAACAAATCTAAACAGTCTCGAATCAGCCTCTCCTTCTGGAAGAGTCACAGAAAGAAACTCGGCAATAAACATCGAAAGCACGATCTTGGTAGGATCGCACTGAAGAGAATGAAGCACGACAGAATTACGAACATCAGTTGCCCTTAACACTCCCCTACCCGATCTCGCTACGACCTCAACGACACTTAACGGTTGCGTGGCAGCTCTCACAGCCGACGACTTCTGCCCTTTACCAGCCGATACAAGTACACTCACGCGTCCGGCTTCAAGAGTATACAACCACACGATGTCATGACGCTCATTGTAGCGTATAGTGCGGAGTGTTACTCCATGTAGCAATAATATTCCGCCATTCCTCTCCATTAATGCGCCTCAAGCCAGTTGTCTCCGACGCCTGCCGACACCTCAAGAGGAACATCCGAACGGTAAGCGTTTACCATATTATCAACAACCACTTTTTTCACTATATCGAGCTCCTCGGGTACGACATCAAATACGAGTTCGTCATGCACCTGCATTATCATTTTCGACTGCAACCCACGACGCTCAAATTCAGATGCCACGTCGACCATAGCTTTCTTGATAATATCAGCAGCCGAACCTTGAATAGGAGCATTAACAGCGTTTCGCTCTCCGTAACCGCGCATTACAGCACTTCGCGAGTTAATTTCAGGAATCATGCGACGCCGACCCATTATTGTGGTCACATATCCGGTAGCACGCGCCTTTTCAATTGTAGCATTAATATATTCCTTGATATGAGGATACGAGGCAAAGTACCCGTCGATAAGCATCTTGGCTTCAGCGCGCGGAATATGGAGTCGTTGCGACAGGCCAAACGACGAGATCCCGTATATAATGCCGAAATTAGCTGTTTTAGCCCTTCTGCGCTGTTCATCCGTAACATCCTCCAGATTCTCATGATAAATCTTTGCAGCAGTAGCCCGATGAATATCCGTACCACTACGGAACGATGCCGTCATATCCGGATCGTGAGACACATCAGCGATCACACGCAACTCTATTTGAGAATAGTCGGCCGAAAGCATCAGATTACCACGTGAAGGAATAAAGGCACGACGTATCTCACGGCCATCATCAGTGCGTATAGGAATATTCTGCAGATTGGGGTTGGTCGAAGATATACGCCCCGTGGCGGTCACAGTCTGGTTAAATGTGGTATGAATACGTCCTGTATTTGGATTGATAAGGTCTGGAAGAGCATTGACATACGTCGACAGAAGCTTACGCAGACTGCGTATATCAAGTATCAGGCCTACCAGAGGATGATCGTCACGATACCGGTCAAGCACCTCCTCTGTAGTTGAAAAAGCTCCCTTCTTAGTCCGTTTGGCTTTAGGATCAAGCTGCAGTTTACCAAATAATATTTCCCCCACCTGGGCTGGAGATGCTGTGTTAAAGCTTTCACCGGCCAGCCGGTAGGCTTCCTGCTCCATATCCTCAAGTCTTGAAGCAAAATCGTGCGAGAGTTCCCGGAGAACTTTCACATCCACTCTCACACCCGTCCACTCCATGTCGGCGAGCACTTTGACGAGAGGAAACTCGATATCAGACATAAGTACCGTCTGACCGGCTTCAGCTACAGCTGAATTGAGCGGATCGGCAAGACGCAATGTTACATCAGCGGCCTCACAGATACAAATCCTCTCCGTTCCCGGAGTAAGAGCGGCGCCGCGCTTCGTCGGCTTTCCATCGTCGGCCGACAAATCGATAGTATCATATGCAACCCATGCCGATGCTACTCGCGACAGAGAATGATTCATCTCCGACTCAACAAGATAGTGAGCTACTGCAGTGTCGAAATAGGGTGCGGAAAACGTTTTTCCCTCACGGCGCAACAGCAGCATATCTCGCTTTATATCGTGACTTACAACCGTGGTATTAACACTATTGAATAATGGCAGCAGAGATTCAATAGTCCGGTTGCGCATCGGTTCAAAATCCGGAATCGAGACATAAAACGCCTTGCCGACGCCGGTAGACACTCCCACACCAAGCCATCGGCTCGTCATATCTTCATCACCGACAGCATAAGTCGCAACTCCTATACGGCTACATTTAAGAGCTGCTGATACATCCCGCTCAATTTCATCTATAGCAGAAATTTCACGATAGTCCACCGCTTCCGGCCGATATGAATCATGCTCACCACCTAAAGATATTACACCGGCAGAAACGCTGCTGCTATCATCTTCGATCGGGAAGTCAAACAAAGATGGTGTTTCTGGGGCGCGTTTCGACAAATTCTCGTCCGCTTTCACTGCTACCTCCGGCTTTCCACCAGGAAGCCGTTTCAGAAATTGCCTGAATTCGAGTTCGGAATAAATCTCACGCAAGCGGTCTACATCCATTTCTCCGCGTTTCAACGACTCAACGTCGACATTCATTGGCACATGCGTACAGATAGTGGCCAGATAGTACGAAAATCTGATTTTATCCGCATTATCCTCAAGGCGAGTGCGAAGCGCTCCCTTAACCTTATCGGTATTGGCGAGCATATTCTCTATCGAGCCCCACTCTCCGATAAGCTTAACCGCTGTTTTTGGGCCGACGCCGGGACAACCAGGTATATTGTCGACAGCATCGCCTTCGAGCGCGAGAAGATCAATCACCTGCTTTGGAGATTCCACTCCGAATTTCTCACAGATCTCGCGAGGTCCTCGTATTTCAGCGTCCCCACCGCGCACGGCAGGTTTATACATAAATACACGGTCGGTAACGAGCTGCCCGTAATCCTTGTCGGGTGTCATCATAAAAGTAACAAAACCGGCGTCTTCAGCTTGTCGCGACAGCGTACCGATCACATCGTCGGCCTCATATCCGTCGACCTCAACCACAGGTATTCCATAGGCCCGGATAATATCTTTAATCACAGGTACTGACAGTGTAATGTCTTCTGGTTGCTTATCTCGCTGGGCTTTATATTCAGGATATTCCTCATGACGGAATGTCTTACCCTGTGGATCAAAACAGACCGCAATATGACTCGGCGATTCTTTTTTAATAAGCTCGTCAAGTGTATTTACAAAGCCAAAAATCGCCGACGTATTCTGACCTTTCGACGTAAGGTGCGGGGCATTAATCAGCGCATAATACGCCCTGTAGATTAAAGCATATGCATCAAGCAGAAAGAGTTTCTTTTCCATTAACTTCACTGTTTAGACTCAAAGTTAGTCAAATCCCTTTGATTTCGCAATAGCAAACCATTGTAACGCAAAAATACAAACATCAGAACTACAGCAATTCTAAAAATTTAATTAACTTTGCAGTAATATTTAACAGAATGATGACAATTGACGACATACAGCAGTCACTGGCTCCGGAACTGAAAACGCTGAATGCCCATATAGCGCATTCGCTCACCACTTCCAACCCCCTGATGAACAGTATTATCGACAATTATCTAAAAACCAAGGGCAAACAGATACGTCCTCTGCTTATTTTGATGGCTGCTCGTATGTTTGGCGAGATCGACGATAACACTATATCGGCGGCGGCAGCAATCGAAATGCTCCACAATGCCACTCTTATACACGACGACGTTGTAGACCAGACACCGACGCGCCGATCGCATCCCACCATCAACGCCATATGGGACAATCATATGGCAGTACTCGTCGGCGACTTTTTTGTTTCCACATCGCTTGCTACAGCAATGGAGACCGGGAACGCCACTGTAGTATCCATTCTCGCCCGCCTCGGGCAAGAACTATCGCTCGGCGAGGTAGACCAGATAGACAAAGCGCAAAAACACACATTGTCGGAAGACGCATATATGGCCATCATAGCCTCTAAAACAGCATCACTGTTTGAAGCCTGTGTCGAGATAGGAGCCCTGTCGGTCAACGCTCCTAAAGATTGCACCAAGCGGCTTATGCAGTTTGCCCGCAGACTGGGTTTGTGTTTCCAGATTCGCGACGACATATTCGACTATTTCGACGATGCGACAGAAATAGGCAAACCCACCGGCAACGATCTGCGTGAGGGAAAAATCACACTCCCCCTACTCTACACTCTCACCACCGACCAAATACCGGGCCAGCATGAAATGCTGACAATCGTATCAAAAGATGACCTTTCCGATAGTGATATATCGACGCTTGTAGCTTACGCACGCGACAACGGCGGTATTGATTACGCCTACGACCGTATGCACATATTGCGCGACGAGGCAATAGACATCCTGCACACATTTCCACCCTCGGAGATGCGCGACGCTTTCGCCACCATGATCGACTACGTAATAGCACGCGTCAACTAATCTGCTTTTACTCCTTTTTTTGACCGGCAAGCATGCCGCATGCCGCAGCGATATCCTCTCCACGCGATGTGCGTATTGTGGCTATGATGCCCATGTCGTTCAGAGCATCACGAAATGCCTCCATTGTGGCTGTATCAGGCGGCATCATGGCATCATTCCCACCCTCTATAGCGTGGTAACGTATAAGGTTGATACGACAGTCCAGACCATGGACAAGCCTGGCAAGACCACGGGCATGCCGCATATCGTCGTTGACTCCACGCCACATGATATATTCCATCGACAGTCGACGCTGATGAGAAAAATCATACCCTCGCAACAAATCCATCACATCCTTTACCGGATATGCCTTCTCGACCGGCATAAGCTCCTCGCGCTCTGCCGAAAATGGAGAATGCACGGAAATCGCCACGTGGACTTTTGTATCATCGAGCAGACGACGCAGAGTATCGGTTTTTCCAATTGTCGACACAGTGATACGCTTCGGACTCCACGCCAAACCCCATGGAGCAGTAAGTACCTCAATAGCACGCGCAACGGCCTCATAATTGTCCATCGGCTCACCCATACCCATAAACACGATATTGGTAAGCGACATACTGTCAGGTATAGGCAGCACCTGATTTATGATGTCGTACGCGTCAAGATTTCCATGAAAACCCTGACGCCCCGTCATACAGAATCGGCAACCCATCTTACATCCGGCCTGCGACGAGACACACAACGTAGCACGATCGCGATCGGGAATATAAACAGTCTCTATATCGCGGCCATTTCGTCCCGGAAAGAGATATTTAACCGTACCGTCAGACGACTGTGCTGATGCAATAGGACTGCAAAGTCCCACGGTATATCGTTCTTCAAGACGTGAGCGACCCGCTTTTGACAGATCGGTCATCGACTCTATCGAGTCAACACGTTTCTCATATATCCATCGTGCAATCTGTTTGGCTGCAAATCCCGGCAGCCCACATTCCTTTACTACCCCGGCCAGATCGCCGAGGGTCATTCCTATCAAAGGCCTTTTTTCCATAGTAGCCCGGAGCGGAATCGAACCGCTATCTAAGGTTTAGGAAACCTCTATTCTATCCGTTGAACTACCGGGCCGTTTTTCGTTGCGCAAATTTAGCCAAAAAACTCCCATCGGCCAAAGGAATCCCCGCATTTTCATACTTTTCAGCCGGATATTAGCGGAAAGAAAAATAATATTGATTAATTTTGTATCTGATTGACTACCCGACGACCATGCCGTTCCGCCCTACTCCGTACACTCCGTCTATGTCGCGCACCGACAACAATATCGGTGCCGTGCGCTACATACTGGCTCTGGCTGTATTCATCGCTCACTACAACCTTCTTTCCGGCCACGACATTCCGTTTCCCGTCACAAGCTATCAGGGTGTAGGAGGATTTTTTGCTATTTCCGGTTTCCTGATATTCAAGAGCTACCACCATGCCGACGGAAATACCATGCATTATCTGCGTAACCGTGCGCTACGTATTCTTCCCTCATACTTTTTTATCGTGATAGCCGCGACTCTGGCATTGTCTGTCGTGTCATCACTTAGTATTACCGACTACTTCCGATCGCACGCCACCTGGCGCTATCTGATGGCAAATATCTCTTTTCTCAACTTTCTGCAGCCATCGTTGCCCGGAGTGTTTGATGGAGGAGTCACCAACGCCGTCAATGGCTCCCTGTGGACGATGAAAGTAGAATGGGCATTATATTTGTCAGTCCCTGCGACAGCATGGTTTATATTGCGGCGAGGATACAGGCCCTGGATTGTAATCGGCATAATCTACATTCTGTCCACAGCCTACCGGTGGGGATTTCTGGCATTATATCACCATACCGGTGTCAGCCTGTACGAAATTCTTTCGCGCCAGTTCATGGGTCAGATGTCATTCTTTTATGCCGGAGCTCTGCTATACTGTTATTTCGACCGTATGAAAAAATTTTTACCCGTGATTGGCACGATAGCCTTTGCCGTAATAGTCCCAGCAACCATAGCCAGGTGCGACAGCGCTATTTATGTCATCGCACTCTATCCTGCCGCACTTTCGTACATAGTACTTACTCTGGGGCTGTTGGGGCGATGGGGAGCGGCCATAGCCCGGCTGGAGGATTGCTCCTACGAAATATACCTGTTCCACTATCCTGTGATACAGCTGCTCACGCGCATCGATATTTTCAACAGAGATTCAGGATGTATACTCTTTTTATCATCGCTTGCAGCCACATGGATTCTGGCATACATCTGTGCCAGATACATATCAGGGCCTATTCGACATAAGCTACGCCACGTCAGAAACGCATCCCGACAGTAAGATTGGCCGACTCGCGAGAATTTAAAAAAGTATAATCGTGGGCAAAATAAAAATATCCCTGTCCATTAACGGTGAGGGCTGCGAATAAAGCCTTGTGATTATACACAACCGACATAGATGCCTTCAAATTGGTCGACACAAAGCGATTTTTACCGTCGGGCCCGGGGGTATGGTAGCGTTTATATCCTATCGACGGAATCACAGTAGCATTGATAAGCCATTTACGAGGTCTGATAGCCCAGTTGTAACTATAGCCTCCGGCTACACACCAGTCTGTATTGACATAACTGAACGAATGCGGTATATCTTCGGGAAGCTGATCAAGCATTTCCGATGGCAACTTGCTGAAATCTATTGATATGTTTTGATCTATATATTGCACACCTGCAATCCACGACCCGGCGCTGCGTATCTGATATTTTGAATAGCAGTAAGCCGCAGCCCACGAGAAATGCCTGTGGTTGAAAAAATAATACAACGATCCTTCGGTGGTACGCTGCGACATATTTTCAAACTTAAGGCCCTTGTATATCGACTCGTTATAATTGCCAAAACGCACTATACGCGCTCCGCCGAGAGTTTTTGTCGTTGTATATTGGCCCGTAAACAAAGCGCATGTAAATCCGAAATCAAATTTCGACCTATAGGCTCCTTTATGATTAAACATATCGTTGGTATTGAACGTATATCCCAACGATACAGCCATGAAGTGTATCGACGCACCGACATCATTGTGGGCCTCCGACACCATATGCACCCTCATCTTGCGCGGAAAGAAAAACGAATAACTCTCGCCCCACAACTCGTCATTAGCAAGCAACTTCCAGTTTTTCCCAGTGCCTACCACGTAATCGCTATTGTAGGAGTTGAATGTACGGTCGCCCCAGTTATATACATTAAGACAAAACCGTGCGAATTTCGGATATCTTACCGACGGATCGTTGAGGCGAAAACCGTTGTCCCACAACTGCCTCACCCACGAGCGGTCATCAGAGGCCGAATCCGGTGATTCCATACCCCACATGTGGCACGTCGTGCACATCAGCACAGCAAATATAACTATCCTGAAGCTCATATATCGTCGAAAATGAAAAAACATACCTTCGATGGTGAAAAATCGCCATCAAAGGTATGAATTTTATATCTAACAGCCAAGCATCAATACATCGGAGTAAACGGTGCCACCGGCTTAAGAAGAGACGTAGCGTCGCCACATACGGCCTTCATGTCGGCAGTAGTGATCTTCATAACTGGACGTCCCGGACGAAGGTCGCATTTTTTAAGGTCTACATAATATATACCTTGAGCGGTAACCATATCAAACCAGTATTGACGGTCGCGGATGTTGGCAAATGTACGCCACTGGGTCGACGAAACGTTGGGTTCACCATCTACAGTATACAAATAAGGTACAGAAGCGTTTACAAGTATAGATCGTATGATAGGCAGTCCGACTGCAGCGTCGTTGGTCTTTACAACATTCTTGTCAAAGAACGAGGCACGCACAAATCGGTCGGCCGACGATACAGTACCCGGCAACATGTGAGCACCGCCGATTTTCTCCCAATAGGTATTGATTGCCTGCATCTGGTCGTATGGAGGATCGTTGGTAAGGACATTCATGTCATCACCTTCATGTATAGTGATATTTCCACCGACAAACTCTACAATGGCCGTGTGACCCTCGGCATCGGTAATACCCCAGTGCAGGGCCGACACAGTACCGCCGTCAAATGTAGCACCGGAAATCGTAAAATTCTGCGGACGCAACATATCCACAACTTCCTGTGTTGTAGCACAATTATCGAGCATCCAGCCTACAAATACCGCCATCGACATGGGTGGACGGCCGGACGTCTGCTCATTGACATACACGGTACCTTTGCAAAACAGACCGTTTACAACGAGTCCGCACTCATTCATACCTTCGGTGATACCGCCGTCGTACGACACAGCATACACCGCACCATATTTCGATGTCCAGGAAATAGCTCCGGGCAGATCGGAACTTACCTTGCGCATTCCGCGCGGGTAGACATAAAGATTGGTAGGTATCGGGGTCTTCCAGTCGAGCGAGCGACCTACGATACGAAGTACCTCCTGAGTCTCTACTCCGGTAGTATCTCCGCTATAGACTACTCGTGTACAAGCTTCTGTATTTTCAGGCATCATTGCGGAAAGTCCCGCTGCGAGAGCTACCGCACATAAAAGTTTCTTCATAAAATTCGATTTTTGTTTTTTATTTAATTTAACAATGCCATTATAACTTATGTTCACCAAAACCTAAAAAATCATTCCGGTGACCGAAATTTTCAAAAAACTGACGCAACGCTGAATTTTTAACTGTGAAATCTTGCAAAAAAAAAAAAAGGATGTTAATTTTGCCGCTGACGAAGCATTTAACTACCTGTCAAGTCCTAAAATAGCGTTACACTAGAAAAGTAACGAAAATGGAAGAAACA
>CAZOCO010000039.1:0-17680 GCA_964578325.1 uncultured Muribaculum sp.
CAGACCGGCACGTACACCTACCGGACCTGCTCCGGGACCTCCACCTCCGTGAGGTGTAGAGAATGTCTTGTGGAGATTGATGTGCATTACATCGAAGCCCATATCGCCCGGACGAGCGACACCTACCAATGGATTAAGGTTGGCCCCATCGTAGTATAGAAGGGCTCCTGCCTCGTGAACAAGACCGGCAATTTCAGGAATGTTACGTTCAAAAATACCCAAAGTGTTCGGGTTTGTCATCATTATGGCTGCCACGGTATCGTCGAGCAGAGGGCGAAGATCGTCGACGTCAATAGTGCCATCGGGGCGGCTTTTTACTTCGACAATAGTGTATCCGGCTACTGCTGCTGATGCCGGGTTGGTGCCGTGGGCCGAATCTGGTACGATAACTTTTGTGCGTTTTGTGTCGCCGCGCTGTTCGTGATAAGCACGAATCACCATTAGTCCGGTCAGTTCGCCATGAGCACCCGCATATGGATTCAGCGTAAATTCAGCCATTCCGCCTATTTCAGAGAGTGCCTGTTGCAAAGTATAATATAGCTCAAGAGCGCCCTGGGTAGTATATACTGGCTGATAAGGATGCAGCCCGGCTATGCGGCCGTCTGCTGCCATCTCCTCGTTGATTTTCGGGTTGTACTTCATAGTACAAGATCCGAGTGGATAGAAACCGGTATCAACGCCAAAATTGTTGTTGCTCATATTGGTATAGTGCCGTACGACAGAGAGTTCATCTACTTCTGGTAGGTCGAGCTCCGAGTTCCGAGCCAAGTCAGCCGGTAGAGCGGTGGCATCAGGGGTCTGACGACGAGGAAGGGCGTAGCCCTTGCGTCCGGGATGTGAGAGTTCAAAAATCAGTTTCCCGTAAAATTCGCGATTCATAGTTTTTACAAGTTTTTGATTAGTGAAACATATGCATCCAGATCAGCTTTTGTCAGCATCTCGGTAGCGGCAATAAGCAATTCGTGTTCGCCGAGTTTTATTCCGGCATTTATACCGGCATCAGCTGCGGCGCTGATAATATCGTCGACGGCAGCAACTGTTGTAACGACAAATTCGTTGAGGTAAGGTGCGTCGGGATATTTCAGGGTAGCTTTTCCGGTAGCAGTGAGTGCGTCGGCGAGATAGTGGGCATTTGCAGCTGAATCACTGTTGACCTGTTGTAGGCCGGATGTTCCCATCAGTCCCATGTAGATGGTAACATACAGTGACATCAGACCCTGGTTTGAACAGATGTTTGATGTGGCCTTTTCGCGGCGGATGTGTTGTTCGCGGGCCTGCAGTGTAAGAACGAATACACGTCTACCCTCACTATCGAGAGTGGCGCCGACAATACGTCCGGGCAATTTGCGGATGAGGGCTTTTTTGCATGTCATGAAACCGATATACGGGCCTCCATAGTTCAATGGCATGCCAAGTGACTGGCCGTCGCCAGCTGCTATATCGGCACCCCATTCGCCAGGAGTCTTAAGGGCAGCAAGAGTCGATGCGACGCAGTTCATGGCCAAAAGACCTTTTCCGGCATGGATTTCATCGGCGAGTCCACTATAGTCTTCGATTATACCGTAGCGGTTTGGCTGTGCTACAACTACACCGGCAATATCGGCATTGTCTTTAAGCATCTGCGATAGCGCGTCGCGGTCGGTTTTTCCATCTTTTTCCGGAACAATGTCGAGTGATATACCATGATAATGGGCATATGTTTTCATTACCTCATATATCTGTGGCAGAACTGTAGCGGAAACAAGTACACGATTCTTTTTACGGGCAGAGGCTACCATCATCATCATAGCTTCGGCGGTAGCAGTCGCACCGTCGTACATTGATGCGTTTGAGACATCCAGACCGGTAAGGCGAGTCATCATACTCTGGTATTCGAAGATATACTGCAGAGTACCCTGTGAGATTTCAGGTTGATAAGGGGTATATGCAGTCAGAAATTCAGAGCGTGAAATAATGTAAGGAATTACTGATGGTACATAGTGGTTATAATAACCGCCTCCGGCAAAACATTTCAGAGTAGTATTCTTGTCGTTAAGCATTTTAAAGAAGTCGCGTACTTCTGTCTCGCTCATGCTTTCGGGAAGATTGTATTCCCGCTTTAGCAAAAGTGATTCAGGTACGTCGGCATAAAGGTCGTCGACAGAATCTACTCCACAACGGTCGAGCATGACCTTGAGGTCATGCTCTGTATGTGGAAAATAATGGTGAATCATAAATATTATTTGCAAATTGCTTTATATGCTTCTTCGTCAAGCAGATTGTCGAGTTCTGATGCATCAGCGAGTTCTACCTTGATGCTCCAGTTGGCCATAGGATCTTTGTTTACGAGGCCAGGCTCGTCGGCAAGAGCTTCGTTAACTTCAACAACCGTACCGCTCACAGGAGAGAAGAGGTCGGAAGCGGCCTTAACCGATTCGATGGCACCGAATTCTTCGCCGGCGGTCACTTCATCGTCTACATCAGGCATGTCGACATATACTACGTTGCCGAGCTGGTGCTGTGCATAATCTGTAATACCGATGAATCCAGTGTTACCTTCAACTTTTACGTACTCGTGTGATGGAGAATAATAGATCTTGCTCATTTGATTAGGATATTTATGAGATTAATTTTTATAACTTTTTTTGAAGAATTTCTTTTTTGTTACCACAGCCGGGAATGTCTTTTTACGGATCTGGACAAGTACCGGAGTATCAAGTGCAGCGTATTGAGCGTCAATCAAAGCCATCGCAACACTCTTGTCGACAGAGATGGCATGATAACCGGTGGTGACATGTCCGATAGTCTCACCTTCGGTGTTAAGAACAGGATAGCCATGGCGTGGAACGGCACGGCCTTCGAGTTCAAGACCTACTGTCTTACGTTTTACTCCGTTGGCTTTTAGGTTAGCGGTAGCATCGCGGCCGATAAATTCACCCTTGTCGAGTTTTACAAAGATTCCGAGTCCGGCTTCGAGCGGAGATACATCGTCGGCGAGTTCGTTGCCATATAGCGGTAATCCGACTTCAAAACGCAATGTATCGCGGCAACCAAGTCCACAGGGTGCGACTTGTCCGGAGGCAATGAGCTTGTCCCAATATTCGGCTGTCAGTTTATGAGAGGCATATATTTCAAAGCCATCTTCTCCGGTATATCCGGTGCGGGAAACGATGATATGCTCGCCATCGATATCAAGTTCTTTGAATGTGTAGAAATCAAGGTCGGCAACCTGTAGACCAAGTACATTTACAAGAATTTCTTCTGCTTTTGGCCCCTGCACAGCAAGTTCTCCAAGTTCATCAGACAGATTTTTAATCTCTACATCAGTGAATGCACGTGAGCAGTCCATAATCCATGCTACGTCTTTGTCTATGTTTGAAGCGTTGATTACAAGCAAGAAGTCTTCATATCCACGCTTGTATACCAGCAAATCGTCTACGACACCGCCATCGGCATTGAGCATCATGCCGTAGAAGCATTTGCCAATAGGTGCGTCAGTGATGTCGTTTGTGAATATATAGTTGACAAACGCTTCGGCCTGAGGTCCTTTTACGGAAACTTCGCCCATGTGTGATACATCAAAAACACCGCATGCATTGCGCACGGCCTGATGTTCTTCGATTATACCGGTATACTGTATAGGCATTTCAAAACCGCCAAACGGACTCATTAGAGCTCCAAGAGCTACATGTTTGTCGTATAGACATGTCTTTTTATTTTGTTCCATGGATATGTTGTTATTTAAAATAATAAATTCAGCAGATGATCGCGGGTGAGACCCTTGATTATTGTTTCCGGATGGATAGTGCGAATATGATCGTATAGTTTGTCTCTGGAATATTCGGTTCCGATAATTGCTTCGCTTAAACGATTGATGTCGGATAACGCAAAATAATCACCCGAAAACAGAATTGATGTGATTTTGTTTCCATTGAGCATAATATGAGTCTGAAATTCACCGACTCCTTCAATACGTTTTGTTATCACAGTTGAGCATCGCGGATTATTTCCGAAGATCCATTCATCGGTATAATATGGCGCTGCAATTTCTTGGATATGTATGACATCGGCTGGAGTAAGGTTCAATTCTCCGTCACACATAAATCTGTGAGCATACGATTTGAATTCATCAATGCTCATACCGATATTTTCTTCGCGTAGTGTAGTGATATGGCTTTTTACCGAATCAACCCCTTTTGATGTGAGTTTTGATGGTGATGGAGATATAGCCTTTGTCATGTTTTCAATGTCGGTATCGTAAAGCATAGTGCCATGTACGATACTCCGGTCGCCAATCTGATAAAATGCGTTTCCAGAAACTTTTCGACCGCGTACAGTTACATCATTGCGCCCGGAAGATGAAGCATCTATTCCCAATGACTTAAGCATTTCGGCTAATCGACCGGTGTAAAATGCAAAAGTAGCAGGAATATCAGTTGCAGTTGTGATAAAAGAAAACATGATATTGCTGTAGTCGGCATAAACACATCCTCCGCCGCTTTTGCGGCGATAGAACTGTATACCTTTTGATCGGCAATATTCCAGATCGACTTCTTTTTCTACAGCTTGATTCCGGCCAAATATTACAGTCGGGTCAACCTGCCACATGAAAAATGCATCTTCACGTGTATTTATCGCCATATATTCCTCCATTGCCAGATAGAACGGTAGTCTATGAGGCTCACTGTCGGGAAGCATTACATATTTCATGCGATCGGTTTATTTTTGAAACGATGAAACGTTTCCTCAAAGGTAACGAATGTTTTACGCACCGGCAAGTGTCGATGTGATTTTTTTACGAACTTTCAGCGTTTTGTAGTCTGTTTTGTCGATTGCCAACTTATCTGTGCACGATGCACGGCATTACATCTTAAACGATAGTATAGCTTGCGATAAGGCAGTGTAAAAAGAAATATTGGTAAACCGATGTAGAATGGCCGTGATTTCAAGGCTCTGGCCAAGTGGTTCCAAGTGAGATACATCGGTATCCATAGTGCAAAGGCAATGAGGAGGCTGCCGACAATTCCCCACATCCACGTTGGTGCGAGTGCTATAGTTGCTATTGTTGCGGCAAGCCATATATACAGCGAGAAAACAGATAGGTTGAACATAACGCGTGGAGTGCGTTTCAGGTATCTTGCCGTAAATGCACGTTTCAGACGTAGATTTCTGTGGTAGAACGATGTGTCATCACCGGTGACTGATACGATTGAATCTTTGGCTAATACAGCTGATACGTTATCTTTTGTCGCGGATACCGATACGAACACATCGTCATCTCCGTAAAATATGTCGAGAGATTCCGAAAATCCGTTATGGCGGAAAAATAGGTCGCGACGGTAGGCCAGGTTGTTGGCATCTCCGGAAAATGCATTACCCTTTAGTGCGGCGTCAAGGATGAGGGTATCATCTAACAGACAATGATGCGATCTGTTGGCGCCCTTGATTCCGGTAGTTTTTTGTTCGCATACAGCAGATATTCCTATTGCGATTTCTATTTTCAGATTGATGAATGGGGCTACCATGTGTGCCAGCCATTTATTTGAGTCAGGTGTGACATCGGTGGTTGTGTGTACAATGATGTCGTGGTGAGCTGCTTTTATCCCTAACGTCAGAGCCAGTTTACGAGGTGAAAGATTTCGTGTGCCTGCCGGAGTAAAAGTGTGGCGTAGATTGTGCCATCGTGATTCCGCCATAAGTAATACATCATCGGTCAGGGGGTCTTCGCCTTCGTTTACTACCACCACTTCATATTGGCCTGGATAATCCTGCGCCATTATTTTTTCTAACAATGCGGATAGCTTTGATGATGCACCTGAAGTATATACAACCACAGATACCGGTGGTAGCGATGTCGGAAGTGGTTTCTGATTTTGTCGCGATGAGTTTTTATATACATTAAGCGCCGGCCGTAGCTGAAGCCACAAAGTAGCGAGTGTGGCAAGTGCCGCTATTATCAGGCATATCATTGCCTCCGGATATATTACTGTTGTAGTCAAAATGATATATTTCTATTTATTTAAATGTTATTCTATCCCTGATGGATATTGTTCGAGATATGCTTCGCATGCTTCTACCAGTTCATTATACCATTCTTCACCAAAGCGTGCGATAAGTGGGTCTTTAAGAAACTGATATAGTCGGATTCCTTCGCGTCGGCCAAGAACTTCTGCCGCGCGGCATATTTTCCACTTGTGGTAGTTCACAGCTGTAAATGTCGGGAACACAGACAGTCTTACAGGATAAAGATGACATGATGACGGTTTTCTAAAATCGCCGGTCAATCCTTTTCGGTAAGCTCGTTCTATGGCACACAGGCATTTGCCTCCTTTGTCGTAGCATGTAAATACACAGTCACGACCGTTGACTATTGATGTCACCAAATCTCCTTCCTCGTCGATATAGCTTACGCCTTGTTCTTCTATAACTTTCCGGGCTGCCGGAGTGATGTCGTTTATTACGTGTGGTAGGATCTCTTCAAGTTTTTTACGTTCGTCCTCGGAAATAGGGGCTCCTGCGTCACCTTCGACACAGCATTCACCCAGACATTTTTCAAGGTCGCAGCAAAAGAATTGTTCTGCAAGGTCAAGAGAGACCAGGGTATCTTGTATTTGTAGCATAATCTGTTCTTCTGTTTCCATCTCGGGATAATTGTTTTTATCGGCCCCTCATGCCGTAAATTGTACTGACCGCAAGTAGCCGGTCGTATCTGGCTCCTGGACGACGATAGTATACAAGAATCGTATATTCATTGTCGGTTTCGTAAAAATCACCTTCGATAGGTAGTGTCAAGGCTTCAGATGCCCCGTGAGGTAGAGCAAGGTACTGGTAGTTATACGAGCCTTGTTTTAACATCATTGAGTGTCGGTACACACCCGATGATGAGTCGTAGTGCATGCGACTTTCGTTGTCAAATCTTCGGTTGGTAAGATCTCCGTCGATATATATATCGGCATCGGGATAGTACGGGGCTTCAAGTTCAAAATGTACGACAACATAATCTGCATCGAGATCTGAATTGTCGGAGTTATATTCGCGAACCCGATATCTGCCGTTTTGAGTGCGGTCGTAGGCGTATCCTGTTCGATTTCTTTGTAGGTCGGGTATCAGTTTCATATGGTAATAGGGATGAGCATATCGTATTTCCTCTACTCCCCGGCCTGGATATGTGGTGGATACAGTTTCAAAGCGGCGGTATTCGTTTCCGGCAGGAAAAATCAACTGTTTCTGATGCTCATAGCGAGCCGACTGTCCTGTAAGAAATTGGGGATGAGTCAGTGTCACTATATTGTCTTGTCGACCATTTTGCAGTACTTTTACTATTAATCTGTTTGAAAGGTCATCGAGAGTGAAATCTTCATTACCGTCGATCTGTATCGACAACTGCTGGTGTGCATCACGATAATCAATATCTGTGATTCCTGAGACTTTGCCATTGACATCGACTGCTTCTTCTGATACGTAAAATCTTGCCTGAAGCAAAGGCGAATCAGGTTCTCCATCTTCATATACACGTATGAGATAGTTGCCCGATACAAGTGGCGCCATCCTCCCGTCGGGAACCGGAATGGTATAGTGTACATAGTGTGCGGTGGTAGTATTAGAATAATCGTAGTTTTCTACCGGTGCATCATTGAATGTATCAATATATTCGTCGGCGACGAGGCGGTCTATGTTCCAGTCAGCATCAAGATGATATAAGGTATATCGTAGGTCACGGTGACTTTCGGCAAATTCATCAAATGAAACTGTAAGAATATCGTTCGATCCAAGAACCAATACCGGAGGCAGCTGGTCGTTTATTTCATTGCGAATTTGCAATGAGTGAAAAGACGGACTAAAGATACGGGTATGCGTATCTTCTCCATATATAATTAATGGTAATAATAGTAGTGTTATAGTGAGCAGTCGGTTCATCGCCAGTCAATAGGTGTATATCCGTGGTTGATAAGATATTCATTAGCACGTGAGAACGGTCTTGAATGAAAGAACCCACGATATGCTGAAAGAGGAGAGGGATGTGCCGAACGGATGACGTAGTGGCGCGAGGTATCGATAAATTGTCCTTTCTGTATTGCGTAAGAACCCCAAAGAATGAATACAAGATTTTCGCGGTCGCGGTTTAAACGCATAATTACTTCATCGGTAAATGTTTCCCAACCGCGATTTTGGTGTGAGCCTGGTTGATGTGCTTCAACTGTAAGAGTGGAGTTTAAGAGCAATACTCCTTGCCGGGCCCAACGCGATAGGTCTCCATCGACCGGCATCGTTTCAAGTCCGAGATCTTCCTGGACTTCTCGGAAGATATTTATTAGAGATTTTGGCAGTGGTACCCCCGGATTTACAGAAAAGCAAAGTCCGTTAGCCTGACCAACATTATGATACGGATCCTGACCGATAATCACGACTTTTACTTTATCGAATGGGCACGCATCAAATGCCGCGAAAATCTTACCTCCAGGAGGATACACCACATTGCCAGGTGTCGCATATTGATTGCGCACAAAATCTGTCAGTGCTACGAAATATGGCTTGTCCCATTCAGCTTGTAGAGCTGTCTCCCATGTCGGTTCAATTTTTACTTTCGGCATATCTGGCGTTTTTTTGTGAAGTAGTGTATAATACAGCCGCTAATAGCGACAATTGATGTCAGTGTAATCACGGCAATCCAATCGTAAATCCGCAACGGACATACATTGAAGAACTTTCCACCGAGTGTGACAATGGCAATCTGTCCGAAAAATATTATGCTAAGGATAACAGTGAATCCGCGACACCCTTTCATGTTGAATGCCGGAATATCCGTGCCGAATGCTTTGGCATTAAATAAATTCCAGAATTGCAGAAAGACAAATATTGTGAAGAACAATGACTGCTCGTAGGTTGACATGCGCTCTGCTGTACCGATGTTTGTTGCCGGGTCGGGGAAGATGTCATGGTTTTGGAAATACAGCATAATTACCAGTAGAACTGCAAAGAAACTGATACCGATGCCGATAATGAATTTCCAAATAGATGGAGTGATAATAAACGCAGACCTGCGTCGAGGGCTGTCGTTCATTACAGATTCTTCAGGCGGGAGTGATGCCAGTGCCATTGCTGCAAATGTGTCCATTATTAGATTTACCCATAACATCTGCGTGACTGTCAGCGGAGATTGCATGCCTATAAATGCGCCGCATAATACAATGAGACAAGCTGCGACATTTACTGTCATCTGAAACAGAATGAAACGCTGGATATTCTTATACAGCGATCGTCCCCACATCACGGCACGTCGTATCGAAGCAAAAGAGTTGTCGATAATAGTTATATCAGACGCTTCTTTGGCTACAGCTGTTCCATCTCCCATGGATAGTCCGACATGAGCCGCTTTCAGCGCCGGAGCGTCGTTAGTTCCGTCGCCCGTCGCAGCTACTACGTTTCCGAGTCTTTCAAGAGTTTCGACAAAACGTTTCTTATCCATCGGTCGGGCGCGTGCAATAATCTTGATTTCATTTGCGCGTGCCGATAATTCTTCGTCAGTCATTACAGATAGCTCTGTCCCTGTGATTATTGCTGTGTCGGTATCGTTTTCAGTCCATAGACCTATTTCCCGTGCAATTTCACGAGCGGTAGCCACTGTATCGCCGGTTATTATTGTCACGCGTATACCAGCACTGATACACTCTCCAATTGCAGCTTTAACATCAGTACGTATCGGATCTGAAATGGCCACAATCCAATTCAGTTGCAGATTGGTACAAGATATGCGTCCGTCAGAGATCGGTAATGCTTCAGATGCAGGGATGTTTATGCTGGCAAAAGCAAGCGTACGCATTCCCTTATTCTGGTACGATAGCAATAAATCCCCGATATTTTGCTGCGACATACTTTCCGGTATGGTATCGCACATCTTCAGTATTATCTCCGGGGCACCTTTAACATATATTTTATAGCTATTGTCTTTATTATCGACAACAGTTGCCATGTACTTGTTTTCGGTAGTAAATGGAAGCTCCGATACTATTGTTGCAGATCGGCGTATAGACTGATAGTCTATTCCGCGAGAATGAAGCCATAGAAGCAATGCGCCTTCGGTAGGATTTCCCAGAGCCTTAGGATGTGACGGATTGGAAAAATCGAGTTGTGCGGTAGAATTTATAGCAATACTTTCAGCTACTATGGGATCATTTTCATCCAGGCCAAAGAAGTTTGTTTCATTGACTTGCATCCGGTTTTGAGTAAGAGTTCCGGTCTTATCGGTACATATTACCGTGACAGCCCCCATCGTTTCGCATGCATGCATTTTTCGCACCAGATTATTACTTTTAAGCATACGTTTCATGGAGTAGGCGAGGCTTAAGGTTACTGCCATTGGAAGTCCTTCAGGTACGGCTACCGCGATAAGCGCTACAGCAATCATTACCGTCTGGAGAAAATATGTCACGAAACTTATCCACTCGAAATCCATATTTATGAAGTATACTCCGATTCTGCCTATAATAATTAATGCTGCAATAGAGTAGGCTACATTAGTTATCATAGATCCGAGCTTGTCAAGCTGTTCGTTGAGCGGAGTTTTGACAGTATTGTCAATCTGTACAGATTTAAATACCTTGCCATTTTCAGTGGAATCTCCTACGGCGAATGTTTCCATCACCCCGTGACCTTCCATCACATTTGTGCCGCGCAATACGTGGTCAGACTGGAATGTCGCTTCTTTATCAAAGTGTTGCGGATCTGTTGTTTTTTCGCACGATGGTTCGCCCGTAAGTGTCGATTCATCAACGGTCAGACTTGTCGCTGATAATAATCGGCCATCGGCCGGGATTTCATCGCCGGTGTTAAGAATGACAATGTCTCCGACTACTATGTCGCGGCGTGGAACCGTAGTGACATTTCCTCCGTTGCGTATTACTTGTACAGGTTCTTCTTCATTGATTCTTGTAAGAATCGAAAATTCTTTTTCGGCTTGATATTCAAATATGAAACTTAATCCGGTGGCAAGCAATACCGCGATAAATATGCCGGTAGGTTCAAAGAAAACAGTAATAGAGTGGTCTATCGCAATATATTCATATATAGATATTGCAACAGACAGACAACCCGCAACCATTAGAATTATGATTAGCGGGTCGCTGAATTTGTTTAGGAATTGCAGCCAGACAGGTTTTTTCTTTGCCGGAGTGACAATGTTTGAGCCATGTTGCTCACGGCTCATTGTCACTTCGGCATCAGTAAGTCCGCTTAACGACGAAAAGTCAATGTCGTTAGGATTCTGCATTATTTAATCTTTTTTTGAAGGAACGGGCTGGGGCAGTGTCGCATTGTCAGGAGTTATACCGTCGCGTTTAAGAAGTGCGTCTATAGTAGGCTCCTGGCCGCGGAAACGTTTATATAGAGTCATAGGATGTTCTGTCCCACCGCGAGACAATACGTTGTCTCGGAACGATTTTGCTGTAGCTTTATCAAACAGCCCGTTGTTCTCAAATACGGAGAACGCATCGGCATCGAGAACTTCAGCCCATTTGTAGCTATAATATCCTGCTGCATAACCTCCGGAGAAAATGTGACTGAACTGCGGAGAGAAAAGACAACCTTCTACTGCCGGAAACATCGAGACCTTCTCTGATGCTTTAATTTCAAATTCCACGGGATCGGTTACCGGAGCTGTAATGGTATGCCATGCCATATCGGTCAGTCCAAATGAAAGTTGTCGCAGACATGCATATCCAGCACCAAACTGAGATGTTTCAGCAATCTTATCTACCAATGACTGTGGAATGGGTTCGCCTGTTATATAGTGTGTGGCAAATCCATCGAGGAATTCTTTCTGTCGCAAATAGTTTTCATTAAACTGTGATGGTAATTCCACAAAGTCGCGATACACGTTTGTCCCGGATAATGACGCGTATTTTGTATCGGCAAGCAGACCATGCAATGCGTGTCCGAATTCATGCAGGAATGTCGATACTTCGTAGGGAGTCAGCAATGACGGTTTGGTGTCGGTAGGCTGGGTGAAATTCATCACTATAGTGACATGGGGTCTAACTTGAGTTCCATTCTCGTCCTCATATTCTTCGCGGAATGCTGTCATCCAAGCACCCGGCCGTTTGGATTCGCGCGGGAAAAAGTCGGTATATATAACTCCGATGAATTTCCCGTCGGAATCACTGACATCGTAAGCTTTTACGTCTGGATGATAAACCTGAATATTAGGATTTTCAGTAAATTGCAGACCATATAATTTTGTAGCGAGACCAAAAACGCCCTTAATTACATTTGAAAGTTCAAAATACGGACGAAGCTCTTCTTCATTGTAGCTGTATTTGGATTCTTTGAGTTTGTTGGCATAATAGCTGTAGTCCCATGCGTTCAGCGAAACAGGATGCCCTTCGAGATTTGCTGCAAATTCCTCAATTTCCTTAAATTCGCGTTGCTGGGCAGGGATGTATGCTTCAGTGAGTTGATTGAGCAGCGACATTACATTTTCTTTTTTCTCGGCCATTGTACGTTCGAGCGCGTAGTCAGCATATGTTTCATACCCGAACAGATTGGCTATCTGACGGCGTGTGTCGGCTATCTCGGATAGAATTTCGAGATTAGAATATTCTCCTTTGATGTTACGGCCATTGTACAGGCGGTAGAATCGTTCGCGCAGATCACCGCGGTCGCTGTATTTCATAAATGCCATATATGTAGGCTGGGCGAGAGTAAACAGATATTCTCCGTCGCGGCCTTTGTCGCGGGCAGCTTTGGCTGCTGCATCAATTGAGCTTTCGGGTAAACCTGACAGATCATCGGCGGTGAGCCAGATCTCATAGGTGTTTAGCTCTTTGAGTACGTTCTGACCGAAGCGTGTAGTCAGATCGGACAGTCTTGATGAAAGATCACGATATTTGTTGCGGTCGTCTCCTTCGAGGTTGGCGCCGGTACGTGCGAATGACTTGTAGGTCGATTCAAGCAGCATTTCGTCTTCTTTCGAAAGATTCAGATTATCCCGTTGGTCATATATTTCTTTTATGCGTTTCCATAGGCCCGGATTCAGAGATATTCCTGTGGAGTGCTGTGATAGTTTTGCCGAAACGCGCATAGAAATATCCATAAGCTCGTCATCGCTGTTGGCCGACAGTAACGGATAGAACACATTCAGCACTCTGTTCAGATCGGCCCCCGTACGCTCAAGTGCTACGATTGTGTTTTCAAATGTGGGTGATGCGGGATTGTTGACTATTAGGTCGATTTCGTCAAGCTGTAGTTTCATTCCACGGTCGATTGCGGGTTCAAAATGTTCGTTTTTTACGCTGTTGAACGGCGCCGTCTGATGGGGTGTATTTGTGAATTCCTGATAGAAAGGATTATCTGCAGTCTGTGCTACAGAAAAATTATTTGCTTGTGTCATAAGTGTCAAAGATGCCAGTAGGGCATATGTTTTTAGTCTCATAAGTGTGGTCGTTGTAAATATTGAAGATATTGACTTCAAATTTACACAAATAAAAACGTTTAATAAAATATTATGGTTGAAAACACAGTAGCGTCAATGATTCAATGTATGGCATGGGAGGCTATTTTATTACAGCAAGTCCGCCCTGTGCGGTTTCTTTATACAGGCTCGGAAGGTCGTGGCCGGTTTGCTTCATCACTTCTACTATTCGGTCGAACGAAACCGAATGACGTCCGTCTGAAAAAGTCGCGTATAGGTTGGCATCGAGAGCGCGGGCTGCGGCATAGGCATTACGCTCGATACACGGTATCTGTACCAGACCACACACGGGGTCGCACGTCAGTCCGAGGTGATGTTCAAGCCCCATTTCGGCCGAATACTCGATTTGTGCCGGTGTCCCACCGAATAATTGACTCGCAGCAGCGGCTGCCATAGCACACGCCACTCCGACTTCTCCCTGGCAGCCTACTTCTGCCCCGGATATCGAGGCATTGTGCTTTACAACATTCCCGAATAGTCCGGCTGTAGCGAGAGCACGTAATATTCGTTGTTCGGTAAATCCTTTTGAAGTGTGAAGATGGTAGAGTACTGCTGGTACTATACCACATGATCCACAAGTAGGTGCGGTTACGATTTTTCCTCCTGCAGCGTTCTCTTCCGATACTCCGAGTGCATAGGCATATACGAGGCCGCGACTTTTCAGGGAACTTGCGTATCCTGACGCGTGTACGTAATAGCTGACGGCTTTTCTCCTTACGCCAAGTCCTCCCGGCAGTACGCCTTCAGCCTCGATGCCGCGTTCCACGGCACTTTTCATTACGCTCCATACTTCTGCAACAAAATCCCATATTTCCGGGCCCTCAGATATGTCGACATATTCCCAATAGGATCGTCCGGTTTCTTCTGCCCATCGCTGTATGTCGGCTATTTTGGACATATCATAAATATTTTTCGATGGGGCGCGAGATTCTCCTTCTTCCAAAATATCTCCACCGCCTATAGAAAAATATGTTTTTTCGCCCAGGGTTTCACCCTCATTGCCAATTGCTTTGAATGTCATTCCGTTGGGATGAAAAGGCAGAAATATGTCGGGCTGCCATTTTATTTCGGTAGGCGCTTGCGGAGAAAGTATATCAAGTATGGCGACATCGGTGAGGTGCCCTCTTCCGGTTGCTGCTAATGAGCCATATAGTGTTACTTCGTATGATGATGCTTCAGGATATTCTTTCAAAAACCTTTCTGAAGCTTTCCTCGGCCCCATTGTATGGCTTGACGACGGGCCATATCCTATTTTGAATATTTGTCTGATAGATTCCATATGTACTGCAAAGATACTAAAAAATCACTTTTTTTGCGTATCTTTGTCTCGTCAAGATCAAAATCAAAACCATATCACATAATATTATCTCATGCAGACTAAAGTAAAAGTAGGCCTGATGGGTGTTGGTCTCAATACTTATTGGCCGCAGTTCGATGGTTTATATGACCGTCTTGTGTCGTATATGTCCGACATTAATAATAAACTTTGCGATGCCGGCGCCGATGTGAAAGATGTCGGACTGGTAGATTCTCCGGAAAAAGCAATAGAGTCGGCCGATATTCTTCATCGTGAAAATGTCGGGATGCTGTTTATATTTATCTCTACTTATGCCTTGTCTTCAACTGTGTTACCGGTGGTAAAACGGCTCGGTGTACCTGTAGTAATACTTAATCTTCAACCAGTAGCAGCTATTGACTATGACTTTATCAACGGCATGGGCGACAGAGGTCGGATGACAGGAGAATGGTTGGCGCATTGTCAGGCATGTACAGTCCCTGAATTATGTTGTGTGTTCAATCGTGCCGGAGTTAAATATGAAGTCGTTACCGGATGGCTTGGCGAAGAGCGAGTGTGGCAGCAGGTGGGAGAGTGGATCGATGCAGCCCGTGTTGTAGAAGGTATGCGAAACAACCGTATGGGTATTCTCGGACATTATTATGGCGGTATGCTTGATGTTTATACAGATACTACCATGCAGTCTGCCGTGTTTGGTACCCATATCGAGCAGATAGAAATGTGTGAACTTAAGGCATATCGCGATGATGTTACACCGGCACAACTTGAAGCTAAACGGAAAGAATTTGCTGAAAAATTTGATGTGGTGGCTGAATGTGACGAGTATGAACTTGATCGTGCTGCCAGAACTTCCGTAGCACTTGACCGACTGGTTGAGGAGCGTAAACTGGGTTCAATGGCATATTATTATGAGGGTTTCAACGGTAATGATTACGAAGATATCGTGACGTCGGTTATTGCCGGTAATACTTTGCTTACAGGTCGTGAAATTCCTGTTGCCGGCGAATGTGAGGTAAAAAACGTGCAGGCAATGAAAATCATGTCTTTGCTTGGTGCCGGTGGCTCGTTCTCCGAACCGTATGCTATGGACTTTACTGATGATGTAGTCTTGTGGGGACACGATGGCCCGGCTCATTTTGCGATTGCAGAAGGCCGTGTGAAACTGGTGCCGCTACCAGTATATCATGGTAAACCAGGTAAAGGACTCTCTATTCAGATGACAGTAAAACACGGCCCGGTAACATTCCTTTCTGTATGTGAGGGGCGTGATGGCGTATTCCTTTTGACCGCTGAAGGAGAGTCTGTTGATGGACCTACACTCCAGATCGGTAATACAAATTCGCGCTATCGTTTTCCTATAAGCGCACGCGAGTTTATGGATAAATGGAGCAAAGCCGGTCCTTCTCACCATACGGCAATCGGTATCGGTCATTTAGCCGGAACAATAGAGAAAATCGCGTTCCTGTTAGGCATTCCTGTAGTCCGGGTTTGTTGATATAGTCCATTCGCGATAGAAACATAAATTACTGTGGCATGACGGTTTTAATTTTGTGCTCTCGTGCCCCAGTTGTCTTTTTATTACGGTTGCGAAAAATTCCTATTTCATTATTATTTTGCCCTCTATGTATCAGACGTTTCATGATTTTTGTGTAATTTTGCAGTCGGAAAGGAATCAGCTTCTCCGAGACATTTTGGAAAAATAAGAAGCCTTATGCTTATCTTGTGATTTGTGAACGTATGAAATTCAAGAATCAGTGCAAGAGATAGCATAGTGGTTCTCATGCATATAGCGTGGGCTACTATCGTTACATCTGCTTAAATGGTTTCCTACGACTTTCAAATCAAGACGTGGCATAGTTGGCTCACGTTTCTGCATATAAACATAAATTCTCTCCTTTGAGCCAATAGGAGTTTGAAAAATAGGCCTAATTGTAAAAAAAAAGTAGTATAAAACCAGTGTATAGTATTGCAATATTTAATGGTGTCACAGCTCTTACGCCCCGCTTTCGTATATTAAGTTTAAAATCTTGATCGTTAGGTTTCAATAGAATACCTCATTATGGATAAAATCAATCTTCAGAATTTACTTGCTGATATACAAGGTCCCGAATCGTTTACTGATATAGCGATGTCGTTAATGCGTGACCACATTATTAAAAAAGGGAACAGACGATACGCCATTGTGGAGATAGAGTTCTATCTCTATACCAACGACCACAAGGATATTATCACCTATCCACGCATTACTAAAGCCGGTCAATGGTTTTTCCATCAGAGTGGTGTTGACCTGACTTTTGAAAGCCGAGATATGGAGTTGGACGAAAGTAAGAAAGAGGAATATAAGTTATTGCACAGTCCTCTGTTTGGCGGCGTTCTAATCAGAGCCATTATGTCTCTTGATGCAAAAGATGCCAAGCCTATATGGGGACCGCAAAAGGTGGTAAATGAATTATGGGATAAATTTGATGCCTTTGGTTCGGATAAAGAAAATTATCCTGTTATTGTGGAAAAATCAGTCCAAGAAGAATCGTCGAAGCTATATCGTTCCAAGAGATGGATTAATATTCCGGTAGATAAGCTTTCGGATAGGAAAGCATTTTGGGCTCAAAGAATTGGATTATCGGTATTAAATGAAGAACCAGACACACTAGAATACACGTATAGGTACTTCTATACTGACATAGACCTCAATGGCATCTCAACTAAAGACTATTCTGCCAAACCAAAAGATTTAAAGGAAGTAAAGGGATAACATGGGTACTCACATCCATCCGGATATTGTTGCGAGGCTATGTGACTTGCTTCGCAACATTGAGGTCGAAACATCAAAGGATTGGAGCCATGACGATATCGGTGAGTCAATATCAGTTGATGCGCTTGCCAGGAGGATGAATATGTCGGTGCGCAGTTTGACATCATACTTCAAACTATATACCGGG
>CAZOCO010000040.1:0-17560 GCA_964578325.1 uncultured Muribaculum sp.
ATTCTGCGGTTTCTGTTACTTCGTTTTCATCAACATTGAGTTTGTCGGCGATGATAGCCTTTACTCGAGATGCAATTTCTGACATAGTTATAAAATTTAAATTGTTTGATTTCAAATTTGCGATGCAAAGGTACACATTTTCTTTAAATTATGGAAATTTTCCATCATTTTTTACATATATTTTATTCTACTGGCAACCACAACTCACACATAATTTTCTAAACCACAAACATATACACCAAAACACCACAACATTTAATGCGTAAACAAAACGGTTACATTCCTATTACAGAGCTGTAAAACCTCAAGTTTTCTCCAATCAGACGACACATAAATCAGTAAAAAAGATATCTTCGGCACCCCTCCCTCCTATCACACATCCTATTACAATATAAATATTGTATATAAGCACAATTTCTCGTAACTTTGCGCTAATATTACTCATTATATATCATTTCCAAAAATTAGATGCGTACTACCACCAAGCGGTTACTACTTCCCCTGATATTATGCATTCCGGCTTTGTGTGCCTGGAGTTTTGATCATGGTCAATTAAGATACTCGGCCGAAGGGCGAGCCTCATTATCGTCGGGAGAGAATACTCCGTTCTGGCTCATGAACAATCAATATGGACTTTCTTCAATAAAAAAGAGCAACGGATATCTACGAGCCGGTTTTTTCGCAGATCTCGACACCACTGACCGAAAATTCAAATGGGGCGCCGGAGCCGACATTGCCATACCCTACGGCTATACGTCACACTTCATTATCCAACAGCTCTATGTCGATCTCCGTTACCGGTGCCTCGGACTGATGGCCGGCAGCAAAGAATTTAAATCCGGATTCACCGACGAAAGCCTGTCGAGCGGCGACCTGCTTCATAGCAACAATGCCCGTCCCATACCGCAGATACGCATAGGAATACCTGAATACACAGCAATTCCGGGTACAAAAAATTGGCTTGCAGTAAAAGGTCATGTCGCATTCGGCCGCTTTACCGACGACAACTGGCAGCGCGATTTTGCAGGACCAACCAACCACTGTTATTACCAGAATATACTGTATCACAGCAAATCGCTGTTTTTCCGCATAAGCAATATGGTCGACCGCAACTGGGCGATAGAAGGTGGACTTGAAATGGCAGCTCAATTCGGAGGAGAGAGAGTCAATCCCGGCAATGATGTGATTAAATTCCCACATTCGTTCAAAGATTATCTACGTGCAATCTTCGCGCTTGCCGGCGGCTCATCATCGCCGACATCTGACCAGCAGAACGTATTTGGAAACCATCTTGGTGCATGGAAAGCAGCCGTAACCTATGCACCTGTATCCGGATGGACATTGAAAACTTACTACGAACACTTCTTTGAAGATCACTCAATGATGTTTTTCGATTATCCTTGGAAAGATGGGCTGCTTGGATTCCAGATAACGCCGCCGACCAATCCGGTAATATCTAACTTCGTCTACGAATACCTCTACACCAAATTTCAATCCGGGCCCGTATACTGGGATCACAATTCAGTCATAGATGTACAGATTTCCGGACTCGACAATTACTATAACCACGGCTCGTTTGGCGGTTGGCAACACTGGGGCATGGGAATAGGTAATCCTTTGCTGACATCACCCATATACAATAAGAACGGAGAAATTGAATTCCATTCAAACCGCATTATAGCCAATCACTTCGGTATTAGCGGAGACCCCTGCAAATGGCTATCCTACCGCCTGCTGTTCACATATACGCAATCGTGGGGCACATATGGAGCACCATATAAAAACGTAAAATCAAGCCTCAACACCATGCTCGAACTGACAGCTCCAATAGGTCGGGTATCAGGTCTTCAGGCATCAGTTGCTGTGGCTGTCGACCGTGGGAATCTCATAGGGCATAGTGCCGGTGCAATGATAACTATAAAAAAGACTGGTATAATAAAATGAAACGACTAAACTACTACATACTGACGGTCGCAATATTTGCCATATCACTTACCGGCTGCCGTGTAGCACCAACCAACGGAGACCTTGACGGACTGTGGCAAATAACTTCATTAGTCATAAATGAGACTGGAGAAGAACAACAACCCGACCAGTTGTATTATGCCATATACCGAAACCTGATACAGCTGAAACATGGCGGTGGCATTATTACAACCGGCGAACTCGTAAAGACAGACAACCAGCTACACATCAATTTTCCATACCTCACCACGCAAGAGAGTGTAGCCGCAATAAACAATCTGGGCATAAACTCGGCGACTCCGGTATTTACAATAGCCCAACTAAACTCAAAGCATATGGTATTGGCCTCGGACTACGCCACTATCAGCTTCCGAAAGTTTTAGACTTAAAAAGTTCTAATTAATATTATCCAGATTATCGCATCTGCAGTTTTATGCTTAACTTTGCATATTATAACAGCAAAAAATGAAAGTACTAAAATTTGGTGGCACATCGGTCGGCACAGTCGACTCTCTGCGCAACGTAAAGTCGATTGTAGAGTCTGCCACCGAACCCGTCATAGTAGTTGTGTCGGCACTTGGAGGCATTACCGACAAACTTATTCTCACAGCACGTCAAGCGGCATCAGGTGACAATGGATATTCAGACACCTACGCAGCCATAGTCGAACGTCATCGCAACGTAATCGATGGCATTGTACCTACCGACAAACGCTACGAAGTCCTTTCAGCCGTAATGCCCTTGCTCGAAGAGCTTGGCCAATTGTATCTCGGAGTGTCGCTGATCAACGATCTCAGCGACCGCACTCTCGACACCATTGTCTCATACGGAGAACGGATTTCGTCGGTCATCGTGACATCGATCATCAACGGAGCAGTGCGCCGCGACAGCCTTGATTTTATCCGCACCACCGACCAATGGGGAAAACACATTCTTGATGACGCATCAACACAGCCGTTAATTGCAGCAACATTCAGTACACTACCGTCAGATGTGACTGTAGTTCCGGGCTTCATATCAAAAGACAACCAGGGACACATAACAAACCTCGGACGAGGGGGGTCTGACTATACGGCAGCCATACTTGCAGCATCACTTGGCGCCGATATACTGGAGATATGGACAGATGTCGACGGCTTTATGACTGCCGATCCACGTATCATAAAGCAAGCCAAGGTAATCGACCGCCTGTCGTTCACCGAAGCTATGGAGCTATGTAATTTCGGAGCAAAAGTAGTGTATCCGCCTACAATATATCCTGTATTCAACCGGGCCATACCGATTGTAATCAAAAACACCTTCAACCCGATAGCTCCAGGCACCACGATAAGCGATACGCCCGACGATAAATCAGAAGCAGCCGGAATGCCATACAAAGGGGTGTCGTCAATTGCGGATACTCCGCTCATTCAGATATCAGCCACCCGTCAAGGCCTCAATATGCCGCAGATTGCCACACGAGCCTTCAATGCATGTGCCGGAGCAGGAATCTCGGTTTTCTCATCGAGCCGCACCCCAGGCCGAGGAAAGCTGTCGCTCGCTGTCAATGTCAATGACTCACAACGCGCACTGAAAGCTCTTGAAGAAGAATTTGCACCGGAGCTCTCCGCCGGCGATATCGACCAACTCATCATTACCGAAAACATGTCTACCGTAGCCATCGTAGGACAAAACATGAAGAGCGCGACACCATTAGCGTCAGCACTTGTTTCGTCAATGGCAGAAGAGAACATTCCAATTTCAGGTTATTCTCAAGGCGCGTCAGACACGACATTGTCATTCGTTGTTCCAAAACAAAATCTCACTCAAGCTATCCAGACAGCCCACGATTGCTGCTTCAATCTGGACATATGATATTTTATTCACTAAACAACACCGGTCTACGCGCCCACTTGAGGAATGCGACACTAAATCCCCAGGCTCCCGACGGGGGACTATACATGCCGCTACATATACCTCGCATACCCGACGCTCTCTATCGTCATCTTGCAGAGTTCTCGCTACACGATATTGCTTTTGTAGTTACCAATCAGCTGTTCGGCGGAGATATCGATTCGACAACATTGCAGACCATAGTCAACCGGACTCTATCGTTCGACATACCGCTCCAGCAGATCGATGACAACATATGGTCGCTCGAACTATATCATGGCCCGTCGCAATCGTTTAAAGACATAGGTGTGAGATTTCTCGCACAATTACTCAATTATTTCCGCGAAGACAGTTCCGACAACACGATAAATCTGCTCGCAGCAACCGCAGGTCCGGCACTGGAAACAATAGTTAGAGCATTTGCCGATGTCGAAGGGATAAAAGTATATATATTGTATCCGGCGAAACGGAGCAACCGTATCAGCTTCTCTCTTACCGGCTGCAAGGCCTCAAATATCATTCCGGTAGAAATAGATGGAACATTTGACGACTGCCAGTCGATCATAAAGCAAGCATTTTCCGACAACGAACTTACATCTGAAAAAACTCTTTCGTCGGCCAACTCGCTCAACATATCCAGGCTTCTGCCACAAACGCTCTATTACTTCTGGGCATACGCACAACTTATGCGTAACGATGTCGCTGCCCGCCCATTGTGTTTCTCCGTTCCATCAGGAAATTTCGGCAATCTGTGTGCCGGTGTTATGGCAAAAAAGATGGGTCTACCGGTAGCCCGATTCATAGCCGCAGAAAACATTAACTGTCCGTTCAACCGATTCCTTACTACAGGAATTGACACAAAACTTCCTACTGTAGCAACAGCGTCAGATGCCCTTGACGTAGGCTCTCCATCCAATCTACCGCGACTACTACAACTTTATGATGGGGATCTATCACTTATGCGTAGCGAAATTTCAAGTGCCGTTGTCGACGAACAATCAACGTTACTCACCATAAAGCAACTATACCAGACACACAGATGTCTGCTCGACACGCATTCGGCTGTTGCATATAAGGCCTTGCGCGAAAATCTAAAGCCAGACCAGACAGGAGTATTCCTATCGACAGCCTCACCGGATAAATCGCACAACACCTTAACGTCGCTACTCGGACCGGAAGTATTTCCGCATCAAAAGCAAAATATTACTCCATCAGAAATAAAGCCCATTCGCATCAACGCCACATATCCGGCCTTTAAAAAGTTTTTACTGACACAATAAATTTTTGGCACAACCTTTGCTGATAGAATCTGTGTCTGACTCATATTCAACGTACTTAACCAAATGAGTAAAATAAACAACGAAGAACCGCATATAATTTCAGTTGGTTCCATCGAACTTGACCGACAGAAACCACTGTCAGCACCGGAGTTAAATTCGCTGCCAATATTGCCGACAAAAAATCTCGTGCTTTTCCCAAAAGTCACCATTCCGCTGACTATCGTCAGGGAAGAATCTTTACGTCTACTCAAGGATGCCGAAGAAAACAGATATTTAATCGGAGTATGCTGCCAGCTTGATCCTGAAGTCAAAGAGCCGACGTATACCGATATTTCATCCGTCGGCGTGACGGCAGAAGTATTAAAAGTCATTACACTTCCTGATGGAACGAATACAGCCATATTAAGGTCGTTTGAAAAATTTTTGGTGGACGGACCGGGCGACCCTACCCTTGCACCCATTGACAACTACGAACCCATCGCTGCTGTAACAATGATGCACGAATCCGTACCACGTAAAAACGACAAAAAGTTTCAGACTGCAGTCGAGCGTATCAAAAATATCACACTTACATTACTTGAGGATATCGATGGCGCACAGGATTTCAGTCACAATCTACGCCAGATACCCGATGGTGTATCGCTCATAAATCTGGTTGCTACCCAGTTGCCGGTATCGTCTGAAATCAAAACCGAGCTGCTACTTACCGACAATCTGCGACTGCGGGCAGAAAGTCTTGAAGACCTTCTTCGCGACCAGCAGGAAATCGATGTGTACAACCGCACTTTGAAAGAACGTGCCAAAGCCCGTTTTGAAGGACAACACCGTCAGGCTTTTCTACAAAACCAGATGGAAGTCATTAAGCAGGAACTATATGGCGACTCTGATGACGAAATCGACGAACTGCGTCAAAAAGCTATCGCGATGCAGTTGCCCGACAACATCATGTCGACATTTGACAAGGAAATCAACAAACTCTCACGACTCAATCCACAGAGTCCGGAATACAATGTACAATATAGTTTCCTTGAAACGCTTCTCGATCTGCCCTGGAATAAGCACGCACAGATGAGTACCGATTTTAAAGCGGCATCGGCAACCCTTGAACACGACCACTACGGACTTGAAAAAGTAAAAGAGCGTATAATCGAGCAACTGGCGGCAATGTGGCACAATCCCGAGGGTAAAATGCCTATTCTATGTCTTGTCGGACCTCCCGGAGTCGGAAAAACATCTATCGGGCAATCAATTGCCGACGCTCTGAAACTTCCTTTCCAACGCGTATCGCTCGGCGGTCTACATGACGAAGCTGAAATCCGCGGTCACAGACGGACATACATAGGAGCAATGCCCGGACGCATTATCGAAGCAATGCGACGCGCAGGAGTTTCCAACCCTGTCATACTGCTTGACGAGGTTGACAAAATCGGAGCAGACTTCAAAGGCGACCCATCTGCGGCAATGCTGGAGGTACTCGACCCTGAACAGAACTGCCGCTTTCACGACAACTACATTGATGTAGACTACGATCTGTCGAACGTATTGTTTATTGCGACAGCCAACACACTCTCGACTCTGTCACAACCGCTTCTCGACCGTATGGAAATAATCGAGATACCCGGCTACCTCATTGAGGAAAAGGTAGAGATAGCAAAGAGGCATCTGATACCACGTCTGCGCAAACAATACCGTCTGTCGGCTCGTGAATTTTCAGTTGCTGACGCAGCAATAGCAGATATAGTAGAGCGCTATACAGCCGAAAGCGGTGTACGTCAACTCAACAAGGAACTCGCCAAAATAGCCCGCAAACGTGTGCTTGAAATCGTAAAAGATTCCAAAGATAAATTCCAGAAAGTCACTCCGACAAATCTGCCGCAATACCTCGGAATCGCCCGTTTCAGCCGCGATCGCTATGAGGGCAATGATTTCGCCGGAGTTGTCACCGGACTGGCATGGACTGCCGTAGGTGGCGAAATACTGTTTATCGAGGCCTCACTGTCTAAAGGCACCGGAGACAAACTCACATTGACAGGCAATCTTGGCAATGTAATGAAAGAATCTGCTGCTATTGCCTTGCAATGGGTACATTCGCACGCCGCATCATTAAATATAGATGAAAAGCTATTCGAGCAGTACCGTCTGCATCTCCATGTTCCCGAAGGAGCCATCCCGAAAGATGGACCATCGGCAGGTATAACTATGGCCACAGCTATTGCATCAGCTTTCACCCGTCGTAAAGTTTTGCCTCGCATGGCTATGACAGGAGAAATTACACTGCGCGGCAAAGTACTTCCGGTAGGAGGTATCAAAGAAAAAATACTTGCGGCCAAACGCGCAGGTATTAATACAATCATTCTTTCTGAACAAAACCAAAAAGATATCGCAGACATCGAACCTCGATATATCGAAGGTTTGACTTTCCACTACGTTTCAACCGTAGATCAAGTCATTTCTCTGGCTCTCCTTGATGAGTACGCCGATAATCTGCTCGCTGCAAATTAGGATATTTCCACCATAATGAGTAATTTTGCATCAAATCACCGCATATAAATCTTACATAATATGTTGAAACGAATTCTTGCCATTTCAGGCAAACCCGGTCTCTACCGCCTTGTCAGCCAGGGCAAAAACATGCTGATTGTAGAATCTCTCGTAAACGGCAAGCGCCTTCCTGCCTACAGTCATGACAAAATTATCTCGCTCGGAGATATTGCCATGTATACGCTCGAAGACGATGTACCTCTGTCGGATGTACTTACCTCACTCAAGAACAAAGCAGAAGGAAAAGCCATCGATGTAAAAGCATTTGAGGATGATGCTGCCATACGCGCTTACTTCAAGGAAGTACTGCCATCATTCGATGATGAACGTGTATACACCAACGACATCAAAAAACTTTACGCCTGGTACAATATTCTGATCGCCGCCGGCATCACCGACTTTGCTGATCAAGACGAAAAGAAAGAAGAGGCCGACACTGAAAAGAAAAACGAAGAATAAATAATACCGCTATAGTTATGGCAAAAAAAGCACTGCTGATGATCCTCGACGGCTGGGGAATCGGCAAACACGATCACGGAGATGTCATATACTCAACTCCTACTCCCTACTGGGACTATCTGCTGAAAACATATCCCAACTCATCACTTCAGGCATCTGGCGAAAATGTCGGATTACCCGACGGTCAGATGGGCAATTCGGAAGTAGGGCACCTCAACATCGGCGCCGGTCGCATTGTATATCAAGACCTTGTAAAAATCAATAAAGCGTGCAAAGACGGTTCGATACTTAAGAACCCGGAAATCATCAACGCTTTCTCATATGCCAAACAGTCAGGAAAAGCCATGCATTTCATGGGGCTGACATCAGACGGCGGCGTACACTCTTCGCTCGACCACCTCTTTGCTCTTTGCGACATAGCGAAAGAGTACGGACTGGAAAAAGTTTATATACATTGCTTCATGGATGGCCGGGACACCGATCCACATTCAGGCAAAGGCTTTATCGAAAAGCTCGAACAGCATACAGCCAAGTCTGCCGGAAAAGTAGCATCAATCATCGGTCGATACTATGCCATGGATCGCGACAAGCGCTGGGAACGCGTTAAGATTGCATACGATATGCTCGTCAACGGAGAGGGTAAAAAAGCCTCAGATATGGTTGCTGCAGTACAGCAGTCATACGATGAAGACATCACCGACGAGTTTATCAAGCCAATTGTCAACGCCAATGTCGACGGCACTATTAAAGCCGACGATGTCGTAATATTCTTCAACTACCGTAACGATCGCGCAAAAGAACTTACGACTGTCCTTACCCAGAAGGATATGCCGGAAGAAGGCATGCATACTATACCCGGTATGCAGTACTACTGTATGACTCCATATGATGCCTCGTTTACAGGTGTTCACATTCTTTTTGACAAGGAAAATGTCAACAACACCCTTGGCGAATATCTATCGTCGCTCAATAAGAAACAGCTTCATATCGCTGAAACCGAAAAATATGCTCATGTAACATTCTTCTTCAACGGAGGACGTGAAGCTCCCTACGAAGGTGAAGAACGAATACTTGTTGCCTCTCCGAAGGTTGCTACGTATGACCTCAAGCCCGAAATGTCGGCCTACGAAGTAAAAGACAAACTTGTAGAAGCAATCAAGAGCGAAAAGTACGACTTCATCGTTGTCAACTACGCTAACGGCGATATGGTAGGACACACCGGTGTATATGATGCTATCGAAAAAGCAGTAAAAGCAGTAGATGAGTGTGTACGCGACACTGTGGAAGCGGCCAAAGCGGCAGACTACGAGGTTATTATCATTGCTGACCACGGTAACGCCGACAATGCAGTTAATGCCGACGGCACTCCCAACACTGCCCATTCACTCAATCCGGTACCATGCATCTACGTAACCTCACGTCAGGATGCAACCGTGGAAAATGGCATTTTGGCTGATGTGGCGCCCACCATGCTGAAAATCATGGGTATCCCGCAGCCCAAAGAAATGACCGGACACGCCCTTATCAACTGATACTTTACACATAAATAAACACGATATGCGCTCTTGTCGGTTGTCGGCAAGAGCGCGTTTATTCTCTCCAGACAAATGCGACCTACACTCGAATTTCTTTCTCAACGCTTTCATCACTTCAACCATACTATATTCAAAGACAAACTACCAGAACCGCGATTCGTCATTAACCGCAACAGGTCGCGATTCGGACAACTGCGGTTTCGTGTCAATCGTAGTCTGACCGGGGAAAAATCGTACAGCGATTTTCAGCTGGGATTAAGTTGCGTTTTCGATCGGGAGGTATCTGTGTGGGAAGATGTCGTAATTCACGAAATGATACATCTGCTCATTCACCACAACGGCTATACCGACACCTCGGCACATGGCTTCATGTTTAAAGCAGTGATGGAAAAAATCAACCGCATACACCATCGTCATATCACGATTTCATCCCGTCTGTCCGAATCAGAGCGCAACAGCGACGATGCCAGCCGCAGTCACTATGTATGTGTCATTCGACTTAAAAATGGCGCTACAGGCATTGCATGTATAGTATCGACGCGCCTACACATACTCAAAGAGAGCTTTGAAAAAGGATTTGAAAGCAAAAGTGTTGAATGGTATCATAGCACACATCAATACTTCAACCGGTTTCCTCGTGTCAGGACTCCGCGATTATTCATCGTATCGGATAGCGACTCTCTTGAGGATGCACTGACCGGCTCCAGGCGGCTGATACTCCGATAGAAAACTTGCCATCGAAAACCTCACCGTATAAAATTTTGTTGTACTTGAAATTGTTGTTATCTTTGTACTTGGCAAAATATCTACCATATCATATGAAACTGAAGAAGACGACCTCAATGATTCTGGCACTGACGCTTTCGGCAATCTCGATTAGCGTGGCAGCCATGACTCTTGACGAGGCAAAAAAATTATATCTCGACGGAGATTACGAACAAGCACTTCCTGCATTTCAAAAAGCATTGAAGGCCAAGCCAAAAGACGGATCGTTGAACCATTGGGTCGGTGTGTGTCTGTTTCGTACCGGAGAGCCTGAAAAAGCTATTCCATATCTTAAAAAAGCAAGTGAGCGAAAAGTACTTGAATCGCCACGCTATCTCGCAGAGATTGCCATCGATGCCTACAATTTTGATGATGCCCGCGAATATCTCGACGAATATTACAGTGCCATGAAACGCAACAAGCGCACTCCGTCGGCTGAAGTCGAGGAACTTGAACGCCGCCTGACAATAGCACGTCCGATGATGGATGGCGTACAGAAAATTACCGTCATTGACAGTGTAACCGTAGCAAAAGAAGATTTTTTCAGAAAATACAAGCTGACTCCCGAAGCCGGTTCGCTTAACGGGCGGGAAGAATTGCCCGAAGGGGTAAGAGCCATCGACGACGCGGTAGTTTATATGCCTGAATCTAAAGAGCTGATGATATGGGCCGCTCCTGATGAGAATGACAACTATCAGCTGGTACAATCTGCCAAAATGGTCGGAGGCAAATGGGAGCAGCCTCATACGTTAGGCGCAAACCTAAATTTTAATGGCGGCGACAGCAACTACCCGTTTCTTATGTCAGATGGAGTAACGCTCTACTATGCCAACAATGGTGAGGGTTCGCTTGGTGGATATGATATTTTCATGACACGTCAGAACGACGACGGCACATATCTCACCCCACAAAATATCGGAATGCCATACAACTCTCCCTACGACGACTATATGCTTGCTATCGACGAAATCACCGGTATTGGATGGTGGGCCACCGACCGCAACCAGATTGAAGACAGTGTAACGATATACAAATTCATTCCACAGGAATTACGTGTAAACTATCCGTCAGACGAGCCTGATCTGGCAAACAAAGCTAAACTGACATCATACCGTGACACGTGGCCTGAAGGAGCAGACTATTCCGGCTTGCTGGCATCCCTTGACGAAATATCATCGGAGAAAACAGTAAAAACCCCTGATTTTGAATTTGCAATGCCGGGCGGTAACGTATACCGCTACTGGAACGATTTCAACTCTCCTGTCGCACGCGATCTCATGCTTGAATACCTCGATATGAAATCGCAAGACAATCTGACACGTAAAAAGCTGATGCTGTTGCGTAAGCAATACAGTAATGGTGACACCCGCGTATCGGGCGATATTGAAGAACTTGAAAATACACTTCTGTCAAATCGCGAAGCTCTGAAACAAAAGTCCAACGAAATAATTCGTGCCGAGATCAACTGACAGCACATAATCTTTCATGGAACTAAAAAGCATCATAGAGACTACCGACCGCTACAACTTTCATTCTCATACTCAATTCTGCGACGGGCGCGCTCCAATGCACCTGATGGCAGAAGAAGCCTGCCGTCAAGGATTTCTGCACTGGGGGTTCTCGCCCCACTCTCCCATCAACGTTGTATCGTCGTGCAACATGCCTCAGGAGAGCGTAACGCAATATCTCGAAGAAGTAAAGCGACTGCGTGATATTTATGGCGACTCGATGCATCTGTATGCATCTATGGAGATTGACTACATATCTCCCTCATGGGGGCCGTCGTCCGACCTGTTTCAGTCATACCCGCTCGACTACCGCATAGGTTCTGTACATTTCGTTCCGACACGCGATGGAGAATGGATCGACTGCGATGGTAATTTTGAAAGATTCAGTAACAACATGCGTACTAAATTCGCCGACGACATACGATATGTAGTTGAAACTTTTTTTACTCAATCTATCAAAATGGTCGAACTTGGTGGATTTGACATAATCGGACATCTTGATAAAATTGCCCACAACGCATCACGATATTCTCCGGGCATAGAAAACCAGTCTTGGTATATAGCTCTGACCAAGCATCTAATTGATGTAATATCCCAAAGCGACATAATCGCCGAAGTCAATACAAAAGCATTGCCTGAATATGATCGACTATTTCCATCCAAGCCTATACTGCAACAACTTATCAACCTCAACATCCCAATTGTCGTCAACAGCGATGCCCATTACCCAGATAAAGTTGACTACGGCCGCAAAGAGGCATTAGAGATCATCGCGTCCATCAAAAATCAATCATCTCATACATTATGACATCTGATTTCAGTGTAGAATGGCAAAAGATGCTCGACGGTGAAATTTACGAAGCCACGCATCCCGGATTTCAGGAAAAACTGCAAGCGACACGGGCACTGATATGGCAGTTCAACAATTCACATCCCGACATGACAGACATGCGCACAACCATGTTGCAAAATCTTCTTGGGTCAGTCGGTAAGAATATCCATGTCAACCAACCGTTTCGATGCGACTTCGGATGCAACATATACATTGGCGATAACTTTTTTGCCAACTTTAATCTCACGATTCTTGACGAAGCCAAAGTCTATATTGGAAACAATGTTTTCATCGGCCCGAATGTCAGTTTATATACGGCATGCCATCCTCTCGACCCAGCACTTCGCAACACCGGCGTGGAATGGGCAGAGCCGATTACCATAGGTGATAATGTGTGGATAGGTGGAAATGTCACAATACTGCCTGGAGTGACAATAGAAGACAACGTAGTAGTCGGAGCCGGATCAGTCGTAACGCATGATATACCAGCCAATTCTGTAGCTGGAGGTAATCCGGCAAAAATCATTAAAAAAATTCCGGGGATCAATTACAAAACAGAAAATACTGTTTAAATCTTTATACAAATATCCTACGATGAAACATATCATATTTCTGCTACTATCAGTAATCAATATATGCACATATGCTGTTGTACCGTCAGACTCTATCAGGGTTTCAATTGTCACAACAGGCCCGGGAGCCGAGATATGGCAACTTGAAGGCCATGCCGCACTGCGTGTACAAATAGGTGAATCCGTAGATATGGCCATTAACTACGGTGTCTTTGACTTCCAGGCTCCATATTTTGTTTATCGTTTTGTAAAAGGAGAGACCGACTACAGATGCGAAGCCTATCCGTTTCCATATTTTGTCAATGAATATGTCACCGCAGGACGTTGGATTCACGAATATCCACTCACGTTGGAACGCGTTGAAGCTGAAGCTCTACTGGCGTACCTCGGTGAAAACCTACAGCCTCAAAATGCCGTTTACCGCTACAACTACATCAAAGACAACTGTGCGACGCGCCCGGTCGAAATGGTTGAACGTGCACTTGGCGATACAATATCCTTTACTACCAATCCGTTGCCAGAAGCGATTTCATTCCGCGACATAATGCGACATTACCACCACGACTATCCTTGGTATCAGTTCGGCATAGACCTGGCTCTCGGCTCGGGAATAGACTATCCGGTAGCACGCCGCGAAAAAATATTTGCACCTGTAGTGCTCGACTCTATGCTCACTACAGCCGTCCGGCCTGATGGCCGTCTGCTCGCGCCGACAGCAATAACACTATATTCCGGTACTCCCGGAGGGACATCGGCCGGTGCGACACCATGGTATGCCACTCCACTTGCCGTCGCCATATATCTGTTGGCGATTACACTAATCGTTTCAGTCCGAGATATACGCAACCTCAAGGTTACACGATGGTACGATGCATTGTTTATGACTATAACAGGCCTCACCGGATGCATACTGTTTTTTCTGGTCTTTGTGTCCGTACATGAAGCGACATCTCCCAACTGGCTGCTGATATGGTTGAATCCGGTCGCTCTACTCGTTCCGGCACTCATCTTTATAAAAAAGAATCTCCCGTTGCTATTCTACTACGAAATTGTTAACTTTGTAGCAATATTACTGTTGTCCGCAATATGGCTTCTGACCGGACAGTCGGGTAACGCAGCTTTCATTCCGTTGGCTGCCTCTGATGCCATATTGTCGGCCAGATATATTTATATATACAGACAATGCGCAAAAAAAATCCGCAAAAAATAAAACACCGTCTGATTTCAGCACTCATCCTTGCCTCAATGGCAGGTATGAGCGCTATGGCACAGGCTCCGTCTCCACGACCTAAACTCGTGGTCGGCATCATGATTGACGGTCTGAACGAAGACTATCTCAATCTGATGAAGGGATATTTTAGCGATGGCGGTTTCAATAGGCTCATAAACGACGGCGTAGTATTTGACTGCGTTGACTTCGGCACGTCGGTCGACGCAGCAGCTGCCACAGCCATCATATTCACCGGCACATCACCTGCCGTCAACGGGATACCTGCCGACGCCATATATTACCCTGCCCTGCGTCGTCGGCTTCCTGTTTTCGTCGATTATTCAGAATTTAAAGAGAAAGCGACATCAGACCAATCCCCACGAAATCTGCGTGTATCCACACTATCTGACGAAGTCCGTATTGATGGTGGTGGCATAGGATCGGTATACTCTATCGCCCCCTCCGCGTCACAGGCAATAATTATGGGCGGTCACGCCGGTAATTCAGCCTACTGGATTGATGAAGTCGCCGGGCGCTGGGTCACGACTCCCTACTACAAGGAGATTCCCACTGTGATGTCGGCCCGTAACCTCAACAAGCAGCTTGGCACCCGTCTCGACACCCTCACATGGCGACCATCTCTGGCTCCTGCCGACTATCCCGACCTACCGGCTTATAAGAAATACTATCCATTCAGACATCTGTTTCAGCGTAACGATAAAAACCGTTTCCGCAACTATAAAACTTCCGCTCCCGTCAACACCGAAGTAACCGACATCGTTTCAGACTATATCCGCGGTCTCAATTTAGGCAAACACCCGGCTATAGATATGATCAATATCGGTTATACTCTTGTGCCGTTTGCATCGGCAAAAGATGCAGACAACCGACTTGAGACAATGGATTCATATCTGAAGCTCGATGCAGACCTAAAGGGGTTGTTCTCGACCATTGACTCGACAGTAGAACTTGACAGCACATTTGTATTTGTATCGGGGACACCGTTGCCACCGAGCGCCAAGCGCGACGACGAAAAGTGGGGAATTCCAAATGGCGAGTTTTCTCCGCGTCATGCGATATCGCTGCTCAACGTATACTTCATGGCCAAATACGGGCAGGCAGAATGGGTAAGCGGATATGATCAGGGAATGATGTTTCTTAACCACGACCTGATAAAAGAACGAGACCTCGATCTGACTCGTATGCGGCAGGAAGCTGCAGACTTTCTGATACGCATGGCCGGAGTATCTGGAGCCTGGACAATCGACGATATCACAGCCTCGCGGGCAGGCAACAATGCCGAAGCACTCAAGCGCAATACGACTGTCGATGTTGCCGGAGATATTGTGGTTGAAGTCAATCCCGGTTGGGAAATAGTATACAACGACCCCAATACACAAGAAGAAAACCGCAACACCGTACGTAGCGGCATCATGGCTGCACCGGTATTTATCCTCGCTCCCGGAGTGGCATCTCAACACATATCAACAGAGACCGATGCAAGATCTATCGCGCCGACAATAGCCCGTCTTTTAAGAATAAGGTCGCCCAACGCTGCGGCTATGCCACCGTTAAGGCTACAGACAGCCCACAAGTAAAAGCAATGCCGCATGGCAAAAACAGCATCTTATAATAAAAACGATTTAACAACAGCATACAACTATGTCAGTACTGTCAATCCTCAGTAAATTTTTTGGAAATAAATCCCAACGCGACCTTAAGGAAATACAGCCTATCGTCGATAAAATAAATCAGCTCGGCCCCGACATGAAGCCGCTGTCCAACGACGAACTTCGCGGAGTAATCTCCGATGTAAAGGCTCGTCTGGCCGAAAGCGTACGTTCCGACGAAGAAGCCATTGCCTCTCTAAAAGCAAAAATAGAAGATGTGCCCTACGATCAGCGCCAACCGCTGTGGGACGAAATCGATGCTCACGAAAAAAACGTCCTCGATATATACGAGCAGAAGCTCAACGAAGAGCTTCCTACAGTATTCGCTGCCATGCGTGAGACCGCAGCCAGATTCGCTGCCAACGAGACAATCGAAGTTACTGCCACACAGATGGATCGCGATCTGGCCGCTCAAGGTAAGGACTTCGTATCGATCGACGGCGACAAAGCCATATATCGCAATCACTGGATTGCCGGTGGCAACGAAGTGAAATGGGACATGGTTCACTATGATGTACAGCTCATCGGTGGTATCGTGCTACATCAGGGAAAAATTGCAGAAATGGCTACCGGTGAAGGTAAAACCCTTGTCGCTACGCTACCTGTATTCTTGCGTTCGCTCACCGGCCGTGGCGTGCATGTAGTAACCGTCAACGACTACCTGGCCAAACGTGACTCCGAATGGATGGGGCCGCTTTATATGTTCCATGGGCAGAGTGTCGACTGTATTGACAAACACCAGCCCAATTCAGAGGCACGCCGTAAAGCATATGCATGCGATATCACATTCGGTACAAATAACGAATTCGGCTTTGACTATCTGCGTGATAATATGGCCATGTCTCCCAAAGACATGGTGCAGCGCAAGCACTACTACGCTATAGTCGATGAGGTTGACTCTGTCCTCATCGACGATGCCCGTACACCGCTCATCATTTCCGGTCCGGTACCGAAAGGTGAAGACCAGATGTTCAACGACTTCAAACACAACGTAGAGCGCGTATATGAAGCACAGCGCCGACTCGCAGCCAAACTGTTGCTCGAAGCCAAAGAAAAAATCGCCAGCGACGATAAAGAGACTAAAAAAGAAGGTGCGCTGGCTCTATTCCGTGCATTCAAAGCTCTGCCCAAATATAATCAGCTCATCAAATTCCTTTCGCAGGACGGCATAAAACCGCTCTTGCTCGAAACAGAAGCGTATTATCTGCAAGACAACGGTCGTGAAATGCCGAAAGCTACAGAACCGCTATATTTTGTAATCGACGAGAAAAACCGCTCGGTTGAGCTCACCGACAAGGGTATTGACGAACTCACCGGCCGCACGGAAGACCCGCAGTTCTTCGTACTGCCC
>CAZOCO010000041.1:0-17395 GCA_964578325.1 uncultured Muribaculum sp.
TCATATTCAAGATAGGGCCGCGCATCAACGCTTCAGGCCGCATGCAGAGCGGCATCGAGGCTGTGGAGCTCCTTGTATCACGCGACTTTACCGAGGCCTACCGACGAGCGAAAAACATCGACCAGTACAACCGCGACCGTAAGGAACTCGACAAACGTATCACCGACGAGGCAAATGCCATCATCGAGAAGCACAACGACGAGATTGCCGGACGTAAGTCGATCGTGATATACAACAAAGACTGGCACAAAGGAATCATAGGCATAGTGGCATCGCGACTTACCGAGCTTTATTACAAGCCATCTGTAGTATTAACCCTCAACAATGGACTTGCCACAGGGTCGTCGCGGTCAGTACAAGGGTTTGATATATACAGTGCTGTAGAAGCATCGCGCGACCTGCTCGAAAATTTCGGCGGTCACACATATGCCGTCGGGCTGTCGATGAAGGAAGAAAATATACCCGAATTCCGCCGACGCTTTGAAGAGTATGTCAATGAGCATATACTTCCGTCGCAGCTTGTACCGCAACTTGATATCGCCGCCTATATCACTTTCGACCGTATCACACCGGAATTTCTGTCGACGCTGCGTCGGTTCAATCCCTTTGGCCCGGGCAATCCGAAACCGGTATTCTGTACCCGTGGCATGATGGACTTCGGAACAAGTAAACTTGTAGGGAAACGGCTCGAACACCTGAAACTCGAACTCATCGACAACACATCGGGCAAGGTATTCAACGCCCGTGCCTACGGAATGGCCGAATATTTCGATGCGATACACTCCCGCCGCCCGTTTGATGTGTGCTACACTATAGATGAAATCAAGCATTCAGGCTCCACGACGGCACCCTCGATCATTCTGCAGGTAAAAGGCATAGCGTTTAACGATGAGCACTAAAGCTCAATCTGGCAACATCGACGACATACTGAAACGCTACTGGGGCTACGACAACTTCCGCCCTATGCAGCGCGAAATCATTACGTCAGTCATGGATGGGCGCGACACCTTGGGACTGCTGCCTACAGGTGGTGGAAAATCCATCACATTCCAGATACCGGCACTGGCGCTTGACCATCTCACTATTGTAGTGACACCGCTTATCTCACTGATGAAAGACCAGGTCGACAATCTGGCCCGCATCGGTGTAAAAGCCGTATGTCTGCACTCTGGCCTTACGCGACAGGAATACCGTAACAGCCTCGACCGCTGTCGCTATGGAAAAGTAAAGCTACTATACGTGTCGCCGGAGAAACTTCAGTCTGACAGTTTTTTCGATGAATTGCGCGGGCTTGATGTATCACTTATCGTGGTAGACGAGGCCCACTGCATATCGCAATGGGGCTACGACTTCCGCCCATCCTACCTGAAGATAAACCGCTTGCGCAAACTGTATCCCGAGTCACCGGTACTGGCTCTTACAGCATCAGCGACTCCGGAGGTTGTAGATGACATATGCCAACGGCTCGACTTCAGACAAGGATATAATATCTACTGCCGCAGTTTCGCCCGCGACAATATCTCATATCTCGTACGACACGACACCGACAAGGAAGGCCGACTGATGAAGATACTGCAATCTACCGCCGGAAGTGCAATCGTATATGTAAGATCGCGACGGCGCACACGCGAAATAGCACAGAATATTTCGCAGGCAGGCATATCGGCGGCATACTATCACGCCGGTCTCGATCCCAACGAAAAGTCAGAGCGACAAGAAGCCTGGAAAAACGGATCAATCAGGGTAATCGTCGCCACCAATGCATTCGGAATGGGTATCGACAAACCCGATGTACGCACTGTCGTGCACATCGACCCGCCACCATCGCTCGAAGAATATTATCAAGAAGCCGGACGTGCCGGACGCGACGGACTGCCGTCGTTTGCAATACTCATCGTGTCGCCCCACGACAAGGGGCGTATGACACGCCTCATTGGTGAGTCTTTTCCACCCCGCGACTACATACGCCATGTATATGAAATGGCCGGAAATTTCGTAAATGTTGCCGTAGGAAGCGGATACAATAAACTATATGAGTTCAACACTCCGCTGTTCATAAAAACATTCTCACTCCAGCCCCGACCGGCGTTGAGTGCCCTGCGGCTACTTACACAGGCTGGATATATCGAATATATGGAAGATGTGTCGCAACAGTCGAGAGTGATGATGACCGTAACGAAAGAAGCGCTATACAATATCGACACCGACGCGGTCACCGAGCATGTACTCAACACTCTTCTGCGATCGTACACCGGACTGTTTGCCGACTTTGTTTTTATCAGCGAGCCTATCCTGGCCCATAACGCCTCGCTCACCGACAATCAGATCTACGAATCATTGATAAAATTGAGCCGACTGCATGTGCTGCAATACATTCCCCACAAGACTTCACCGTATCTGCTCTACACCACTTCGCGCGAAGAACCCAGATATCTCGAAATTTCTCGCGACATCTATGAAAATCAGCGCGAACGGCTTGAAAAACGAGTCAAGGCCATGAGCCGATATGCTTTTGTCGATTCCACCCAAGCCGACTGCAGGGTAAATATCATGCTGCGCTATTTCGGTGAGAATCCGGCCGAACCGTGCGGCAAGTGCGACATATGCCGCAGCCGTATTAAACGAACTACTACCGACAACCGTGAGCACCGCCAGATACTCGAACAGTCTATACTCTACATGATCGGTCAGCAACCACGTACCGTAGATTATCTGGCACATGAATCCGGCCAACCGGCCGAACAGGTGATTACCACCCTGCGCAATATGGCCGACCGACGCTTGCTCACCATATCGCCCGACGGCACCATCCATAAGAACCAATAAGATATTCATCATATTACAAAATATAAATCGTATCTTTGAAAAATCTATAGCTTCAACAAAACATGAAACGTCACCTCATTTTCTTTATTTCATTTATATTTGTTTCATTTTCACTGCTTGCATCCTCTATTAAAGAAGATGTTTCTATGGCTGGATATGAACAATCTTGGCTTGATTATAATGGAACTATATCCTTAAAGAATAATACAAAAGATCAAATCCACAATGTCAAATTCATGCTCGTATATTACGACATGAAAGGCAACCAGTTAGACTATCAAGAATTTTTCAGACCAGTTGATATCGCACCAAATTTTACTAAAAAAGTTGACGTACCCGCCTACGAACATAATAGGAGCTACCACTACTATAAAACGCCCGATAATATTGGGAACCCAACGTTTAAGGTTGAATACAAACTAATTGACTATAATATCTCAACAAACAAAATTAACAAACATGCATATGCCGATGGAGAATCAGACCACGGCAGGCTATTCTATATTATTTTATTTTGTACACTTTTAGTCGGATCAGGTATATATGTAGGTACATATGTACTTGTAGCGGTAATGGCAAAACAACGAAACAGGAATCCTGCACTATGGTTGGTAATAAGTTTCATCGCAACTCCTATTCTTGTTATAATAATTTTATTGGTAATAGGAGATGCGGACAATAATATTTATGAACAGTAAAAAATAATCCAGTCATGAAAAAAGCAATCAGCACAGACAAGGCACCCGCAGCCATAGGCCCTTACAGTCAGGCCACTGAAGCGGGCAATATGGTATTCGTATCGGGACAGCTCCCTATTGATCCGATCTCCGGCAAGATGGCCGACGACATCACATCGCAGACGACCCAATCAATCGACAACCTTGAAGCCATACTGTCGGCAGCCGGCCTTGGACTCGAAAATGTAGTGAAAACGACTGTATTTCTTGCCGACATGTCGCTTTTCGGCGATATGAACGCAGTGTATTCCGCCCGATTCACGGCGCCATTTCCTGCACGATCGGCGGTAGCTGTACGCCAACTCCCCAAAGATGCCCTTGTCGAAATTGAAGCAATAGCTTCACGTTAATCCGGGCAACAATGAAACTACTTCCACTCGCCGCTGTCGTATCTTTTTTGCTGACAACATCGACCGGCACTGCCCGTACGGTAAAAATAGATATTGCCCACACTACCGACGTACACGGAGCCTACTTTCCTCACGATTTCATCACAGACAGTGACGCTACCGGTTCGTTGGCCCGCATATGCAGTGCTGTAAACCAGCTGCGTAGCGACAGCACCTCCAGCCTGATTCTGCTCGACAATGGCGATATACTACAAGGTCAACCTACGGCCTATTACTACAACTACGAAGACACCGTGACACCACATCTTGCCGCACGGATACTTGACTTCATGGGTTACGACGCTGTAGGCGTAGGTAATCACGACGTGGAGACGTGCCGACCTAACCTCGAACGCTATGCCTCTACTCTACACTGCCCGATGATCGCCGCCAACATTATCGACCGGTCGACAGGCAACCCGCTGTTTGCCCCATATAAAATAATTGAACGCGATGGTGTGAGAGTGGCCGTAATAGGACTTATTACCCCCGCAATACCGGCATGGCTACCGGAAAATGTGTGGCACGGGCTCGAATTCCGCGACATGGCCGAGACTGCCCGCGAGTGGATTCCCATCATAAAAGCGACCGAACATCCGCACGCCATAGTAGGACTGTTTCATTCCGGACAAGCCGGCAATGTACTCAACGGCTTCAAAGAAAATGCTTCGGTCGAAGTTGCAACCACTGTTCCAGGATTTGACGCAATAATGATGGGACACGACCATCGACGCGAACTGCGCAAAACGGTAAACTGCGACGGCGACTCCGTATTACTCATAAATCCTGCCAACGCAGCCAATTCCCTCGCTGTAACGACCCTCACCATAGAACTCGACGACAATACCGGCCAGCTTAAGTCAAAACTTATCGACGGACGCCTGGTTGATATGGCCGGATATGAGCCCGACAGCCTGTTTATGGCTACCTTCGGCAACGATGCCGATGCAGTCAGTGCCTACGTGGACGCTCCGGTAGGGGAAATAGAAGAGACCATCACGACACGCGACGCATATTTCGGGCCGTCGGCGTTTGTAGATCTCGTACACAAGCTGCAGCTTGCAATATCGGGGGCCGAAATATCCATGACATCGCCATTGGCCTTTGATGCGGAAATTAAAAAAGGCAAAATAACGGTAGGCGACATGTTTAATCTCTATAAATATGAGAATCTGCTATATGTAATCGACATGACCGGCCGCGAAATAAAGGATTATCTCGAAATGAGCTACGACCAGTGGACACACCGCATGGCGACATCCGACGATGATTTTCTGCGCTTCAAGGCCCAACGGCAGGAGGGTGACGCAAGCCGCGCCGCACTGGAATATCCATCATACACTCTCGACTCGGCTGCGGGCATAATCTACGAGGTAGATGTAACCAAACCGCGCGGCGAAAAAATCAATATAATATCAATGGCAGACGGCACACCATTCGATCCCGACCGCCACTACAGCGTGGCAACGAACTCCTACCGTGCCAACGGCGGCGGAGAGTTGCTGACCAAGGGGGCCGGCATACCGCATGAAAGTCTGCCACAGCGGATACTGCAGGCCACCGACCGCGACCTGCGTCACTATCTCACAGAATATCTGCGTTCACAACCAGGAACGATTTCCACCAAGCCTCTGAATCAGTGGCGTTTCGTTCCGGAGCAGATTGTCGGCCCGGCAATGAAGCGCGACTACTCCAAGCTATTTGACAACTAATAATCTGACAATAAACCAATGAGAAAAATATTAGCTGCAATATTGATGACTGTAGCAGCGGTATACCCTGCGGCATCCCAGCAGACCAGCCTTGTAGATCAACAGACCGAAGCGCTGCTCAAATCACACAAAATTATAAATATCGACGGGAAAGATGACGATGAAGCGTCGCGAACAGCCGTTATCGACTCTGTGCGTCAAAAGATACTGGCATTCTACTACGACCAATTCCGACATTTTTCCGATCCTGCCGCCCCCTATTTCATGTTTATGAGCAAAGATGCCCAACTGGCAATGGGTATCGGCGGTTGTGTGCGTATGCGCGGTTACTTTGACTGGGACGGAACGATACCGGCGGCAGGCTTCGCTCCAATACTCATACCCATGGATCCATCGCCCGAAAACAAGCGTCAGCTCGGCACCACTCCGTCGGGCACATCGCTATTCTTTCGTGTACTAGGCCGCAACAAAACTCTCGGAGACTATCAGTTATACATAGAGGGAAATTTCAACGGGTATCAGGGACGAGGATTTAATCTAAAAAAGGCTTATGCGATAATCAACGATTTCACTATCGGGTATGCCAGCTCTACATTTTCCGACCCATCGGCACTACCGCCCACTGTAGATGCGCAGGGGCCCAACAACAAGATGTCTCCGACATCGGTATTGGTGAGATACATGCCTACGTTCCGCAACCGATGGACGGTAGCCGTATCAGTAGAAACGCCCGAACCTTCAATTTCCACAGACAATATCTCCACCAAGAAAATTACCAACTGGATGCCCGACTTCGCTACATTCGTACAATATAGCTGGGGCCGTAGCGAACATGTACGTCTGGCCGGAATAGTGCGCACACTCTCCTACCGCGACCTGCTCGCGCAGACCAATCACTACAAAGCCGGATGGGGGCTACAGTTAAGCTCCATAGCACATCCTATACCGCAGCTCACCACCTACGCCACCATAAATTACGGACATGGCTTTCAAAGTCTTGGCGGCGACCTCACGATAGGTAGCTACGACCTGGTCGGTATCAACGACCGTCCCGGAGAGCTTTATGCTCCGGCATCGCTCGGCTGGTGTCTTGGCGTGCAGTATAATCTGCGGCCGAATCTATTTGTCTGCGTCAGCGCAAGTCAGAATCGCTACCTGCCCTCTCATCCTGTAAGCACCAGCGAATATAAATATGGTCTGTTTGGAGCGGTAAATGTGTTCTGGAATCTTACGCCGCGCATGCAGGTAGGAGCTGAATTTGACATGGGACGTCGCAACAATTTCAGCGGAGCACATCGCTCGGCACGCCGCATAGGAGCAATGGCCCAATTCTCGTTCTGATCACCTGTCGTTACGACGAAGAAAACCGAAAATAGCATTGTAGGTAGAGTCGCGGGCCTCTTTGCGCGACAATACAAGGTCGTGAATTCCACCGGGAATTACGGTCTCTTCGACATCATGGCCGAGTCTGCTTCCGTAGCGATGGATATCATTGACATCAAGCACTATATCTGAGTCAATAGCTGTAGAATCGGCACCCGACCCGGATCTGTCGCTGTGCATCAGCAATACGGGTACGTCGATTTGCCTTTCGCGCAACTCATGTTGGGCACGATCTATAGCTGAAATCCAGCCTGAAGTCACATCGGGCGATTCAATCAGTTTCCAGTCGGTACAATAGTCCCACTCTCCACCATATTCCCGCAGCAGAGAGCGGCCGTAGACACCACTGCTGCCTTGTGGAATATTAATCTTGTGGAAAAGTCTGCCAATCCACGACACTACAGGCACGGCATAACGCTCCATCGTTGACGATAGATTCCAGTCGAGAAACGGAGAATTGAGTATCAACCGCTTCACTATCGTATCGGGATGGTCGGTCATATAGAGCGATGATGTAAGGCCCCCGGTAGAATGCCCCATAAGTGTAACATCGTCGATACCATCGCGTCGCATAACAGCGAGCGCAGAGTCAATGTCGGCAAAATATTCCTTGTCATCGCGCACATCGAAACGACGCTGATGAGGCAACAGCGAACGTCCATAGCGGCGCAAATCTACGGCATAAAAACTGTAGCACGAATCAGCCATACGTTCGGCCATGTCACGCTGGAAGAAGTAATCGTTGAATCCATGTACATACAGCACCCCACGATGCATTGAATCTCCGCATTCCGACCGGTGGCGGATAACTGTAGAACGCACCGGCCCATCGTAAGAATCACCCATATCGATGTAGCGCGATTCAAATCCGTCGCCGAGAATATCAGTATCCCAGCCGGTTGACAACGACTCACGCAGGCTATGCCCGCACTTATCACACGACGACATAAATACTGCCGCCACAGCTATAGTGACGGCAGTTGAAATTACAGCAATATGTCTCACTGTTTAGCGTTAAAAAGGTCTTTGATCGAACCGATAGAACTTAAAACTCCCGATGCTTCGTAAGGAATATAAACAGTCTTATTGTCTTGTCCTGAAGTCATTTCAGTGAGGGCCTGAATATACTGCACAGCGAGCATATATGTGGCCGGATCGGTCTTTGAGTTCTGGATAGCCTCGGCAACACGGCGTATGGCTTCGGCTTCAGCTTCAGCCTTAAGTACCCGGGCCTTCGCCTCACCCTCGGCACGAAGTATCTCGGCTTCTTTGGTAGCGGTAGCTTCGTTTATGCGCGACATTTTATCACCCTCCGACAGCAGGATGACTGAAGTCTTCTGACCTTCGGCATTGAGAATTTCTGCACGACGGTTGCGCTCGGCCTGCATCTGCTTCTCCATCGCCTCACGAACGCTCTTGGGAGGTGTGATATCCTGAAGCTCAACACGTGTCACTTTTACACCCCATTTGTTGGTAACCTCATCGAGAATCACTTGCAGACGTGAGTTGATAGTGTCGCGCGACGACAGTGTCTGGTCGAGTTCAAGTTCACCTATTACGTTGCGCAGCGATGTCTGTGTCAGCTTCTCCAATGCATTGGGAAGATTGTCGATCTCATAAACAGCCTTTTTCGGATCTACGATCTGGAAATATAGCAATGCATTGATTTCGGTTGTTACATTATCCTTGGTGATTACCTGCTGTGAAGGGAAATCGTAAACCTGCTCGCGCAGATCAATAACAGAAGAAGATGTGACACGCACTATAGTACGTCCACCAACCGACGACTCCACACGACGTGTGTATACCATCTTTGGTTTGTCGATAAATGGCCATATGATATTGAGACCTGGCGACAATACCGAATGGAAGCGGCCAAGACGCTCTATGACACATGTTTCAGACTGCGGAACAATCTTGATACCGGCAGCGGCAAGAATAACCACGATTACGATTATTACGCCTAAAAAGACTAACGATTCCATGATACATTTATTTGTTTATGGTTAAGAGAATTGCAAAAATGATTATTCACCGACGGGACGTACGGTGAGTACAATGCTGTCGTAGCCTACGACCTTTACCAAAGTATCACGGTCGAGAGGCACGGCACGGTCGGCATTTACGATCTGCCATGAGTCACCGTCGATTTTTACGCGGCCATAAGTAGCTTTTCCATCGTAAGGGCGTTCGACATGAGCCGTACGTCCGATAAGTGCGTCCATGTTTGACATGTGCTGGTGACCGTTGCGACGGTGCTTGTTGACCAACGGGCCAAGGAACATAAACGCCACTACTCCACCCACGGCCATAGCGATCAGCTGCCCTTCAAGGCCAAGACCACATGCCGCAGCGATAGAAGCAATAACAGCACCTATAGCAGGACAAAACGCAGCAAACGCGCCAAATATCAGTTCGACAAGAGCGAGAACAGCGGCTATGATGAGCCAGATAAGTTCGGGAGTCATGATATATTACATTTAGATTAGAAATGCGACAAAACAGTATGACACTGTCTTTGTTTCCAAAGATAGAAAATTAAATGTAAACTACCAAATAAATATCACTGTATCATTTCCAATAATACAGCACGTAGTCGCCCGGAGCAACGATAACCTGATCATTGTCGTCGCTGACAACCGAGCCATCTGACAATACACGACGGACATCCGCACTCTTCTCGATATCGACAGTCTGACTCTGGTCAATATCGCGGTTTACGATCATCAAGAACTTATTATCGCCATTATCAAGCCTGCTTACGATAAATCCAATACCATTTCCCTCTATTTTGGAGAAATTGTCGGGCAACTTCTCCAAAGGCTTTGTTCCATCGGGTATAACGTCGCCGGTATGAGACACATCGATCAATGTTGCGCCAAGAAATACCCACGACAGATTTTGAATCTCTCGGTTAAGGTCGCGAATCAGATACCATACGCTTGTACGGTTTCCGCTGCGGTTGATCGGTGCGTTTTTGTAGTCCCACGATTCCGAATCCTGTTTTTTCGGATTCCAATAAGTAAAATATTGCAATCCCTGAGCACCATAGGCCAATGCAGAAAATGCCTCATGACGCAAATGCACGGCAGTGGGCATCGGATAAGGCCCATGCTCCGTAGCCAGACAGAATGACCAGAACGGACGCGAAGTATCTTTAGCGACACGAGAGGCAATTTCCAGATTTTCGTAAAACCATTGACGCACGCAAATGCTGTCATTGTATTTTATAATCGGATAGAAATCATATGATATCATCGGAATATCCACTTCTTCTACAAAACGACGCATATATTCCTCATATGTCTTTGTACCAACATTTTCCGCTCCCACATAATACGGAAACAGGTTGAGATAGGCCAGGTGTAATGTGTCGGCAGCAAACACTCTGTCGCGAAAACGTCGCAAAGCGGGGAAATATCCGGTCACAGGTTCGTCTATAAGAAAATAGCCAGCCAGATTTGCATTGTCTTTATAACGGTCGACTGTAGATTTCGTGTCATCAACCAGCTCAAAACTGGTCAGTATCAGCTTCACACCGGTTCCATCGCACGCCGCGAGTGCTTTATCGATCTGATTATTGTGTTCAAATCTCGAAAATGACAGATTAAATCCGGCCTCTCGCATCTCCCGATAGCGTTCGGGGGTAAGCTGGTCATCGCCAATGACAGAATACCACGCGAGGATCGGAAATTCGTTTCCGGCCGGATTCTTATACTTCGGAGACTTAACCTGCTGGCCCATCGCCATATCCGGCAGCAATGATGCAGCTGCAATGATAATTAAAATCTTGACTGACTTAAAAAAAGACATAATGTTTAATATTATTTCAGGTACTAGTTAATAACAATTTGAATAAGTAGGTCTTGTAGAGGCAAGCTCCGGCCAAAGTATCAGTCAGCCTTTATCAACGCTTCGATTTTCTCTACATCTGCACGCAGAGTAGCTTCAAGTGGCAGACGCTCCTCGATAGAAGTACAGGCATGGTGCACTGTGGCATGTGTACGGGCAAGACGCGTGCCGATCGCTGTAATCGGCATATGGGCAAGTTTACGGGCCATGTACATCACCATCTGGCGGGCATCAGAGATTTCGCGTTTACGGGTTTTGTTGAAAATCTGCTCCGGATCGAGATTGTAATAGTCAGATACCGACTGTATGATATGATCGAAATTTATGATCTTTTTCTTGATACGTACGGAATTGGTGAGAACCGAACGGGCCAGGTCAACAGTAATCTCACGGTTGAGTACAGTGGCATGGGCAAGCAGCGACACTACTATACCCTCAAGTTCACGCACAGATTCAGTGACATTCTCGGCAATAAAGTCGAGTACATCGTCGGGGATCGACAGACCGTCTTGCGAAGCGCGCTGCGACAATACATCGCGACGCAGATTGTAGTCGGGAGCATCGAGCTGACACGTCATACCCCACTTGAATCGAGACAGCAATCGTTCGGGCATTTCTTTCAGCTCTGACGGCGGGCAGTCGCTCGACATGATAATCTGTCGCTGATTCTGGTGCAGATGGTTGAAAATGTGGAAGAACGCACTCTGTGTAGCCGGCTTGTGCATCAGATCCTGTATGTCGTCGACAATGAGAACGTCGATCGACTGATAGAAACTGATAAACTCGTTGACACGCGACGGACGAGCCATGGATGCAGCCACATACTGAGTTTCAAGCACGCGTGCGGGCACATACAATACTCTGGCGTCGGGACGACATTCTTTAAAGCGGATGCCGATAGCCTGTATAAGATGAGTTTTGCCTACTCCGGTAGGGCCGAATACAAAAAACGGATTGAATGTCTTACATGAAGGGTCAGAGGCTATACGCTCCGAGATAGAACGTGCAATCTTGTTACAGTCGCTGCCACAATAATTCTCAAACGTATTCTTCGGATTGAGTTGAGAATCAAAGTCATCTACCACTTGAGGCTCAAATGGAGACACAGCACGAGGCTTTACAGCCGGGCTGGGTCGGTCGCTTGCCATCGTAACGGTTGATGAAGGATCTTTGTCGACTACCGGAACATCGTAGTAGAGCTTCACTTTTCCATACACGCGAAATAATGTTGTGCCCAACAATCGCAGGTAGCGTTCTTCAAGTTGCTCCTTGAAGAACATTGAGGGTACCATCAGGTGCAAGCACTCTGTTTCGGCATCATATGAAGCCGAAGTGATGGGCTTGAACCAGGCGTCAAATTGTTCGGCGGGAAGATTGTCCTTAATTATCGAGAGACATTCCTCCCACATCTGATGGTGAGTTTTCGTCATGTAGGGTAAGTGATTTTAATTGTCGATTGACGATGCAAATTTCCGCCGATTTTTTTTGAAAAAAAAACGTCGGAAAATTTGTTTTTTCCGACGAAATCTTAAGTATTTTGTTTTTCAGCAAATTAATCAGCTTCGACCAAGCTATCGTAAAATGCAGGTATTACAAAATTACAACTATCTGAATTTACGATTATTACAACGCCACAATAATCTCGGGTCATTGATCAATTTTCATGTGAAACATTGGCTGCAACGTGCCAGCGGGCATTTACCGCGTGGAACATTTGAGACAAAAAGTTATCTACTATTTATAATAATTCCAAATAGTAATTTTCTGTAACATCAGAAGATTTTGATCGGTGGAATATACCGGCGAGGTTGCTTTTTCACATCGATCAGTATAGAGTCGATTGTAGCCGTAGCGGCTTCGATATTGTCGTAGATACGAGTATCGTTGAGCAATTTGCCCACCGTGTTGTCGGGGGTAGTGAGTCGGCCTGTAACGGTCGACAGATTTGATGTCATATCGTCGATATTCTGCAGGGTAGATGCGATCGGTGCCTGACGCAACTGGGTAGTCACCACGGCGAGATCAGCTGTCATGGTATCGAGCCGCTGCAGTGTGCCGGATACATTCTGCATCGTCGACGGCAACATGGCTGTGGTACGACGCAACGCACCGGTGGTAGCAGCCAGATCAGACGATATCGCGTCAAGACGTTTCACTGTATGCACAAGAGCGGAATCGGCCACCAGACGATTGACCGACGCAAGCAGCGTGTCGATGCGCGGCAATATGGAATTGACTGCCGGAAGCACTGTAGCTGAAATATCCTCCATCATCGACGAGGCTGTCTCACCTACAAGCACATCGCCCAGCGGATGGAAGTCCTGCGAATCGGAAAACACCAGCTGCACGGTAGCCGTACCCAGCAGATCCTGCGATATGACGGCTTTAGACCCCGCAGGTATCCGCAGTTTCTTGTCGAGCTGCAGCTCTACACGTATATGACCCGGATTGTCGTATTCATAGGTCATTTCTCTTACGAGTCCTACCTGATAGCCATTAAGCGTAACCGGAGCCGACACAGCGAGACCGTTGACGTTGGTATAAGATACATAGTAAAAATTGGCCGGATGGAATATGTTTATTCCCTTCAGATAGTTGATACCGAAAAACAATACGACAGCGGCAACAATTACCGCCAAGCCGATACGGATTTCTTTTTTGAAAATACTCATGATCGTGTTTAGTTTTTGAGTTTTAAAGTGTACCGATACGTTTTCCGTCGCGCATCGTTATGATAAAAGCATCTTTAAATTTATTTCTGATTTCTTTGAGATGTCGTCGGGCCGCAGCGGCCGTAGTGTGGCGCCCTACGGTGTATTTCCAAACCGAGCCGTCGCGATACGACTCAACGTCGTCGATACCCCGGAAGCGGGAATCACCGGGATTGAGACGGACATCCGACGTAAGAAACTGTATACTGTAAACAAACGCGTCGCTATCTGGTTCTGGATTTGCGACAACGTCGGCCGTATGAGCCGCCCGATCGTTGACCGGAGTTTTCTCCGGTGAGGATTCCTCGGGCATAGCCGTCTGGCGGTAATATCCGTCAAATGCATTGAAGAGAGCAGTCGCAAGCTTACGCTGACCTTTTTTCGACGACATAAAAGCAGCCTGGTCAGGATTACATAGATAGTCAAGCTCTACCAACACGGCAGGCATACTTGTTCTCGCCAACACCAGAAATCCGGCCTGACGCACACCCTTGTCTACGCGTCCGGCGATAGCCGACATTTCAGCTTGCACACGCTGTGCAAACCCTATAGACTGGTCGAGATGAAGCCCCTGGCTCATCTCAAACACGATATAGCTCTCGGCCGATTCCGGATCAAAGCCCTGATAGGTCGTGGCATAATCATCCTCAAGTTTCATTACTGAATTTTCGCGCTTGGCAACCTCGAAGTTCTCGTCAGAGCGGTGCAGACCAAGTGTGTAGGTAGATGCTCCCTGTATGGTCTTACGGCTACGGTTGCGGCGGTCGATAGAATTGGCGTGTACCGACACAAACAGATCGCCATGTACATTGTTGGCGATGTCTGCACGTTCCTGCAGCGTACGGTAGTAGTCGCCGTCGCGGGTATATACCACATTGACTTCCGGAAACTTATCCTTGACAAGGCGCCCGAACTCAAGAGCTACGGCAAGATTGACAGCCTTTTCGCTCACCTTGTACTCAATAGCGCCATGGTCGTGACCGCCGTGACCGGCATCTATTACCAACGTAAAAGCCCACACGCGCCCTGTTGCGGCCATAAACATCACCGCAAGCAGCACGAAAGTATGTCGGAAATATGCAGGCATAGTTGTCGCACAGTAAGTCTACAATAACTCACTATCCGACAAATTTACGAAAAATTTCGATGAGATAGCGCATCCACCCGATTATTTCGGGAACAGCTCAAATTAACTCAAAATATACGACGACACAGGGTTTGTAATGAACCATCTACATGTGGATGTTAAATCTGTCGGGCGACGGGCAGGCAGAAGGTAAACTGCAAGCCTCCACCCGGGGCATTGGCTACGGAGATATTGCCACCCATCGACTTTATTATCTTCATCACCAGCGGAAGGCCGAGTCCCGATCCACCTGTCTTGCGGGAACGGCCCGGATCTATACGGTAGAACAGATCAAACAGACGGCCGAGGTGCTTCTCGTCGACACCGACACCGTTGTCGGTAAATGTAAACACATGCATTCCGTCGCGCTCGCCAATCCAGTCGAGCGACATCGTAGTGCCACCGGAATATTTCACGGCATTGTATATAAGATTGAGCAAGGCATTGGAAAGCAGCGATTCGTGTCCGGCGACATAGCATCGGTCGGGAATGCGATAGGTAAACTGCATTCCATCGGCTACATGGCCTTGCACTACGTCTTCTGACAGCTGCGACAACAATCGTCTGAAATCTACAGCAGAACTTTGCATGACAGAACCGGTCTCACTCAAACGCATCACCATGCTCACGTCTTTCACCAGGTTGGCGAGCCGGTCGGCATTCTGCTGTATGCGCAACAGAAACTTGTCTCTGACTTCATCGGGCATATCCTTGTCGCCTACCACAGTGTCGATATATCCCTTGATGATTCCCACGGGTGTATTGAGTTCATGGCTGATATTCATGCTGATCTGACGCTCGTGGTGGAGTTTTTCCTGCTCGGCATGCATTTTATCGCGATATAGCATGAGCAGATTTTTAGATACTTCGCCCAATTCGTCGTTGGTGAATTGTCGGGAATTAATGTCGTCGGGCAGCTGATCAGAAGCTATTGCTTTGGCGAAATCGCGTAGCGCATATACATTGCGACACACGGCTCTCACACCGAAATACGACATTACCGACGTAATCAGACCGAGCAACACGACAACGACCCACACCATGGGATCGATTCTTAAGAACGCCAGCACCTCGCCTTCGTAAGGGAGGGCGGCAAAAGAGTGTATCCGCCCGTCGGCACTTGTCTTTGAGCATACCATGTTGACGACGTCGTCATACTTCATGTCGATAACCGTAGTGCTGTTGTTTTCGTCGATAAGTTCGAGCAACTGTGGATAGGGGTTGCCTTCGGAGTCGTAGATGTCGATTGTCGCTGCAGGATTGTCGGCCACCATTCGTCCGGTATTGTCGTATACAGTGATACGCAACGGGGCCAGAGTGGTATTGTCGGTAAACAACCGTATGAACTCAACGGTATTCGGCAGATCGAGGTCGCGCTCGTAGGCATCGATTACAGTATTGTTGACATTGAGCAGTCGGTTTTCGAGGTTCTCTTTCTGACGCTGCTTCTCATGCGACACGAAATAAAATATCGTGATGCCTATAATCAGCCACAAGAGTCCCACGAGAGGAAAATATAGCTTCCAGTGAAGCCTTGAAATAGATTTATCCGCCATACGAATATGCCATAATTATATTTTAAGGCAAAGATAATGATTTTTACAGATATAATAATTAGAATCTAACAGCAGTAGCAATATAATAATACTAAAAAAGTGCCGCGCATCACGACTTTGTGACACACGGCACTCAATTGCGCGTTTAGTGATTTTATTTATTTCATAGTAAGCGTATAGTTGAGATCGGGATTCTCGCTCTTCTGCAGATTAGCACTTACCATAGTGAGCGATTCATCGGCATTGACTACGAAATACATTGAGGCTGACGACGGAGTACCCAGTGCATCTTTTGCGTCGGGAATGAGGCGAATATATTCTACAGTAGTGCCATCGACCTGTTTTGTTTCCTTACGGAAATCGCCTTTGGTATACGATGCTGCAATATCCTTCAATCCGGAGGCAGCTACAGTGTCGGCAGCCAGAGTCGTTTCTACCATAGTGAAATCTCCGTCGGTATAGTTATGATCGTCGTCAAACTCAAGTTTAAGTGTATATACAGAGCCCAGAGCATCAGCTGAAGGCAGAACGCCAGAATAAAGGACTTCTTTATCACCGCCCTTGGCCGGAGCATTGCTGCATGTTGACTTATTGTTGTTGCACGATACGAAACCAAGAGCAGCTACAGCTGCAATCTCGAGCATTAATGTCTTTCTCATTGTCTTATTGTTTTATTTTACTTAAAATATTGTCTTGACTATATCACAGACGCTGATCATCAGCACTGTAATATAACAACATCAGTGCTCTTCAAAATGTTCATCACATCAGAAAAAAATCATATACAAAAATAAAAAGCAGAGTGTAACCAATTGGGCTACACTCCGCTTTCTAAATTAATTTTTTATCGTATTATTTTACTTCTTCAAATCTAACCATATTTGATTATTAGTGATTTAATTATATATGGTACAAATATGAGATTTCAAATAACTAAGAATTATATCGTTTACTTCATCGTTTCTTATTTTGAAAGGATGATTTTAGCCCAATCCGGCACATCACCAGTATAAGATTTTACCACCTCGCCATTGCTCATTCGGAACAAAATCCGTGCATCCGCATCCTCAACGGAGTTATCGTAGACGTATAGGCGATCAACA
>CAZOCO010000042.1:0-17213 GCA_964578325.1 uncultured Muribaculum sp.
TGCAGATGTTGTTCGAGCCAGTCGATCGATTCGGCATCGAGGTGGTTGGTAGGCTCGTCGAGCAATAATACGTCGGGTTGTTGGAGCAGCAGGCGGCATAGTGCCACACGGCGGCGTTCACCACCCGACAAGGTTTCTATGAGCTGGTCGTCGGGCGGACATTGAAGTGCATCCATCGCACGTTCGAGCTTTGAATCGATATTCCATGCGTCGGCTGCATCGAGTTTATCCTGAAGTTCGGCTTGGCGTGATATAAGGGCATCCATTTTGTCTGGATCTTCGAGGACTTCCGGGTCTCCGAATGCCTCGTTCACGCGGTCGAACTCGGCCAGAAGATCCATGATGGGTTGTACACCTTCCCTGACTACCTCGATGACAGTTTTCGACGGGTCGAGCTGTGGTTCCTGTTCCAGGTAACCTACAGTATAGCCGGGCGAAAATACCACTTCGCCTTGATACTGCTTGTCGATACCTGCGATAATTTTCAGTAGTGACGATTTACCTGAACCGTTCAGACCGATTATGCCGATCTTGGCTCCATAGAAAAATGACAGGTAAATATTCTTTAGTACTTGTTTCTGTGGGGGATATATTTTTGATACACCCACCATCGAGAATATGATTTTTTTATCGTCGGCCATTTGGAATGTGTGAATTATGTCTGAATATATGTTATAAAGATGTGGCGTATTTTAGCGTTTGGGAGCATAGCGCACAGGGTAGTCTACTCTCTTTTTTCCGCTTATAATGGCATTGAGTTTTCCGCGGATGAGCTGACGGCGTATCGGCGATATATGGTCGATATACAGTTTTCCTTCAAGATGGTCGCATTCATGCTGTACGATACGAGCGAGGAAGCCTTCGATGATTTCTTCGTGAGGCTGGAAATCTTCGTCGACCCAGGTCAGCTTGATTTTTTCGACGCGTGGCACTGATTCGCTCAAGTCGGGCAATGATAGGCAGCCTTCGTCGCGGCTTACTGTTTCTTCGCCAAGTATTTCTATTACCGGATTTATCAGCGTGAATTTTCTTCCGGCACATTCAGGGAAGTGATCACCGACGGCATCGGCATCTATTACGACGATACGGTCGTTGCGGCCGATCTGTGGAGCTGCAAGTCCTACACCTTCGCTGTAGTACATTGTTTCCCACATGTCGGCTATGAGCTTTTTTAGCTCCGGATAATCAGGAGCTACTGTTTCTGAAATTTTTCGGAGTACTGGATGTCCGTAAAGATAGATTGGAAGTTTCATCTATATTGAATGGTGTTATTGTTTGTCGTAAAGTAAGTCTGTAGTAGGTAGGTTGCCCGAATTGAAAGCCCGGCTTTCAAGATAGTCGTTGAGGATAATGGTTGCCGCCATCATGTCTACGACTTCTTTATCACGTCGTCGCGACTGCTTCATGCCTCCGTCGATCATGGCGCGGTGGGCAATGGCCGAGGTGAAGCGCTCATCCCAGAATACAATATTTATATTTTCGGGCAGACGCCGCCGTAGTGCAGTTACGGCGGGTTTCAGGTATTTTACCGATTCTGACGGAAGTCCCTGAAGGGTTGTCGGGGATCCGAATATGATGGCGTCGACATTCTCTTTGGCGAGATAATTAAGGACGAAGTCGATAAGTTGTCCCGAAGGAATTGTTGTCAGTCCTGAAGCGACAATGCACATCGTATCCGTAACCGCGATACCGCAACGTTTGCGTCCATAGTCAATTGCCATTAATCGTCCCATAATAGCGCAAATTTACGAAATAATTTGGAAGTGTGTGGTATCATAGTACAGAGTAGTGCTAAAAAATCGCATGAAATCGTAGAGGGGAAACAGAAATGTTGTAAAAACGGTTGAAATTTTTTAATTTTGCACGACAATTGGCGAATTGTGCCGTTGTGGTTCTGAACTGCGGTTTTGCGCCAATAAGGCTCATGACGAAGAAAAAACATAAAGGAATTTCGGTCGTGTCGGCACAAGTCACTGCTACAGTGAGTGTGACGCTCGTATTGTTGTTGCTGGGCATTTTGGCGATGTTCGGCACTGTGACACGTGGCCTTACCGACGATATTCGCCGCAATATCGGGTTTAATATCATCCTTGCTGATTCATTATCTCAAGATGGCGTAGATGCATTGTGTCGTCAGCTCGACAATGCAGTATATGTCAGTTCGTATAAGTATGTCAGCGATCGGGAGGCTCTCGATACCTGGCGAAGTATGACCGGAGAGGATCTTATGGAGATTCTTGAAGTCAACCCCTTTTCAAGCACCATTGAGGTGAAAGTCTCATCTGACTACGCCGATACCGATTCTATAGCAGCAATAGTAGCCGGATATGCCGGTCATCCAGATATTGATGATGTGGAAGTTCCGACAGGATTAATTGAGTCTGTTACAAAATCTATCAGGTCGCTGACTTTTGTGCTGTCGGGTGTGGCTCTGCTATTGCTTGTGATATCATTTGTGCTGATTAATAATACTGTGCATCTCACAGTATATGCGCGACGATTTACTATACACACCATGCAGCTTGTCGGTGCTACAGATGCATTTATTTGCCGTCCGTTTGTCACGGCGTCGCTTCTGTCGGGGCTGATCGCGGGCATTGTTGCCGATGTAATTATGGCGTTTCTTGTGATATACATTCGCGATTTTGATGCAGAAGTTGCTGTGGCAGTCGTGTGGAGCCGTATTGTATGGGTGTTTGTAGTTGTGCCCTTTGCAGGTATGCTTATAAATGTATTGGCATCTGCGGTGGCTGTGCGTAAGTATCTTCGGAAGCGCTATGACGAGATGTTTTCATAAAATTGACTATGGCAAAGACAAATAACTATTCGACGAAAAAAAAAGAAACCGTGATTGAATTTCAATCGGCCGAGAGTAAGCCGCTTGGCCGTAATAACTTCATACTGATGATTGTTGCCGGTGTGATGATTGTTGCCGGATTTCTGCTGATGTTAGGGCCGTCGACGACCCCCGAGGCTTTTAATCCCGATATCTTTTCAACGCGCCGTATTATTGTCGGCCCGGCAATATCGTTTTTAGGATTTATATTTATGGCGGTGGCCATTATTCGTAAACCGAAAAATTAACTCTTTCATTTCGTATTGAAACTATTATGACATGGATTGATGCGTTGATACTCGGCATAGTACAGGGCCTGTCGGAGTATCTGCCTATATCATCGAGCGGACATCTGGAAATTTTCCGCCAGATACTCGGTATAGAAATTGCTGGAGAAGACATTCTCGAATTTGACATTATGCTCCATGCAGCCACTGTGCTGTCGACTATCGTTGTGCTATGGAATGAGTTTGTACCTTTGTGCCGCAGCTTTTTCACTATAAAGCTTGATTCCAATTTTTACTATGTGTGTAAAATCCTGGTGTCGTGTATACCTGTGGCAATAGTAGGGTTCTGTTTTAAAAACTATGTAGAAAGCTTTTTCGGAGGCAGTCTGGTCTCTGTAGGGGTGTGTCTTGTCGTAACATCGCTGCTTTTGAGTTTTGCCTACTATTTCCGTACACGTCCGTTTCTTGAAGGAATAAGAAAAAATCCTGGCCACGACATTACATGGCTTGACGCTCTGGTGATCGGTGTTGCACAGGCTGTTGCTGTATTGCCCGGTTTGAGCCGTTCAGGTTCTACGATAGCTACCGGTATATTGCTCGGTGATGATCGTTCTAAAGTCGCAAGTTTTTCATTTTTCATGGTGATTATCCCCATATTGGGTGAAGCTTTGCTCGAGGTGAAAGACATGCTTGGCAGTGAAGTCGCTTCTGTTTCGTCAGGGGCACTTGAACTTACTGTCGGTTTTATCTCTGCATTTGTTGTAGGATGCATGGCTTGCAGATGGATGATCAATCTGGTGAAGAAGGGCAAACTCATATGGTTTGCTGTGTATTGTGCTGTGGTAGGAATCCTTTGCATCGTTTGGTGATGAATTTTATCGCTGGAGAAATCCTTTATATAGATAAACCTTACGGATGGACATCATTTGATGCCGTAAAGAGGGTCAGGGGAGTCCTGACGCGCCGTATGAAGGTAAAGCGTCTGAAAGTAGGGCATGCCGGGACTCTTGATCCATTGGCAACCGGAGTGATGATTGTATGTACCGGGCGAGCGACCAAACAGATTGCTTCGTTACAGGCCGGCGTGAAGGAATATATCGCCACTGTAGCTCTTGGCGCTACTACTCCATCGTTCGATCTCGAAACGGATGTTGATGCTACATATCCTACCGGCCATATAACAGAAGAACTTGTCCGCGATACGCTTACGCGTTTCACTGGGCATATCGAGCAAATACCTCCGGCTTTTTCGGCCGTGAAGGTCAACGGACAGCGTGCATATAAGAGTGCGCGTCGTGGGGTTGAAGTAGAGATTAAGCCAAAAACGCTGGTAATCGATGAAATAGAGCTACTGGAGTTTTCGCAATCTGAAATTAAAATAAGAGTTGTGTGTAGCAAGGGTACATACATACGTGCTCTTGCACGCGATATCGGTGTGGCACTTGGTTCGGGTGCTCATCTGTCGGCGTTGCGTCGTACAAAGGTTGGCGACGTCTCTGTCGATGATTGCCTCTCTGTCGACCGTATGGCCGAATTACTTAACAATGTTCCAATAGAAATGCCGGAAGAAGATGTTGTCATTTCCGGAAATAATTAATAAAAAAGGTAAAGCCAATGAAACTGTCACAATTCAAATTTAAATTGCCCGACGACCTGATTGCAAGTGAACCGGTTGCGGTTCGTGATGAATCCCGCCTTATGGTGGTGCATCGTCGCACAGGTGAGATCGAACACCATATATTCAAGGAGATTCTCGAATATTTCGACGATGGCGATCTGTTTTTGTTTAATAATACTAAAGTCTTTCCTGCGCGCCTTATAGGTAATAAGGAGAAAACCGGTGCGAAAATTGAAGTTTTCCTGTTGCGCGAGCTTAATGCCGAAAATAAGTTGTGGGATGTTCTTGTAGAACCGGCCCGTAAAATCCGTATCGGCAATAAGCTCTACTTTGGTAGTGATGATTCGATGGTTGCCGAGGTTATTGACAATACAACCTCGCGTGGACGTACATTGCGCTTTCTCTATGATGGCCCACACGACGAATTTAAAGAGATACTTTTTTCATTAGGTTCGACCCCGCTGCCCCCATATATCAAGCGTGAGGCTGTGCCGGAAGATGCAGAGCGGTATCAGTGTATATTTGCAGAGAAAGAGGGTGCAGTAGTGGCTCCGTCGGCGGGTATTCATTTTAGCCGCGAATTGCTGAAACGTCTTGAGCTTAAAGGGGTAGAGGCTGCATTTCTTACCATCCATTCCGGTCTCGGGGCGTATCGTGAGATTGATGTGGAAGATCTGACAAAGCATCGTATGGATTCAGAAGATATGGAGGTTACTCCCGAGCTTGTGGATCAGGTAAATCGCGTTAAAGACAACCGAGGTGCCGTATGTGCAGTAGGTACATCGGTGCTACGTGCTATGGAAAGTGCCGTAAGCATGGGCGGCCATATGAAGACATATTCCGGATGGACAAATAAGTTTATTTTCCCGCCATACGATTTTACCGTGGCGACTTCACTGGTTACCGGATTCCATATGCCTTATTCCACAATGCTTATGATGGTGTGCGCTTTTGGAGGTTACGATGTCGTAATGAAAGCTTACGATGTTGCTCTTAAAGAAAAATATCGTTTTGGAGCCTATGGCGACGCAATGCTTATTGTAGACTGATATTGAAAACGTGAAAAACGACTGCTGTGGCATAGACTGCGCTGATTAGGTGCTGTCGTGCCACGGCCCGTTTTTTTCTCGGGGTCTTAATTTTGGCGAAAATACGGTTTATAGAGACGTGTCTGTCATTAAAATGTAAATATTACATTGTTTTTGGATTTAAATCTTGTAACATTTGGCAATATGTCTTAACTTTGTATATTTCGGATAAAATAGTTTTTGCGCATAAATTTATTATTATTCTATGAAACAGTTTTTGCTTAATGTGCTGGCCACTGTGGTCGGGGTGTTTGTGACAATGATGATATTCTCATTCTTGTCGGTCATTATGCTGTTTGGCCTGCTTGCCGCGGGAATGAGCGAAGAAACGCCTAATATAAGAAAGAATACTATTCTTCAGATAAATCTTGAGGGAGTGCTGGAAGAGCGTACATCTGCTACTTCTTTTGCGGACCAACTTATGGCTCTCAACGAAGATGCTCCGAAGCCAATCTCATTAGCTGATCTGACTGCAGCTATCGAGGCCGCATCGAAAGATGACAAGATTGAAGGTATATATCTTGATTGTCGAGGTGTGCAGGCAATGCCGGCTTCGTTGGAATATGTTCGCGAAAAATTGTTGAAGTTCAAGAATTCTGGTAAATGGATTGTCGCTTATGCCGATTCTTATGCACAAGGTGATTATTATCTGGCGTCGGTTGCCGATTCAGTATGGATCAATCCGTTGGGTGCTGTCGATATTCACGGCATGGGCGGTACTACATTGTATTACAAAAATCTTCTTGATAAGCTCGGCGTGGAAATGCAGGTGTTTCGTGTAGGAAAATTCAAAAGTGCTGTCGAACCTTATATCGAAGCTACTTCGTCTGAAGCTAATCGCGAACAGACTATGGCTTACATAAACGGAATGTGGGGTAAGATGGCCGAAGATATGGCGGCTTCACGTTCTGTAACTCTATCTGATGTAAATGCTTGGGCCGATGAACTCGTCGCTTTTGACGATGCGGCAACTTATATTGACCGTAATATCGTGACGGGACTGAAATACCGTCATGTTGCCGAGTCTCAAATAAAGTCAATGGTTGGAATTGATGAGGATGAAGATCTCCGTACAATTTCTCCCGACAGCTACGTGAAAACTATCCGTCCGGAGAAGTCAAAACATAAGATTGCTCTTATATATGCAGACGGAGCCATATATGATACCGGCCGCGAAGGTGTCGTGTCTGAAAAGCTGGTGCCGGTAATTCTTGACATCGCCGACGACGATGATATAGAAGCTGTAGTACTTCGTGTCAATTCGCCGGGTGGCAGTGCATTTGCCTCCGAACAGATATGGGAAGCTCTGGAGACTGTCAAGTCGAAGGGTAAGACTTTCTATGTCTCTATGAGCGATATGGCCGCTTCAGGTGGCTATTACATTTCGTGTGGTGCTGATAAAATTTATGCCCAACCCACTACACTCACCGGTTCTATCGGTATATATGGACTTGTGCCTAATGTCAATAATCTCATACAGGATAAGATAGGCCTTACTCCCAACACGTTTGCCTCTAACCCCAATGGCGTGATGTCGATACTTGAGCCCTTGTCTCCGGTACAGAAGGTTGCATTTCAAAAAGCCATTGATCGTGGTTACGAAACTTTCGTAAGCAGATGTGCCGTCGGTCGCAAACTCGATGTTGATTCGATTAAAGCGGTAGCACAAGGTCGGGTATGGACAGGTGCTGATGCTTTACGTATTGGCCTGGTTGACCAACTCGGATCGTTGACCGATTGTATCGAAGATCTTGCTCTTACGTCAGGTTTTGACTCATATGAAATTGAGGTATATCCAGACAAGAATATGGAATGGTGGGAAGAGATTCTGGCAGATGCAGGTAATGTCAAGACCGCGCTGATACGTAATGAGCTTGGCGCAGCATATCCATATTATAAAGCTGTAAAAGATCTCGAACGGATGAGTCGTATACAGGCTCTTGCCCCGCAGATGGAAATACGTTGATTGTCATTCTTTGAAAAAACTGCCTGATGGCTCGAAACAAGGTACTTGAAACTCTATTGTTAAAACCGCTTTCGGTGGTATACGGAGGGATTATGTCTTTCCGTAACTGGATGTTTAATTCCGGTCTGCTGAAGCAACATGAGTTTGACGTGCCTGTGGTTGTCGTGGGAAATCTTTCGGTAGGTGGAACGGGTAAGACCCCGCATACGGAATATGTAGTAGACGTATTGCGAAGTGAATTCCGTATCGCCATACTCTCGCGGGGGTATAAACGTCACACCAAGGGCTTTATTATAGCCGACCGGCGTTCTACTCCTGCCGATATCGGAGATGAGCCCTATCAGATATATCAGAAATTTGGTAAAGATGTTCGAGTAGCTGTGTGTGAAGACCGCGTTAAGGGTATTCGCGAATTATTGCGCCTCGACCCGACTATTAATCTTATCGTGCTTGACGATGCTTTTCAACACAGATATGTAAAGCCTAAAGTTTCTATAGTGTTGATGGAGTGGAATCGTCCGGTCTACAACGATGATATGATGCCGCTCGGTCGTCTGCGTGAACCGCAACGAGGCCTTTTGCGTGCCGATATGGTGGTGATTACTAAATGTCCGGCTGAAATACGTCCGATGGATGTGCGTATTTTCAACGATAATCTCGATCTTTTTCCCCATCAGAATATCTATTTTTCGCATTACCGATATGGTACGCTGGTCAGTGTCTTTCCCGACGAAGTCAAGACTGTGCCGAATCTGTCGTGGCTCGGATCGAAAGATTCTGTATTGCTGGTGAGCGGAATTGCAAATCCGAAACCATTGTTGCGATATTTGAGAAATAAGGGTATAAATGTCAAAATCATGCGTTATCCCGATCATCATGATTTCTCACGTCACGACCTTGAGGATATCGCCCGTACATTTGAGCAGCTCGACGGTCAGCGCAAGTACATCGTGACGACGGAGAAAGATGCCGTGAGGTTGGCTAATAATCCGTATTTTCCACACTCATTGAAGCCTGTTACGTTTTATCTGCCGATCAAGGTAGAGATGTTGCCCCCATCGATGCCCGTGGGTGCTTTGCCGTTCGGACAGGAATTAAGAAAAAAAATCCGTCAGAAAACTTCTTGAATTTATCTGATGTTATTACACCATATCTTACAACCAAAATTCAATTTAACCATGTTAGAAACAATAAAACAGACAGCAGAATATATTCGTTCGCGTGTAAACGACATGCCGGAGACGGCCATTATTCTTGGTACGGGTCTTGGCGCATTGGTCGACAGCATTGAAGATAAAGTATATATCCCTTATACCGAAATTCCTAATTTCCCTGTATCTACGGTAGAAGGTCATTCCGGCAATCTTATTTTCGGTCGTCTGGGGCAGAAACGCGTTATGGCGATGCAGGGCCGCTTTCATTTCTACGAAGGTTATGATATGGCCAAGGTTACTTTCCCTATTCGCGTCATGAAATACCTGGGCATTAAGACCCTATACGTGAGCAATGCCGCCGGTGGGATGAACCCCGAGTTTATTGTCGGAGATATAATGATTATTACAGACCATATCAATCTTTTCCCCGAACACCCTCTTCGTGGAAAGAACTATGAGGAACTCGGCCCTCGTTTCCCCGATATGAGCGAGGCATATTCGCGTCGTCTTGTAAAGGCTGCCACAGAAATTGCGCGAGAGAAAGGAATCCGTGTCATGCATGGTGTATATGTAGGTACACAGGGGCCGACATTCGAGACTCCTGCCGAATACAAATATTTCCATATTATAGGCGGAGATGCAGTAGGTATGTCGACTGTTCCCGAAGTGATTGTTGCACGTCACATGGGTATTGAGGTATTCGGCGTGTCAGTAATTACTGACCTCGGAGTAGAAGGTGTCGTTGAGGAGGTTTCTCACGAAGAAGTGCAAAAGGCTGCCAATGCCGCCCAACCGAAAATGATGGAAATTATGACCGAACTGGTCAATCGATATTAAGCAGTTATGTCTGAAAAAAATAAAGACACCGAAATATCAAGGCTCGGAGAGTTTGGTCTTATTGACCATCTTACCGAAGGAATCGAGTTTGTCAATGAATCCACAATAAAGGGCGTCGGAGATGATGCCGCGGTTATTCGCGTTCCAAGCGATTACGACTTGTTGGTCACAACAGATATGTTGCTTGAGGGCATACATTTCGATCTCACGTATGTGCCTTTGAAACATCTTGGTTATAAAGCTGCTGTAGTTAATTTCTCCGATATATTTGCCATGAACGGCACCCCCCGTCAAATTACTGTATCACTCGGTTTATCAAGCCGTTTTACGGTCGAACATATGGAAGCACTCTATGCCGGATTGCGTCTGGCTTGCTCTGTTTATGGTGTCGATCTTGTCGGAGGCGATACTACGGCATCGCGTTCGGGACTTGTCATATCCATTACGTGCCTTGGAGATGTTGAAAAAGGTAAAGCTGTGGGTAGGGATGGAGCAAAACCTACCGATCTCATTTGTGTAAGTGGTGATCTGGGGGCTGCATACATGGGTCTCCAGCTACTTGAACGTGAAAAAGCGGCATCTGTAGGCATGAAAGATTTCATTCCGAAATTTGAAGGAAAGGAATATCTGGTAGAGCGTCAGTTGAAACCTGAAGCGCGTGGCGATATAATTAAGGAACTACGCGATGCAGGTATTGTACCTACCTCAATGATGGATGTTTCCGACGGATTGTCATCCGAACTCCTTCATATCTGTAATAAGAGTAATGTCGGATGTAGAGTGTATGAAGACCGTATACCTATTGATTATCAGACTGCTGTGATGGCAGAAGAACTCGGCATGAATCTCGTTACGGCGGCAATGAACGGTGGTGAGGATTATGAACTGCTGTTTACTGTGCCGTTGGCCGATCATGAAAAAGTCTCGAAGCTGCCGGGAATAAAAGTCATCGGACACATTACCAAGCCTGAACTTGGCGCCGCAATGGTGACTCGAGACGATGTTGAAATGCCGCTGAAAGCCCAGGGATGGAATCATCTCGCACAATGAAGTTTCTTGGTGTGATTCCTGCCCGCTGGGGTTCTTCACGTTTGCCCGGGAAGCCGCTGGCTGACATTGGTGGTAGATCTATGATCGAAAGGGTATACCGCCGGGCATCGTCTGCTCTTTCCGATGTGGTTGTTGCTACCGACGATTCTCGTGTGTACGATGAAGTTGTGCGTTTTGGCGGTCGTGTTGTCATGACATCATCGCAGACTCCTACCGGGACGGCTCGCGTATATGAGGCATACCGGGCGTTGGAGTCTGATGCCGATATTGTCATAAATATACAAGGTGACGAGCCTTTTATCGATCCGGAGCAGATAAGATTGCTGATGTCAGCTTTTGAAAGTAAAGATGTGGAAATCGCTACTCTTGCCCGAAAATTCAATCCGGACGAAGGATGGGACGCGCTATTCAACCCCGATACCCCTAAAGTCGTGTTGAACACCCGCAATGAGGCCATGTATTTCAGTCGGTCTATCATACCATATGTCAGAGGGGTCAGGTGGGAGGAATGGATCCATTCTACCGATTTTTATCTGCATATTGGTCTGTATGGTTATAGGGCGAATGTATTGGCCAATATCGTGAATCTTCCCGATACAGGCATTCGTATGGCTGAATCTCTCGAGCAACTGACGTGGCTTCATGCCGGTATCCCGATAAAAATAATGATTACCGACGCTGCAACTATAGGTGTGGATACACCTGATGACCTGAAGCGTGCTATTGAATATTGTAAAAAAAAATAATGATTGACCGTACTCTGGCGCCAGCCATTTCAGATTTCACATCGTTATCGATACCCCCGCTTAAAAGTGTTACGCTGCCGTCGGGCGTAGATGTGCATTATCTCGACAACCGGGAAATGGATGTCTATAATATCATATTCTTGTTTGATTCTGGATTGCTTGAAAATGATGGCGGTATGTCAGCCGCCGCACGTCTTGCTCTTCCGCTTGCCGGAGAGGGCAGTACGTCGCACCCCGATGGAAAACTGTCCGAGATTATGGGCTATCATGGCATAAGAGTGCAGACCCGTGCGCACGATCATCATACGGAGTATTCGTTCGGACTGTTGCGCGATAAACTTGACGAAGCATTACCATTTATACGGGAGTATATATTTAGTCCCGCCTTCAGCGAGAGATCTATAGATGTATATAAAGAGAATGCTGCGCAATCATATCTGCTCAACCGCCAGAAGGTAAACTATCATTCCGACAGGGCGATGGCTTCGCATTTGTTTGGCCCCAGTCATCCGAAAGCAGTCGAGGTTACTGATTCTGATTTCAGAGCGGTAAAGAGAGACAAAATAATTTCTGCGTACGACCGCATATTAAGTTCTCGTGTTTCAGTATATATGGCCGGAGTGGTGGATGACTCTGTATTGAATAAAATCAATTCGGTGTTTGAAGATTACCGGCTTTCTGATATGTCGTCTGAATATAAGATATTACCATATGTAGGCAATGGACTTGGTCAACGCTATGATATACATCTCGACGGCAAACTCCAGAGCAGTGTAAATATATCTCTTCCAGCCGTGCCACGTGTACACCCCGACTATCTTATGCTGCGGAATTTGATTATTGTACTTGGTGGATACTTCGGTAGCCGTCTGGTAAGCAAAATTCGTGAAGAAAAAGGTTTGACTTATGGTATATCTTCGGCGTTGTACGGGTCGCCCGAAGGAGCTTACATTTCTATCGGCTCGATGACTGCCAATGAAAATGTTGACGAGCTTATATCTGAAACCGAAAAAGAGATAGAGCGCCTGTCATCAGACGTGATGGGAGATGAAGAATTTATGATGGTGAGGAGTTATATATTATCACAATTGGCTTCTATGCTTGATACTCCTCTTAATATATTACAATATTATCTCTCGCTTAAAACCGCATTTATACCCCATTCCGACTATTTTATGCGTCAGTTTGACACCGTGAAAACTATGACACCCGAAAGTCTGCGTGATATCGCCACTCGACATCTGCTTGGTCGTAATTGGACTACTGTTGTCGCCGGTGATGTTTGAGATGTGTCGTTGGTATAGGCTCGATTATTATTGATTATCCTGCTTTATAAAATCTGATTAATGAGAATTGCATATATTAAAACATTGCTTGTGGCATGTTTTTTTCTGGCTGTATTTTCTTCTGATGCGCAAAATGTTGCTGAATTTGCCAATTTTGCCCGTTATGCTGATGCTAACAGTATGTTGCCTCCTGTCTCTCCGGATGAACAGCGCGTGGTATTTATCGGTAATTCTATCACTGATGGCTGGATAATGCATGATCCCGCGTTTTTTAGCGAAAACGGATATATAGACCGTGGTATCAGTGGTCAGGTTACTTCGCAGATACTTCTACGTTTTCGTCGGGATGTTCTTGACCTGAAACCCGCTCTTGTGGTTATCGCCGGTGGAACTAACGATATAGCGGAGGCTGCAGGGCCATATGATCCGGAAGTAACACTCGGTAATTTTAAGACTATGGTTGAATTGGCAAAAGCCAACGGCATAAAGGTAGTCATAGGGTCTTTGCTCCCTTGTGCACGGTTTACGTGGGGCACGTGTCCAGACAACGCCCCCGATGCAATCGAAAAAATGAATGCGATGCTGCGCGAATATGCGGAATCGGCGGGAGTGCCGTTCGCCGATTATTATCCTCATCTTGTTGTCGGAGAAGAACGTGCTTTAAATCCAGACTGGACATTCGACAACATACATCCTACACTCCCCGGCTACAAAGTGATGGAAGCTGTAGTAAAGCCTCTTATTGATGCGGAACTTTCCCGATAGAAGATAATGTATATGTACAGATTTTTATTGCGAGTATTAGTAGCGATGTTTTCTGCATCGTGTATGCTGGCATATGGTCAGATTGATTCAACAGCACGTTCGCTCGACGAAATTGAGCGCATATCGTTTGGCGCCGGACTGTCGCCTGCCGAGCTGCCGGGAATTGAAATAGAGAAAGTATTACCCAAAACAGTAAAGACGTTTAAGCCGTCAGGCGAAATTTCTCTTTCCGGAATGTGGCTTTTGGCGGGAGAGCGTGATTCTTTAGCCTCCGGAGCTATTGATGCCAAAGTACCAGGTACTGTTCATGCTGCACTGTTTGAAGCTGGTTTGATTCCTGACCCAACGATCGGGATGAACGATTCTATTGCTGAAAAACAATCATATAAAGACTGGTGGTTTTGTCGAAAATTTCACTATGACAAGAATTGGAAGAAGGTAATGCTGTCGTTTGACGGCGTGGCTAATAAGTGTACAGTTTATTTGAACGGTAAGAAACTCGGTAGCCATGAAGGCATGATGGGAGGTCCTGACTACCTGCTCGGAGATGAACTGAAAAAAGGCGAAAATGAGTTGCTTGTGCATCTCGACGGTATTCCAAATCCGGTTCCGGGGCCCGGGGCCAATCCGAGTTGGACCAACACTGTTGTTGCCAACTGTGTATATGGATGGCACTATGTGAAAATACCCTCTCTGGGCATATGGGCAGATGTGAAACTTAAGGAAGTGCCTGAAGTTTCGATTCAGCATCCGTTTATATTTACTCGCAATCTTGATGGATCTATGCGTCTGGTCGTCAATATTGCTGAAGGACATCCCGGCGCAACTCTGTCGCTTAATGTCAGGCCCAAGAACTTCTCTGGTAAGCATTGTGCATACCAATGTAATGTCGGCGGATTAAATGGCGATGTCGCTTTTGATTTCAAAATTGATGACGCACGATTGTGGTGGCCTAACGGTGCTGGAGAACAACCTTTATACACAGCTACTGTGACATATGATTGCGGTAATGGTGTTCATGATGTGAAGACACTGAATTTTGGTGTACGTACCATTGAAATGCAACCCGTCGGCGGCGAAGAGAGTAAGGATGTATACAATTGGAAGTTTGTTGTCAACGGGCGTCCGATATGTATCAAAGGGGCTAACTGGTGTCTTATTGATTATATGCTTGATCTGTCGCCTGAACATTACCGACTGTTTCTTGATGCGGCCAAAGAGCAAAACCTGAATCTTTTGCGTGCATGGGGTGGAGGATTAGTCGAGACTGACACATTCTACGATATGTGTGATGAAATGGGGCTTATGGTGATGCAGGAATGGCCTACAGCCTGGAACTCCCATCTCAGTCAAAACTTCGATGTATTGAAAGAGACTATCGATAGAAACACATTCCGTATACGGTCGCATCCGTCGCTGGTAATGTGGGCCGGAGGCAATGAGTCTGCCAATCCGTTTGGAGACGCAATTGACTATATGGGTCGGGTGTCGGTTGAACGGGATGGTACGCGACCTTTCCATCGTGGTGAGCCATGGGGAGGCAGCGGCCACAATCACGATAGTTTCTGGCTTGATTTGAGTATGAACAACGCTCTTAATATGAGCGGACTGTTCTTTGGTGAGTTCGGTATGCCTTCAATGCCTGTGCGAGAGACTGTAGATCGATATCTCGACGGAGAAACATTTGAGCAGTCGCTCCAGGCCGGTTCTCGATTTGCTCACCATACTCCTACATTTTGTGTGTGGGGCGATGATATGCGTCGCCTGATGCGCATCGTGTCAATCTTTGTGGAGCCATCGTCGCTCGACAATGTAATTCTTGGGTCTCAGATTGGTCAGGCGCTTGCTACGCGGCGTGCTATGGAGCGTGCCAGAGTAATGTTTCCCGACAAGTCGTCAGGTGCTGTATATTATAAGGTAAATGATGTTTTCCCCGGACTGTCGTGGGGTACTGTAGACTATTATGGAGCAAAGAAGCCTGTACACTATTTTGTGAAACGTTCTACCGAACCATGTATGCCGGTAATAATATTTGACGAAGCAGACCTTACTGGACGCCCTGCGTCACTGATGTTCAGGGTGCTGAATGAAAATGGAACTCTCGACGGCAAGATGTGCACGACTACGGTTGAGCTGTACGATTATAAAATGAAAAAGATTTTTGAGCGCCGGGATACTGTTGTTCCCGACGGTTATCTGTCGGAAATGGCTGATATCGTTCTTGACAAGACACACACGACTTCTCCGCTACTTTATTTCAAAGTTGATCTCAAGGACGATGCCGGAAATCTTATTGCCCGCAACTGGTATATAGAGAATTTTTATTCAAAGCAGGATGCAATATACGATGCTCCCGAATGTAGATTATCGGTGATCCAGCAAGGTAATGTATTGGAAATAACCAATTCATCTGAAGTAGTTCCGGCTGTAGGAGTAGATATAACTGTCGCCGGGGAGGCCCATACACTCGATTTGTCAGACAACATGTTGTGGATTGACCCCGGTGAATCGGTTACAGTTTCCATGAATACCGATGCTCCTGCAGTTGTCTCATGCTGGAACATAGCAAGATAGAACAAAGCGTAATGGGGTCGGATTTAACATCCCAATGTTAAAAAATGTCTCAAAAAATTGTGCGAATCTCAAATAATCTTTATCTTTGTGAAAAATTCTGCGAACAAAGGAGTATGTATATGTGTTTATCTTACATCAAAGCTCTGACGACTATTCCGGTTGTTCAACGTAAAAGACAATAAAACAAACAAATATATTTAGTAATTAAAAATTTTAGTAGAATGAAAAAGAATGTCTTTCTCGGATTTGCTGCATGTGGCGCAATGCTCTGCTCTGCTAATGTAGCTTCTGCTCAAGAAACTGTAGTTATCGAAGAAACTACTATTTCTACCAGTAATGTTGAATGCAAGGATCACTACTATGCCGACGGTGGCAATTGGTTCCTGCAGTTAGGTGCGGGTATTCAGAGCCCATTCGGTGATCGTAACACTGGTTACAAGCATCATATGACTCCTACCTACAACCTCTCTGTAGGTCGTTGGTTCTCTCCCTATCTGGGATTCCGTTTCTCTGCATACTATGGTGGCGTTAATTTCCAGCCCAGAGAATACATTAACTATCGTGCTAAAGCCGGTAACCTTAACTTCGACCTTATGTGGGATATGCTGAATACATTCGGTGGTGTTAACTCACATCGCGTATTCTCTATCATACCTTTCGTAGGTGTCGGTGGTACTTTCAGCTGGGATTATCACACTCCCTCCGGAGAGGCTCCTGTTGGCATCGGTTTCCATGACAGCGAAGGTAAGATCAAGACAAATGAGTGGTCACTTCCCGTTTCTGCCGGTCTCGAATTCCGTTTCCGTTGCAGCCAGTATGTTGACATCTTCCTCCAGGGCCGTGCCAACTTCTATGGAAAGAGCTACTTCAACATGGCCGGTGGCGATCCTATCGGTGCTAACCTCCAGGCTCTCGCAGGTATCTCGATCAACTTCGGTGGCCGTGACTTCAAGAAGTACAATCCTTGCGAATATCTCCCCTACATCAACGACCTCAACAACCAAGTTAACGACCTCCGCGGTGCCCTCGCTACTTGTGGCGCAGCTCTCGCAGCTTGCGAAGCTCA
>CAZOCO010000043.1:0-16460 GCA_964578325.1 uncultured Muribaculum sp.
CCGTTGTTTTCGTCAAAGTATATATAAAACCAGTCGGCGATACGTATGTTTTCGCCAAGATACATGTGGGTCTTAACCCAGATTTTCACCGTCTGGTCGATTATAAGTACCGCAAAGATTACTATTACCGACCACCAGCCTTTAGATATTTTCATGTCGGAATCAGTGTCGGTTACTTTCTTTTGCTTCTACGGAAAGAGTAGCGTGTGGCACAGCCATCAGGCGTGCTTTCGGAATCAGTTTGCCTGTCTGGCGACATATGCCGTAGGTCTTGTTTTCTATACGGATAAGCGCAGCTTGCAGATGTTGTATGAATTTCATCTGTCGCTGGGCGAGGCGACCGGTCTCTTCTTTGGAAAGAGTGCTTGCGCCCTCTTCGAGTATTTTAAAAGTGGGCGATGTGTCGGCGATGTCGTTACCGTCGCTATTTGTCACTTGAGCTTTGAGAAGTTCGTAGTCGCGTTGAGCCTGTTCGAGTTTGTTAAGAATAATTTCTTTGAACTCGAGAAGCTCGTCATCGGAATATCTGAGTTTTTCGCTCATGTCAATAGTTGTCAGTTTCGAGTAATCTTTACGTAGAGTTTCTGCCCGTCGATATCAAGTTCTTCAACATCGTCGCCGCTAATTTCTGCCGTGTCGAGTGCTGTTGCCAGTACTTGAGATGCAATATAATCGGCGTGCTCGGCAATGGTTAGTTTCAGAGCTTCGTCAGGAGCAAATGTCAGCGATATGCGGTCGGAAATTTCGTATCCGCGGTTTTTGCGGATATTCTGCACACGGTTGATGATTTCGCGGGCGAGACCTTCGGCGCGCAGAGCGTCATCGATGCTCACGTCGAGAGCTACTGTGAGAGCTCCGTTGGTGGCTACCTGCCATCCGGGCATGTCTTCTGAAATGATTTCAACGTCGGAGACATCAACAGTTGCCGGAGCTCCGTTGATATCGGCAAATGTGTATTCTCCGTCGCGCTGCAGCGAGGAGATTTCCTGTTGAGACATAGCGGCTATGGCGGCTGCCACGGCTTTCATGTTCTTGCCATGTTTCGGCCCGAGTTTTTTGAAGTCCGGTTTCACGCGTTTCACCAGGACGCCATCTTCGTCGGTGACAAACCGGATGTTTTTAACGTTTACTTCATTGAGCAGAAGGGGTGTCATCGGTTCTATCATAGCCTTCTGGTGGTCAGAAGCGACTGGAATCATGAGTGTGCGTAGTGGCTGACGAACCTTGATATTGACCTTGCGACGCAAAGCGAGCACCATAGAGGTGATTTCCTGTGTGAGGCTCATGCGCTCTTCCAGTTCCGGATCGACGGGACCGGCTTTGGGGAAGTCGGCCAGATGAACGGAAGTTGTAGCTCCGGTAGTAGCCGATGTCAGGTCGGTGTATAGCTGATCGGCAAAGAATGGCGAGATAGGAGCCATAAGCAGGGCGATTGTTTCGAGGCAGTGGTAGAGTGTCTGGAATGCCGAAAGTTTGTCGGTGTCCATTTCTTTGCCCCAGAAGCGCTTGCGGTTGAGGCGAACGTACCAGTTAGACAGATCGTCGATGACAAAAGCACTGATGGCGCGTGCTGCTTTTGTGGGTTCATAGTCATCGAAAGCAGCTTCGACCTGAAGAATGAGCGAGTTGAGTCGTTTTAGAATCCAGCGGTCGATTTCCGGACGTTTTTCCATGTCGACCTGCGGTGCCGAGTTGTCAAAGTTGTCGAGGTTGGCATACTGGGCGAAGAAAGAGTAGGTGTTGTAGAGTGTGGCAAACAGTTTTCGCGACGTTTCTCTTACACCCTCGGAGTCGTAGCGCAGATTGTCCCAAGGAGATGAGTTTGAAATCATGTACCATCGCAGCGGGTCTGATCCGAATTCAGCGATAGCTTCAAACGGATTGACGGCATTGCCGAGACGCTTTGACATCTTATTGCCGAAACGGTCGAGAACAAGGCCGTTTGAGATCACGGCTTTGTATGCTGTCTTGTCGAAAATCATGCCTGCGATGGCGTGAAGGGTAAAGAACCATCCGCGGGTCTGGTCGACACCTTCGGCAATAAAGTCGGCCGGATAGAGTTCTCCGGAATCCAGACCCTCTTTATTTTCAAACGGATAGTGAATCTGGGCATAGGGCATAGAGCCGGAATCAAACCACACGTCGATCAAATCGAGCTCGCGGTGCATCGGTTCTCCGTTGTCCGATACGAGAACTATGTCGTCGACATATGGACGGTGCAAGTCGATCCTTTCGTAGTTTTCTTTAGAGTAGTCGCCTGGAACAAACCCTTTTTCTTTCAGCGGATTTGACTTCATGATGCCGGCTTCAACGGCTTTCTCGATTTCGGTGTACAGAGTCTCGACAGAATCGATGCACTTTTCTACAGTGCCGTCGGCATTGCGCCAGATAGGCAGTGGTGTACCCCAATAGCGTGAACGCGACAAGTTCCAGTCCTGTAGATTTTCGAGCCACTTGCCAAAACGACCGGTACCGGTCGATTGAGGTTTCCACTTGATGGTTTCATTGAGCTCCATAAGCCGCTGGCGTACGGCTGTGGTACGGATAAACCACGAATCGAGAGGATAGTAGAGCACGGGCTTGTCGGTGCGCCAGCAGTGTGGATAGTTGTGGGTATGTTTTTCTACACGGAAAGCCTGACCGTCGCGTTTCATCTCAAGAGAGAGTACGATGTTGAGATCTTCGGCTTTTTCGGCGGCTGCCTGATCGTACTTTCCGTCGGGATTGAAGCGCGGATCGTAGGCATTTTTGACGTAGTCGCCCTGATGGGCTTTGTAGAGTTCTACATTGACACATTTTTCGATAAATTCGGGTGCGAGTTCATCGAGAGTGTAGTATTTACCTGTAAGATCGACCATCGGACGGGTCTCGCCACGTCGGTTGATCATAAACAGCGATGGAATACCGGCAGCTTTAGTCACCTTGGCGTCGTCGGCACCAAATGTAGGGGCGATGTGTACGATACCCGTACCGTCTTCGGTGGTTACATAGTCTCCGGGAATGACACGGAACGCTTCGGCTTCAAGTTCGACGAATCTGTCTTTGCCTACGGAGAATACTTTGTCAGGATTGGCGGCGGCGTAATCTTGCACGAAGCCGGGCGAATTTTGAGTAATGGCTTCTACCGGTTTAACCCAAGGCATGAGCTGGCGGTAGCGCATACCGATTATGGCGTCGGCAGGGAGTGTGTCGACCACGCGGTAGGGGAGTAGTTTCTGTCCCTGAGCGTATTCCATAGGGGCTTCGGCTCCTTCGGGCTTGAAGTATGCGTTTACGCGATCTTTTGCGAGAATTACGGTGAGAGGTTCGGCAGTGTACGGATTGAATGTACGAACTACATCGTACTGGATTTTCGGGCCGACACAGAGTGCTGTGTTTGACGGAAGGGTCCATGGTGTGGTCGTCCATGCCAGGAAAGCAGCTTTACCCCAGCCTTTCATCTGTTCGAGGGGTTCGATAATCTCGAAAATGGCAGTGGCTGTAGTATCCTTGACATCGCGGTAGCAACCGGGCTGGTTAAGCTCATGGGTCGACAATCCGGTTCCGGCAGCTGGAGAGTAAGGCTGAATAGTGTACCCCTTATATAGGAACCCCTTATTATACAGCTGTTTCAGTAGCCACCACACCGATTCGATATAGCGGTTGTCGTAGGTGATGTAGGGATCGGTCATATCGACCCAGTAACCCATTGAATTGGTGAGGTTCTCCCATTCGCGGGTGTACTTCATTACCTCGCGGCGGCAGGCGGCGTTATAGTCATCTACCGATATTTTGTGGCCGATATCTTCTTTTGTGATACCCAGCGATTTCTCTACGCCAAGTTCAACCGGCAGACCGTGGGTGTCCCATCCGGCTTTACGCTTTACGTGGAAGCCTTTCATCGTCTTGTAGCGGCAGAAGATATCTTTGATGGTACGGGCCATGACATGGTGGATTCCTGGCATACCGTTGGCCGATGGCGGGCCTTCGTAGAAAACGAATGAAGGCGCACCTTCGCGCAGTTTTATGCTCTGCTGGAAAAGATTGTCGCGGTTCCAACGTTCGAGGACTGTGCGGTTGATTTCCGACAGGTTGAATTTATCGTATTCGTTGAATTTTTTCTTCATCGGGATGACTGTTTATAATTTTGGGCAAATATACGAAAAAAAACGGGTGATACAAAATAAGCGCCCCGCTGGTTACGGGACGCTTATATTAAGGATTGAATATCTTGACGGTCAGTCGCGGGCGGTTATTTTGCGCACTACGGAAGAACCGTCGTCGTAGGTAATTTTGACAACGTATGGCTGGCCAGGAGCAGGGACAGTGATGATACGTCCGGCTGCATCGACGTAGATAGTCGATATTATGGTCTTGCCATCGGCATCCAGATTGTCGATACCCGTTACTACTGCGTTGACATTTAGAGCGAATGTACGCTTCATGGTGCCATCGCTATTGGCTGCGGTGAGGGTGACGTTACCGGTCTTGCGGGGATAGCCGGTAGATCCGATAATCTCAAGTTCTCCGTCGCCTTGGGCACTCCATTTGACATCTGGCGCCGCCGCGAGTGTCACGATATCGGTTACTTTGGAGTATGAATCTCCGTCAGATAATACTACCATTGCCGTTGAAACATCGGACGCGGTTGTCTCGATGTCGGTAGCACCGTTGCAGAATGATTTCAGCATCGGATATGTATGGTGCAGCTCGAAAGCTTCGCCAAGATCAAGTTCGGCCATTTGCGCGGTGGTTTTGGCCGAGCCGGGGAAGTCACGGTATTGTGTGCCGGTAGTGATGTCGGCATCATAATATATGTTCTTTGAGTTGACGAAATACGGTGTGGTGACACCGCCAGAAGTATAACCTTCGTTGCTGGTGTAGATGGTACCGCTCCACCAGTTGTTTTCGCAGATGACTTTTCCTGAACTATAGCAGTTCTCAACCTGGGCGTCAGGACGGAACATGCCGCCTGCAATACCTCCGACACGGTTGTTGCCTTTGACTGTGCCTGAATTGTAACAGTTGCGTATGACAGGATTGCCGGTCGATATGTAACCGAACAGACCTCCGGCCGTACCGTTGGTGTTGCCTGCTGTCTGTGTGCCCTTGTTGTCGTACATGTTTGAACCTGTTATATCTCCCAGGTTGAAGCATTCTTCGAGTGTAGTGCAGTTGGTTCCTGAAATATATCCTGCGATACCGGCATTACACGGTGTCAGGCCGTAGATGTCGCCGGCATTCCAGCATCGGCTTATTGTACCACCTGAAATCTGGCAAATGAAACCTACCGCGCAGCAAATCTGCGAACTGGCTGTGGCTTGATTTTTGACGGTGACGTTGCCGAGGTTGTAGCAGTCGGTGATTACCGTACCGGCGGCAACGGTCTTGCCAAATCCGCCGGCAGCCGAAGAAGAGGCTGTATTAGAAGATACATTTCCTCCGTTCCAGCATCGGGTGATACATGTCGGTATGAGATTTTCCGCGTTGTTGGAGGTGATGGCTCCTGTGAATCCATATGCACCATAGGTATCCACTGCATCGACATTTCCAGTGTTGTAGCAATCTTCCACAAGTACACCCTTCTTTATTGTCGACGAGAATCCGAATACCGAAGTTTTTCCGGAAAGATTTCCGGTGTTGTAGCAGTTCTTGATCCAGGATGTGGGTTCGGTGACTCCGGCAGTGGTCTGATCGGTGGTATTGAATACTATACCGGCGATCGATCCGCCGGCGGTGCCGTATAGAATGTCGGCATCGTTGTAGCAGTTTTCAAGTTTTCCGGTCTTGGCCAATGTGTTGCATATACCGGCTGCGGTACCGGTTCCCGACAGCTTGCCATGGTTTGCTGAATTACGGATGGTACCGGCGACGGTATAGGCGATACCTTGGGCTCCGGTGGTGCCTGATTTGATATTACCGTTGTTGATACAACCGTCGAGTACTGCTCCTTCGGCAACCTGATATGCGATACCGCTGGCATATGTGGTCTTGGATGTGACATTGCCATTGTTTACACAATTGAGCAATTGTGCTCCGCTTAACACTTTGCTTGCAACTCCTGAACAATACGAGCCTGAAGTATTGGCTATGGTACCGTTGTGTACGCAGTTGCGCAGAGTGCCGTAGACATCGCCTGCTATGCCTCCGATGTAGTTGTAGGCCTCAAACTTGCCGTCGGCAGTGAGGTTTTCGACCACACCGTCTGATCCGACAGTACCGAAGAGTCCGAGATTGACGCCACGATATAGATTGGGGCCTTTCCACGATGTGGCTACAGCAGTAGCGTTGGTGTTGGAATAGACGTAGTTTTTGATCGTGTGGTTGTTGCCGTCAAAAACACCTTCAAACTTCACCCCGTTGACAGCAAGGAGTCTGATAGAGTCACCGTTGAAGTCAAGATCGTTGACAACACGGAAGAATTTACCGTTGTACTCATATTTGTTGATGAGCATGAAGTCGGAAAGTTTGTTCCAGTCTTCGGGTGTCTTGATAAGGTAGGGTGAAGATTCTGATCCCTCTCCCTCCAGGATGACCGGAATGGCTGCAATCGGGAAAATTTTAGTTAGGCCGGATTTTACAGCGGTAAGAGTGTCGGTCGGAACAGAAAGATTGGCCGGGATTACAACCGACAGGGTGTTGTCGGCGATGGAGAAGTCTGTATTATTGGTCAGTGACCAGTCTGTGCCTGCAGACAGGCGCACCGGCGCGAGAGCGTTGGTGCGGAGCTCTCCTTGTCCGAAGTAGGCTACCATAGAGCGCAGAGCTGCAGTGGCAGGTTCGTCGGCATAAGCTTTAAGCACCGGATACAGGCCCTCGGCGAAGCTATAGTCGTCGGACGACAGGCCTTCGGGAGCATCGCCTGATGTGAGACTCTGTGTTGACAACCCGTTTATTCCGGCTGCCCCGGCGTTGTTGGAGCCGCCATTGACGTTGATAGACGAGTCGTAATAGTTGCTTGAGAGTTCGGACGCAGAAGCGAATGAGCCGATTATACCGCCACGGCGAACATCTTCTACAAGACAGTTGATGATACCGTTGTTAACCGACGACAGGATGGATGCACCGTTGGTGTTTGAGCCTGTGACACCACCGACGGCGTAGTAGCCTGTGACAGTGGCATTGTTGACGCAACGGTCAATTGTGCCTCCTGAATTGTATCCTACCACACCTCCGATGGTATTGTGCTGGGTCGACTTGGTGTCGTTGGAATTGGATTTTCCGCTGACTGCGCCGTCGTTCTGGCATAGTTGGACAAGAGCATTGTTGAAACCTACAATACCACCGTGGGAGCTGTAAGATCCGTTTACCTCACCGGCATTGTAACACCCGATTACAGCAGCACCGTCGTAGTCGTATCCGTCGGGTTTCTCGCCGTTGGCATTAAAGCCTAAAATACCTCCTGAATAAGAGTTTGCGCTGGTGACAGGAGCGTAGTTGCGGCAATTGACGATACGTCCGAGCGAAGCTCCGGCAATTGATCCGACATAAGCGTAACCTTTGAAGCTGCAATCGGCGGCAATGTTGAGATTCTTGATAGTTGCTGTGTGGTAGAGGGCGGAGAACAATCCGACATATAGTTTTGATGAAGCCTGTACGGCATTACCTTCATCGTCGAGAGAGAGGCCGTCGATGGCGAGGTTGTGGAGTGTGGCGCCGTTGCCATCGAGAGTTCCTCCGAACATTCGAGATGAGTAGCCGCATGCTATACCTCCGAATGTGGAGCCAGAGAAGTCGATGTCATTCATAACCTTGAAGTGGTCGCCGATGTGTTGCTGTGCATATGTCTCGACAGCGGTATTTAGCTTAATGAAGTCGTCGGCAGTCTTGAGTTGGAAAGGATCGGCTTCAGTGCCTTCTCCGTCAAACCATTTCGGTACGATTGACAGCCGATACAGGCGCATGCCCCAGCCGTCGGCGCTCAAAGCCGCCACGAGGGGGTTGGCATACTCGTTTTTAATGGTTACTGTAGAACCGGAGATGGCGATTGCACTGGTCTCCTGGGTAAAACCGTTGTCGGTAGATATACCCCATGATACATTTGTAGCCGGAGTGAGAGTGAAGTTTTTCGATATTTTTGTTGCTGTCTGTCCTTCGGCAAGAACGACCGGGGCTGATGAAAGTTCGGATGCCTGATGTGAGGCAAGCGATTTTAGTACGGGGTAATGGCCTGATTGAGCGACCCAGACAGAGCTGTCAAAACCGTCGGGGAGTGTGCCGGTGAAAAATGATGTCGGACGACCCCATTCGTCTCCGAACAGCAACGCTACCTGATTGTCGTAGTAACAGTTGGTGAATGCTATTTCCCAAGGCCGTACACCTGTCCATGAATCGGGAATATAGGTTGTGCCGAAAATGTTGACATGGGATGCGGTCGCAAGCGAATATACCTGACCGGAGAAGTAGCAGTTGGAGAAATGTGGCACGCCTCTTATAGAGCTGCCTTCAGTAGAGGAATACACATAAGAGGCTCCGATATAACCGAGAATACCTCCGGCAAAGTTGGCTGCTGCTTGAGAATTCTGGAATACATAGGCCGAGCAATAGCAGTCTGTGATGTCGTTGCACTCGTAAGCATATCCGATAAGACCTCCCTGATAGCAGTTGATGACAGTACCGGTAGTTGACCCGATAGTGGCGTTTCCGGTGGCTTGTATCATCATTACAGATAATGAGCGTGTCAGGGTAGATTCAGAGAGAAGACGTCCTACGACACCACCCGTGGCGGCATAGCCCTTGGTATCCTGTATTGTTCCAGATGCCGAGCAGTCGGCGATGGCAGTACGCATTGCCGCACCGACGATACCTGCGGCATCACGGCATGAAGAAGAGAAGTAGCCCGACTGGGTGATGTTGGCACGTACGTGGCAATTAGTGATAGTGGCGTTGTTGGCCTGGGCGACGATACCAGCAATTGATCCGACTCCCTGCAGTGCGCCTTGGAATGAGCATCCGGTAACAGAGCCTCCGACGAGCCCGCCTGCAATTCCGCCACCGAGGCTACAGTTGGCGATAATTTGTGTCGCGGTGACGTTGACATTTTCAACCTTACCCTCGCAGAAACCTACGATTGCGGCAACGTTCTCGCCTGTAGATGCCAGACGGATGTTTGAGGCTGTGAGATTCTTGACAACGCCGTTGGAACCGAGATAGCCAAAAAGGGCCAGATTTGTGAAACTGTAATTGGCTACTGTGAGATTCTTGATAGTGTGTCCGGCTCCGTCGAAAGTTCCGTTGAAGGGATTGCCGGTGTCGCCTACGGGCTGGAAGGAGAGGGCGGATACCGACGACAGATCGAGGTCGGCTCCGAGAGCGAAGTGGTCGCCGTCAAAATCAAAGCCGTCGGCCACCGTGGCAGCCAGATTCTGGAATTGCTCGACAGTACGGATGATAAACGGGCTATCTTCTGTGCCTTCGCCATCGGCGTTGAGCTGTGGCGCGGCAGGCCATTTTATGTCGATGCGGGGAGTTACCTTAATCTCGCTGTATTTATATCCTACGTAGAGGGTAGGGTATGAGCGCGATGCAATAGCCCATGCGGAGAAGGTGATGTTACCGTCGGCATATTGGCCGACGAGATTTTGTCCGGCAACAGCCTTTCCGGTCTCAATATCGAACGGATAGATGAAGAAGTCGCCGTAGTATGAGTTGGTGTAAACGTAACTGTTGGGAATCTGTACGGAGTGTCCCGAAGTGATACGGGCATTGAGTGTCTCGGCGGTGACTCCCGACAAGCCGTAGAAGGTGAGCGAGTTGTCGGTAGACTGCTCTATGAGGCAGTCATAGTTGACATAGGTGGCGTTTACGATGTCGTAGGCCGATACTGACGCGTTGGTAGGAATCCATTGTGAAGATGTGAAGAAGTTGTATCCACGCCCGGCGTAGTCGCCCTCGGTGAATAGCAGTCCCCATCCCGGAAGTGTTATTACGCCATTAGCATCGATTTTTCCGACCACATCACCAGTTGAATATCCGATGCCGTTGGTGAATGTCATCGGGCATATTTTGACATCTCCCTGGCTGACGGTTACAACTGTTTGGCAGGGGATGGTCACGGTGCCTGTCTCGGGATTAATAGTGGCGGTTACTGATGCAGAGGCCCCCATGTTGTAGATGTTGCTGATGGTGTAGGTGTTGTCGGCGCCGTCAGCTTTAGTGAGGGTGATGGGAGCAGATACCAGGTTGCCGGTATAGCTCAAATCCTTGGAAATCAGTGTGCCGGTGACAACTGTTCCGGCGGCCCGTGATGGAGCGGTAGCCGGGGCTGCAGGGTTTAAGTCGAGCCGGGCAGTAAGGTCGAGCAATGAGGGCTCGGCAGGTGTCTGTGGCACAACTTCGGCTGTAGCCAGAGAGAAGTAGCTCTTGGCGGTCTGGAGCATAGAGCCGCATAGCTGCTCCTCGGCCGGAAGTGAAAGAGCGGTCGCTTGGGACTGGTCGACAGTGACCGTGGCCAGCGAGGCTTTTGCAGACTCCGGCATGCAGGCTCTGTCGACCGCAGGAGAATAGGCAAAAGCCGTTGCGGCGGTCAGGGCCGTAGCAATAGTGAAGATCAGTTTGTTTAACATAAATTGATTTTATAAAGTAAATAAGAGTAAATTTGAATCAAAAGACAGAAATATGGGACTATACGTAAGGGCGTGACGAAGTTAGCGAAAAAAAATTGATTATTCGCTAAAATTTGTGAAAAATGTAAGATTTTGTAGAATATCGATTTGAAATCGGAGAGATTGAAGCCTCTGTCAGGATCCGATTACAAGAAGTGTCAGCGCCAGCAGCAGTACGCACAGATCTGCGGTCTTGAGTCGAAGGTGTTTTTCGTGTAGCGCGATAGCGCCATAGATAAACGATACGATGACGGCCCCACGTCGAATCATTGATACGACAGCAATGAGCGAATCCGGACGCGACAGGGCGTAGAAATAGGCAAGATCAGCACCGGTCAGAAATATCGATATGAGCGGGATGGTCCATTTCCACCGAAACGGCGTAGTGTCGGAATTTCCGGAAAAACGGCGTATGGCAAGAATGATCACGCCCATTATGACGACTTGATACAGTGTATACCACGCCTGCACTTCGAGCGGAGTATACAGACGCATAAGATACTTGTCGTAGAGGGCTGAAACTGCCCCCAGAGTCGTTGCTCCTATTGCCATCAGCAACCAACGTGAATGGCGGAAAGAGAATCCTTCGCGAGCGCCGACCCTGGATATGAAAAACAGCGACCAGAAGCCGAGCAGTACACCTGCCCACTGGTAGCCGTTGAGTCTTTCGCCGAATATCAGGAGTGCTCCGATCAGCACTATGACAGGGCGTGCGGCGTTGATAGGCCCGGCGATTGTGAGTGGCAGATGCTTAATAGAGTAGTAGCCGAGTGTCCACGACGAAAGTACGATTATCGCTTTGAGTAGTATACGGCCGTGGGCGACAAGAGTTCCGTCAAGACCTATCGACCCGGATGAAAGGTCGGAAACAAGTACGGGGCTTAACAGGAGTGTGCAGAATATGGTGTTGAGAAACAGCACTACAAGCACATTGTTGTCGCGCAGTGATATCTTTTTGAAGACATCGTAAAATCCAAGCCCGAGGGCTGAAATAAGAGCGAGTGCTATCCACATGGCGTCAGGCGAGTTTATTGCAGTCTTGTGATGTTCCTACTACCCACAGAATGTCGTTGATGTCAAATATCGTGTTGCCGTCGGGATGGATGTATGTTCCGTCGGCGCGCTGTATAGATACCAGCAATATCTGATATAAATCGCGTAGTCGGGCCTGTGCTGTCGTTTTGCCTATGAGAGGAGAGTCTTTGGTGAGGCGTACCGATGTGAGCTTTATGTCTGAAATTGATTCTACGGTGGAATCACAGTTTTTCATCGACTCGATATGGGGTAGCAGTTCCTGTATCTGGTGGTCGGTGCCTATGACACCAATCGTGTCGCCCGGATATATGCGGACGTCGCCTGTGGGTATCGGAATGATTTGTGTGCCGCGTTGTATAGAGGCTATGTTTACGCCGAACTGCTGTCGCAGATTGGAGTCGCGCAACCGCTCTCCGGCAAATTCACATCCGTTGCCGACTTCCATATAGGCCATGTGAAGGTCTGAAACCAGATTGTTGTTACGGCCGGAGCGGCGTAATTCTCGTTCGTTTAGATTGTTGAAGAATGTGGCTTCGATACGGTGCATTCGTGCCCGAAGACTCGACGACAGTACTCCGATAAGGCATAAGAATACTATAATGCCGCACAGCCAGCCTATACGCATTGTGTGGATGGAGCTGAGTATGTAGACTATGAATGCGAGGGCGAGCATCATGCGGAATAGCGTGATTACAACCAGCGGTACGTCGAAACGGGCATTGGCCGATACAAGTTCGTCTCGCTCATCGCGGCGTATCGACGGGCGAGCCAATGCGAGCAAAAACGGCCCCATCGCTATCAGAGTGACGGCCGAACAGATCAGGCGTGCCCACGATGGTATGATGTCAAGAAGCCATGGCAACAGGAAGTTGAGCGACAGCATGGCAATGGCAATCAGTACGATGGAATAGAGTACAACACGCCATATGTTACGGCTTAATACCTGATGCCAGAGGTTTCGTGTGGCGTTTCCGGTAGATGCTTTCTCGCAGTATCGGTCTATAAGGAAGTGTAACCGTCGTGGCAGGTGTCGGGCGGTGAATTCGTAGACTGGATCGGCCATACGTATAAAGTATGGTGTGGTGAAGGTTGTGAGTACGCTGACTGCTACGACAATAGGATAGATGGTGGGATCGAGTACGCCGAGCGACATACCCAGAGATGCTATAATGAAGGCGAACTCACCTATTTGCGTCAGAGAGAATCCGGATTCAATGGCTATACGCAGCGACTGGCCGGTGATGAGCATGCCGAAGGTGCCGTAGACTATCATGCCTACAATCACGACACCCGACAGAAGCAGTATGGGGGCGGCATACTGGATGATGATGTCGAGATCGACCATCATACCTACTGAAATAAAGAATACGGCTCCGAACAGGTCTTTTACCGGAGTAACAACGGATTCGATGCGCTCGGCATATGATATGCCTGCGATGATCGAGCCCATGACGAATGCTCCCAAAGCAAGCGAGAAGCCGCAGTATACCGAGAATACTGCCATACCGAAGCATAGCCCGAGCGAAATAATCAGCAGAGTCTCATTGTTGAGATACCGGCGTATGGCGTTGAGCAGCGACGGCAGCAGATATACGCCGGTAAGAAACCATATTACAAGGAAAAATACCAGTTTGCCTACCGACAGTAGCAGTTCGGTGCCTTCAACGCTTTTGTTAATTGCAATCGACGACAGAAGCACCATCATAAGTACTGCAAACAAATCTTCTACGATAAGAACGGCAAACACCAGCGATGCGAATTTCTTTTGCCTGATACCGAGGTCGGTGAATGCCTTGATAATGATAGTGGTAGACGACATAGACAGCATACCCCCGAGAAACAGTGAGTTCATGTGGGAGAAATGCAGTACGTGCCCTATGGCGAATCCGGTACACATCATGCCTATGACAATGATGAGTGCTGTCACCACGGCCGAGCCTCCTACCCCGAGAAGTTTTTTGAACGAGAATTCAAGCCCGAGCGAAAACAGCAGAACTATGATGCCGAGCTGTGCCCAGAATTCGATGTTGTTTTCGGTCGTGACCGACGGCAGATAGTAGAAGTGTGGCGATGCGAGAAATCCGGCTACGATGTAGCCAAGTACCACCGGCTGTTTCAGCCATTTGAACAGTACGGTAACTACTGCACCAAGTAGAAGTATGAATGCAAGATCGGATATGAGGTTCTCGATCTGTAGATCGGTCATGGTGTATGTCTGTTTATTATGTTAGATAGCAAGAATGTTGGCGTTGACAGGCTGTGGGGGTATATTTAAATAGATACCTGATTGGCAAGGGTGGCTGATGTGACAGGATGTAGCGCTCGTATCTGCTGGAATATCGCCGGAAAATCGGTGTTTTCGTTGGCGAGAACAATAAAGTTGAGGCATGTAACTCCTGCGTCGTAATCGTATTCAAAGAATACATCCATCAACTGCACGCCGTTGGCTGCAAACAGCTGCCGGTAGGCTGAAATATCGGTTATTATCAGAGGCGCCCGCAGACGTATGATTCGCGATTCCACTCCGGAGTTGAGGCGTTTTTCGATGCGTTCTATGGTTACAAGTACCAGTAGTATCAGTATAGTCGACACAATAGAGAGTATATACAGACCGACACCGACGGCCATGCCTATTGCAGCAGTGACCCAAATGCCGGCAGCGGTAGTAAGTCCTCTCACCGAGCCTTTCATCTGTATGATTGCTCCGGCCCCGAGAAACCCGATGCCGGTGACAACCTGTGCGGCTATACGCGCCGGGTCGCCGTTTTTCAGTCCGATATATTGTTGTGGTACGTAGACCGACAGCAACATCGCCAGAGTCGCTCCCATCGAAATAAGCGCGAAAGTGCGTACTCCGGCCATCTGTCCGCGGCGTTTGCGCTCGTATCCTACGCAACAGCCGAGCAACATGCTTGTCACCATCTTCAGAATGGATGAGGCCGTGGTGACTTCGGTAGAAAATATCGCCTCGTTAAGCCAGTCTATCACTTTTTAAGCGTGAAACGACGTGAGATAAGCCGGTAGTTGTCGCAGAACAATTCGACAGTGTAGTCGCCAGGAGTGAGGGCTGTGGTCACATCCCAATATATGTTGATATTGGGAATTTCTTCGCCGGAATACTCTATGGTCTTACGTGCGGTGGCCTGCACATGGCCTCCCTCAAACGAGAATGAGCCGGCATTGCCGAGCAGGGTGCCTTCCGGCGATACGATACGCAGATATACTACTTTCTCGCCTACCGGAGTTGAGTTGTTCTGCGGGATGGTGAATGTAACTTCAAGCTGCTTGGCCTTGGTGACGTTTTTCTCTTCCTTGCCGTTTTTCTTGAGTCCGCGCAGACGCAGTCCGGTTACATTCAGTTTTTCGGCAAGTACCATTCGTTCGGACAGCTCTTCGGCTTTTTTTGTTACATTATCGACGCGGGTGGTGAGTTGCTGATTGCGTTGTTTTATTTCGGCGTTTTCGTTGCGTAGATTGGCATTTTCTTTGCCAAGCGAGTCGATCTGTGCGACATAGTGGCGCAGTATGCCTTTGAGTGTATTGATTTCGTCTTGCAACTTCTTGATTTGTGCGGCAGATTTTTTCTTCTCCGACTTAAGTTCCTGCATCAGTGCTTCTACTTTAGACTTGGCGGCGGCGTATTTAGCCACGAGCGAATCGTTGGCAAGAAGTACCGACTGATCTTCATACTGTGCAAACTCATTGTTGAGGGTCTGATATTCGTTGGCCAGTTGCAGCTGCTCGTTTTCAAGTTGCAGCTGTTCGTTGGCGAGTTCGGCCTGATTGAGTTTACTTGTCATTGTGGTGCCGGTGAATACGACGGCAACAATGGCGATTACCAATAGTATGGCCAGCGCGGCCATGATTCGGATCTGATTTTTCGGAGACTTGAAGTCCAGTGCCATATTACTTTGTAGAATAATGTGAGACTTTAGTTTGTTTTCGCAAATTTACGCAGAAATATTTAAACACTCAAACGTTGTCTCTAAATCGTGGAAATATCGGTTGTCATTCAGCCGAAGCGGCTATTTCACGTGCGAGCGCGAGAAATTGTTCGCGGTTTTCCACGGGGCCGTGAGCTGTCTGCGGGCAATCGTGCCATTCAAGATTGTGCATTCCTATGGCATCGAGTACATAGGTCTTGAAATACTCGGCGAAAAACGAGTGGAAACGTTCCGCGGGCCCCTGCGATGTCGTGAGTATCACGGTGTGACTTATGTTGATGCGGTCGGGAATGAGTTCGCCTTCGTCGCTGTATTTGTATGCGGTGCCCGACAGCATCACTTTATCAAAGAAGCCCTTTACAATCGCAGGCATCATCGCCCACCATACCGGGAATATCATGATGATTTTATCGGTATTTAAAAGTATCTCCTGATATTTCTCTACCAGCGGATCGGCGGTTTCCCCGCGGCTGTATAGTCGCAGACTTGATGCCTCAAGTGCCGGATTGAACCCATCGGCATATAGGTCGATGATGTTGTAGGTGGCGTGGTTGTGGTCGAGCGTATTTTTTACTTCCTGTAGAATGGCGTGATTAAAACTTCCATCGTAGGGATGGGCGTAGAGAATAGTTGTCGTCATAGTCGTAATAGTTTTATGGTTATTTATGCACAAAAGTTAACAACCATGCCGGAGTAAATGTTTTTAGAGGTTAAGGCTGGGTATAAAAAATGGAACGCGTTCCGGAGTATTAATCCGGATCGCGCTCCTTCTTATTGACTTTGTTATGACTATTCCGATTAGTCTTGGTTGAGGTTGACGCGCTTGAAAGCAACGGCAACGAGACCTTTCTGGGTCTTGTCGAGGAATTTGCCTACGGTCATTTCACCATCCTGAATG
>CAZOCO010000044.1:0-16384 GCA_964578325.1 uncultured Muribaculum sp.
TGCCGATATGAGGAGTGATGACCTGCTGATAGCCATACTGCTTCTGAATCTTGCGAAGGAACTGCTCAAGACGGTCGCGCAGAGCTGCACCCTTAGGAAGCCACAGAGGAAGGCCGGCGCCTACGTTCTGGCTGAATGCAAAAAGCTCCATTTCCTTGCCAAGTTTGCGGTGGTCGCGTTTCTTGGCTTCCTCAAGCAGTACGAGATACTCGTCGAGCATCTTTTTCTTCGGGAATGTGATGCCGTATACACGCACAAGCTGATTGCGCTTTTCGTCGCCGCGCCAATATGCACCTGCCAATGAAGTGATCTTTACTGCCTTGATGGCACCGGTGTTGGGGAGATGCGGGCCACGGCACAGATCGGTGAATGCACCTTGAGTATATGTGGTGATATGTCCGTCTTCAAGCTCGGATATAAGTTCGCACTTATATTCTTCTCCACGGTCGCCAAACATTTTCAAAGCATCGTCTTTGCTGATGTCAGCGCGGACGATATCTTCTTTTTTCTGTGCGAGTTCGAGCATTTTCTTCTCGATGGCGGGGAAGTCGGCTGCGGTTATTGTGTGGCCGTTTGGGTCGATGTCGTAGTAAAATCCGTTTTCAATAGCCGGTCCTATGCCGAATTTTACTCCAGGAAACAGTTCCTGCAGAGCTTCAGCAAGAAGGTGTGCCGAGCTATGCCAGAAAGCATGTTTGCCTTCCGGATCATCCCACTTGAACAGTCGGATTTCTGCATCTTCTGCTATTGGACGATTGATGTCCCATTCCATGCCGTTGACACTGGCGGCAAGAATATCTTGTGCCAGACGCGAAGAAATGCTGTTGGCGATGTCAAGGGGCGTTACGCCTTCAGCATACTCCCGTGTACTTTTGTCTGGGAAAGTTATTGTTATCATTATCAGAATATAATGGTTTTAAACTCAAGTTGTCTATTTGATGTAATACGGGCATAGTAATCCCCTATGTTGCATCAAGTGGCAAATTTAGCAATTTATTCCTGAATTATAAAAAATACTACGTACTTTTTCTGACGTTCAAGAATGAGGCGCTGTTAATCGTATTGAAAACGAGTCGATTGTTTTTGCGTCTCGTTTAAAAGCTCATCGATAGTATTACGGTACTTTGGCTCGGTAGTATTAGTTACATAGTCCATTCCGAAATATACTTTTTTCGCATGTCCGTTTCGGTCAATTATTACGGCAGCCGGGGTCAACTCAGAACCTATGAAATACTCATGATACCCATTCCGGTTTATGGCTAGTGGAAATTTGATGTCAGATCGTTGGCGATATGCTTCCGCTGCCCGAGGATCAATAGATTCTGTCAGTATGCCCTGAACTACTACATCTTCTGGAGAATAGTCTTCATACAGTCGGTTTATCACTTTATTGCCGAAATTTGCAATCCCGCATATAGTCGATGTGAAATACAAAAATGAAATTTTTCCTTTAGTCTGTGCAAGGGAAAAATATCCTCCATCCGATTGTTGCAGTGTGTCTTCACGTAGCGGTTGTGTTGTGACACGCTCATAGGCTTCCATGTGTAATTTATAATATAAATCGTTGAGCTCTTTGTCGGTTATTAGTTTACCAAGATATGGACTTAACTCAAGTGTGCTGTCGGATGTGAATTTCAGATTATTGCAGGTCAATATATTTTTTACTGATGGATTTCCCATCAGGCAGTAAAGGCTGGTGGGCAGATAGGTGTCTTTGTCCACTCTGATTGAATATGCCGATTTTGTGTATGGATTAGAAGGGGCATATAAACATTCTGATCGGATAAGTAATTGCTCGTTACATGTTGTGTCTGCATCAATTGTCCAGTATTCACCATAATCATTGCATGTTACATTTAAATCGTGTAAGTGATTGAGTAGATATTCACCTAATATTTTTACCTCGGAGAAAAAAGCCGGGTTGATAGCTTTAACACCATAAAACCCACCGATTTTATCTTTGGTATAATGTCCATGGTTAACATAGAAAACGCTGTCGTTAGTATAGGCACTGCCTGATTTTCCGTTATGGTTCAAAGAAACATGTTTGGCAATTTTTAATTTTGACGAATCTTTCTTCTCAAAACACTCAATGTAACGCTCGTTCGATATCTTTATAGGAAGAGAATCTTCGGCTGCGAAATAATAGCAGTCGTTAAGGTCGTAGGTCGCTGTATTTATTTTGTCGATTGCCGACAGCATATTTTGTATAATATCCGTTTGGTTTGTTTCTGCATGGTTTTCGATTGCATTTGTTGACAGTAGAATTACACTGATTATTGCTGTGATTCTCATGATGTAGGTTTGGCTAAAGATGAATAATGCAATATTACGGAAAATTGATTGATCGGCAAAATTTTATGAGTACTATTTGTGTAAGTTGTTTGTTTAAACGGCAATAAAAAAAAGCAACAATAAAAAAGCAACACTTCCGATGTCAGAAATGACAATGGAAGTGTTTGTTTAAAGAAATATTGTTATCAGTGTTTCAGACCGGTGCCGATAAAGCCAACCTGACTGAAGTCGGCCATGTTGTGACGTATAATCCAGTCTATATAGTTCATCATTTCCCATGCGGTGAACTGGTATCCGGCAGCATTCAGATGTCCGCCCATATAGAAATTGTTGCGGATATTTGAGCCTTCAGAGTAATCGGGAGCATACTTGTTGAGGTCGATGACGTACACGTTGTCGAATACGTCGGCCATTCCGCGTATCACATCAGGAAATTCACGCCAGTTGTTTCCGTCGCGCGGCATTGTTACCACAAAAATTTTAGCATCGGGCTGAATTGATTTTACACGCTGAATGATGCCTCCGTAGTAGCCTGCAAAGGTGGGGGCGTTTTTTGTGTAATCCTCGAGATTGATGTCTGTTTTAGGATCGCCTGCTACATCGCCTCGGTTGCAGTCGTTTACTCCGAGTGCAATGATATAACCTTTTTTAGGAGCATCTTTAGCGTTGATGTTGTTGTTGATATTGTTTGATGTATCCCAGAAGTGTTCGATCCATCCGCTTGCAGTTTCGCCTCCCTGTGAGTAATTCTCACCTTTGGCTCCGGTGGCCTGACATATGCGCTGTCCCCATGAGTAGGTGTAGAGATCGTGATATCCGGTAGCTCCGTCGGCGTTATGGCTTTCGTGCTCACCGCTCGAAAGTGAGTCTCCGATAAATCCCCATGAATGGATTATGCCCGAAAAGCCTGGGTTCTGTGTGATTTCGGTGAGAGGAGCATCGCCTGCGGGCAGGACATCAGCGGCCATAGCCGATGAAAACGTCAGTGTGCTGAAAAGTACAGCCGTGATAAGTAATTTCTTGTTCATAGAGTGTTTGGTTCTGATGTTTTTGGTAATGATATTGGCAAAGATACGAAAATAATATTTTTGTCGGGCTCTTTTTTTCAACTTTAATGACCGTTGTGGTGTTATATGTATTAAACAACTATAACTAATATGACACGAGAAGAATTTACCAAAGTCGTCACCGATATGGTGAAATGGTATGTTGAAAATTATATGGATTATGATTCAGATCCACAGTTGCGTATAAATCCGGCACTACTGAAAGTTGATATCATCAATGGATCGTCGATGCACAAGGGTATCGAATATTCCGACGAAGTAGTGGAAAATGCGGCTGCCGCTCATGGATTGGCGACGCAGGATACCGATGATTTTCAAGCTTCACAAGATCCTGATTTTTATCCGGTAGGAACTCTGCTTCACAAAGTGGAACATTCACTTCCTGTTCCAGACTCCGCAGCAATAGCACGTGTAGTAGATGTATATTTCGGAAAAGAGAAATAACCACTAAAAGAATATCCACTAACGGATTGAGTAGTCTTTTTATTAATGCGAAAGAAACCGGGGTGTGAGCTCCGGCTTTTTTATGGCTGTAATAAACAAATAGAAATAAGCCTGTCCACGCGTGGTAGACAGGCTTATAAAATATGATGTATCGTTAATCTAAATCGGTATCAATGACCGGCCGGAATTCACCGGTCTCTTTGATGTATTCGATGCGGTGGTCGCTGAATGTAAGCATGACTGAACGAGGGTAATTTTCGACTATCAGCACCTTGTCGCTCTCTTCGCGCGGCTCAAGATAATTGTATATATCAGGTAGCTCATTGTAGAAGAATATCGAGGGAATGGCCACTCCGTTGCCGTTGAGCAGTGTCCACCGGCAGTCATCGTTAAATATCATTGTCGGGCCGTCTTTTACAGTGACATAGTAATTTTCGCCGGAGTGGTTGAAACTTGATATTGTCGAGCCGGGATAGTACTGCGATATAAACTGTGCTATAGGCGATGGAAGGTCGTCCCATATAGTGTGGCTGCACGCCATGAGCATCAGTACGGCTAAAATGCCAAATATTCCTTTGCGGTTGAACGGACTTTTCATATTATTTAATAGACGTTTTGTCATTATAACAAAGTCCGGGTGGATTCGGTTCGGTCAGATACCGAAAAGTCGCCGGGCGTTGGCTGTTGTAATATCCGCAAGCCGTTCTGTGGTAATGTCGAGCCGTTCGGCTATGAAGTTGGCGGTATGGATAAGATACGACGACTCGTTGCATCGGCCTCGCATCGGTACAGGAGCCAGATATGGTGAGTCGGTTTCGAGTAACAGCCGGTCAAATCCAATTTCTGGGAGCACATCGGCAATATGGCTGTTTTTAAACGTCACTATGCCGTTTATTCCAAAATAAATATCCGGGGCTACTTCTCTTATGCGTCTGATGTCATCTGCAGTGCCGGTAAATGAGTGCATTACTGCAGCCGGTGGTGTAGTAAATTTCGACAAAACAGCTATAATTTCTTCAAGGCCGTCGCGTGAGTGTATTATGGCTGGAAGATTGCGTTCTGCCGCCCATTGCATCTGACGGTGAAAAGCCTCAATCTGTTCAACCCGGTATGTCTTGTCCCAGTAGAGATCTATACCGATTTCGCCTATAGCAACTATATCGGGAGTGTTTTCTACCAGCCGAAGGGTTTTGTCAAGATCTGATTGCCAGTGTGCGCCTATTTCGGTCGGATGCAGACCGACTGCTACCGATGTGTGGCGGGGAAACTGTCGATGGAGTTCGATCATCGGTCGGTAGGTCTGTAGGTCGACGTTAGGGAATATCATGTGACCGATTCCGGCATCGATAGCCCTCTGTATGGTGGCCGGTTTGTCGGTAAATTCGTCGAGATACAGATGTGTGTGGGTATCAATGATCACGGTCGAGCGATTTTTTTACGATGTCGCGGAAGAAGGAGCGTGCCGATTCAGGAATGTCAGCACGTGACAATGCAGCGATGGCATCGTTGCCGTAGTTTAAGATTTTTTCGCGGCAGTCGGTTTCAGCCCCTGTCCTACGATAGAGGTTTGTGATGGTTTCTACTTTTTCTTGTGAGCGGTCGCCTATATATTTCATTATGGTTTGGCGTTGTTCGGCAGTGGCTAAAGAAAGTGTAGTGATGAGCAGATATGTCTTTTTATCATTTCTTATATCGCCGCCAATATTCTTACCGAATATAATAGGGTCGCCGAATGTATCGAGCCAGTCGTCCTGAAGCTGAAATGCGAGGCCTAAAGCCACCCCGTAGTCGTACATGGCCCGACAGGTGTCATCTTTTGCTCCTGCCATCATGGCTCCCATAGCACATGCGCAACCGAGTAATACCGATGTTTTAAGGTGAATCATATTTATATACTCGTCGACTGTTACATCGTCGCGTTTCTCGAAGTCCATATCGTATTGCTGTCCTTCATAGATTTCCATTGCGGTGCGGTTGAACAGGTCAAGAATCGCAGGCATGACAGTAGTGTCGCATTTGCCAATAAGCACGGATGCCATTGTAAGCATGGCGTCGCCTGATAGTATTGCTGTAGATTCGTTCCAGCGGGTATGTACGGTGGGACGTCCGCGACGCATCGAAGCACGATCCATAACATCGTCATGCAGCAATGTAAAGTTATGGAACATTTCGAGACCGGTGGCCTGATTGATCGCTGAAGCCGCATCACCGCCACACGCATCGCATGCGGCAAGTAAAAGCACAGGGCGCAGACGTTTGCCTCCGCTCTCGAGGGTGTAGCGTATAGGGGCGTACAGTCCATCGGGTTCGGCCGGATAGCCGATAGCTCCGATAGCTTTGTTTATCATTTCGAGATATTGGCCGGAAGTTTTCATCGTTGTTTTATGATCAGGGCATATAATGTGTCGTTGTGGGTATGTATATAGTCTTCAAAACCGGAGCGGAAGGCTTCTGCGGCTTCGACACCATCGTGTTGTCTGATGCCTGTAATCGAAGCCTGTATTTCGAGTAGAAGATCGATAGCGGGCAGTTCCGCTTGTGAATTATACTGTTTTATAAATTGTTGGGCTGCTGTAGCTCCCTGATGAGCAAATTCACTATAATCGTTTACCTCCGGTTTTGAACAAGAGGGCATTGTCATTACAGACAGTACGCAGGATATTAATAATTTATTGTATAGTTTCATTGTCGTGAGCCGGTTACGGATATTTCTGAAACTGCCGCGGCGACACGTTCCATGAGCCAGCGTGGTGTGGATGTCGCGCCACATATGCCTACGCTGTCTATGCCGCTGAACCACTCGGGATGTATGTCGTCGGGCCCGGAAATAAGATGTGTCTGTGGATTGACTTCCTGACATTCAGCAAAAAGAAATTTTCCGTTTGAACTTTTCTGTCCGGCAACAAATAGTACTACCTCGTGTCCCGAGGCAAATGCCCGCAGCTGTGGTACACGATTGGCAACCTGGCGGCAGATGGTATCGTAGTACTCAAATTTTACACCCGGAGCTATACGGCTTTTGATTTCAGCTACAATTGCCTGAAGACCGTTGATTGGTTTGGTGGTCTGTGAGTACAGCACTATGTCGCGGGTGAAATCGATGGCACTTAATCCGTCGATGTCTTCTACGACGATTGCGTGTCCGTCGGTCTGACCTACCAGGCCGTTGACTTCGGCATGGCCTCTTTTTCCGTAAATTACGATCTGCTGTCCGTCTGAAAGTTTATCATACGACTCTTTAATGCGCCTTTGAAGCCGGAGTACGACCGGACAGGTGGCATCGATGACTGTAATATTGTTGGCAGAGGCTTTTGCGTATGTTGATGGTGGCTCCCCGTGTGCGCGCAGAAGTAGATTGGCCTTGTGCAGGGTGTCGAGATCGGAGTGTGTGATGGTGACAAGACCACGTTTACGCAGACGGTCTACTTCATCGCTGTTGTGTACAATGTCGCCGAGGCAGTATAGTGTGCCACCACGGTCGAGTTGTTCTTCGGCCTTACGAATAGCCGATACTACTCCGTGACAAAATCCCGATGCATGGTCAATCTCGATGTTCATCGTGTTTTTGATTGAAAGATGTCAAGTAGCCACTTGTTCTGTTCGGCAGGAGTCATGGTAGAGTTGTCGAGCGAAATGGCGTCGTCGGCTTTACGCAGAGGGCTTTCGGCTCGGGTCATGTCAAGATGATCGCGCTGTACGACGTTGGCAAGCACTTCCTCGTAGTTTACCGCCTGGCCTTTTTCCGACAGTTCGAGAAAACGGCGTTGCGCACGTGTCTCTGCCGATGCATCGACAAATATTTTCATTTCTGCATCGGGAAATACTGTAGTGCCTATATCTCGTCCGTCCATTACGATGCCTTTTTCATGTCCCATGTCTTGCTGCAAACGTACCAGGTGATGGCGAACCTGGGGTATGGCGGCGACTTGTGACACATGGTTGGATACATTGAGCTTGCGGATATCTTCCTCTACATTCTCGCCGTTGAGCAGTGTGAGCTGCGGAGTATCTTCAGCAGGAGTGGTGAAACTGATTGATATTTCGGAAAGGGACTCAATAAGCCGATCCGCATCAACAGTGCCATCGGGAGCTATCATGCCGTGGCGTAGAGCCCAAAGAGTGACGGCGCGGTACATGGCTCCGGAATCGATGTATCTATAGCCGATTTCTGCGGCAAGGGCACGAGCCATGGTGCTTTTTCCTGACGAAGAATATCCGTCGATTGCTATGATTATTTTTTTTGACATTTCAGTGATAGTGTTTCAATTCACAAATTTAGTCAGATTTTCCCGAAACAAAGTACAGCGATGAGTAATATTTTCACCGTGTCTATGCAATATCCGGACATATCGGGTCGTTAATAATAGCAAATGAGCGTAAAACATCTGACAATCGCACTTGCACTATGTGCAATGTCTTCTTCGGCCGTATTGGGCGCTGACCCGTCGGCCGCATATAGTTTCCTTGATATTCCGTCCTCAAGCCATATCTATGGCCTGGGTGGAATAAACGTATCGCTCATAGACCCCGACGACATTAACGTTACAGACCAGAATCCGGCACTTCTGGGGCCCGAAATAGAAAAGCAGATAGGCGTGAACTATATGCGCTATTTTGGAGATTCTAATTTTGCCGGTGTACGCTATGGTATGGCAGTGGGCGAACATTCGGCATTCGGTGCCTCAATACAATATATGGGCTATGGCGATATAAAGGGTGCCGATGTAGAGGGAAATCTTACGGGATCGATTTCGGCCAAAGATATAAATATAGGACTCACATATAGTCGCGACATAAATGACCGGCTTCGTGGAGGCGCCACATTAAGAACCGTCTATTCGGCCTATGATGAGTATTCTGCGATGGCTCTGGCTGTAGATCTTGGCCTTAATTACTATAATCCCGACCGCGATTCATCGCTTTCGCTCGTCATAGCAAATCTTGGTGGTCAGGTGAAGCGGTTTAATAATGTATACGACAGATTACCGTTTGACATACGTCTGGGTTGGACAAAAGGATTGGGCAGCAGTCCCTTCCGAATTTCTGTGACGGCTTGGAATCTGACACGCTGGAAAATGCCATACGTTGATCCGGGCGATGGTTCGGATTCGTCGGAAGCTGTGGTTAAAGATGGATTCATGTCGACTCTGTTCCGACATCTGGTGTTCGGAGCCGAATATGCCCCCGGCGACAAATTCTATATCGGACTGGGTTATAATTATAAGACACGCACCGACATGGCTGCTTACCAGAGATCGTTTTTGTCGGGATTTTCGGCATGTGCGGGTCTTAATGTGAAAAGATTCGGAATAGGAGTGGCATTTGCGCAACCGCATACCGGTGCCACCACGTTCATGTTTAATCTCACCATGCGTTTGTCCGAACTTTAATGCCGTATTAAGTGTTGTTAGAGTATAAATGAAATCTAACGACACAATGAAGAAGATTGGAATTTTCTACGGTTCAAATACCGGAATCACAGCTGAAGTTGCAGAGTCGATAGCCTCTGCTCTTAATATTGCCCCTGCAGATGTGCATAATGTGGCGAAAGCCGCTCCGTCAGACGTTGCTCCCTATGACGTATTGATTTTAGGTTCTTCGACCTGGGGTGCCGGTGAACTTCAAGATGACTGGTATGATTTTCTCGACGGTCTTGAAGTGTTGAGCCTCAAGGATAAAAAAATAGCACTGTTCGGTTGTGGTGATGAAACAATGTCGGACACTTTTTGTGCGGCATTAGGTGAGATATACGAACGGCTGCAGTCTACCGGTGCGACATTTATCGGCGCATTTCCCGCCGATGAGTATGATTTCAATGAGACGAAAGCATTTGTTGACGGTGTATACGTGGGGTTGTTGCTTGACAACATCAACAAAGAAGAACTTACTCCGGCACGTGTCAAATCGTGGACCGATCAGTTGAAAAAAGAAATTTAAACATATTCTCTCTAACATTCTCCTCTTTCCGAAAAAAACAGCTGCCGACTCGTGAGCCGACAGCTGTTTTTAAGTGTTTATACAACCGATATTGTCAGTCGATCGGGAAAGTGAATTTATATGTGCCCGATGCCACTACAATATCATTGCCGTCGATCGAGATACCTTTTACTTTTTTTGCCGGATGACCAGATTCCATGACTTTTGACATGTCGGAGGTCGGTAAATGCAAGGTGGCTGATTGGTTTGCCGGAACTTCTACCGTCCATATGCATTTATCTCCGTCGATCTTCCAGTTGCTGCCGATGGTTCCGTAGACCGAGTTGTAGCTGGTGTCGGCCCAGCCGGTCTCACGGTTGAAATACGGGCTTAAGGATATCTGTGGCTTTCCGTCGATGTCGTGGGAAATATGTATGCCTCCAAGGTTTTTGAAGAAATACTGGCTTACGAGAGTGTAGGGCAAGTGGTCGAGCGAAGCTGAAGCGCACCAGTCTTCCCACACTGTAGTCGCACCGTTGTTGATCATATACATCCAGCCGGGATATTCTGGCTGTGTGACCATGCGGTAGGCCGTTGCCGGAGCAATTTCGGGAATGAGCCGTATCATGGCACGTGTGCCGAGAAAACCGGTTTTCATCTTGTAGTTTTCATCGACGATGTGTTTCAGGAGATTTTCCTGTACTTTGCCGCGTATGGAGTCGTAGGGCAGATTGTTGTCGAGTGCTACTACATTGGTTGCAAGACGGTAGTCAGTGGGAAATTCTCCGTAATATGCGTTTTCTTCCGGACGGAAGAATGCAAAGTTGAAGTCATCGCGTACTTTATCGCCCCATTGTGTGTAATATTCCACATCCTTTGGCTGATTAAGTATTCCGGCGATATGACGCAGATGGTTAAGAACATCGTAGTATGATGACGATCCGTAGTATCTCGTGCCTTCGGGTGGAGCCATAAGCGATGTGCCTTTCAGTGTGGGGAGAATGGTATCGAGAGGTGATACCCAGTCGCCGAGCACGTCGTTTATGTGTCCGCGTTTCGATTTCGATTCGTGAGTGCGGATGTTTTCTGCAAAGGCTTGTTGTGCGGGGTAAATGGTGTTTAGCAACCGGCGGTCGCCATAGTAGTCATAAAGATTTGTGGGTACATATACTATTGCGGCGGGCCACACGATCGATGAGTTTTTATCGTAGTTCCAGCTCGGGGCTACGGTGCATCCGATGCCTTCGGGCGACTGGGTGTTCATCATGTCGTGGCACCATTTGGTGTAGAACTGCGACATATCGAAGTTGTATATCGCGGCTTCAGCCGTCATGTAGGCATCGGCAGTCCAGCCTTGCTTCTCGCGGTGAGGGCAGTCGGTAGGTATGCCTATCAGATTGTTGAGCAGGGTGATTCTGGATATTTCCTGCAGTCGGTTGATCATAGGGTTGCCGCTGTTGAAAAATCCGGTCTGCGCGAGATTCGTGTGTACGGGTATACTTTCAATTTCAAGTACCTCTACTCCTGAATCTGTGGTGACACGGGCATATTGGAAACCTTTGTAGGAGAAATGGCACTCAAATTCTTCTGCATCATTGTCGCCTTTCAGTATATATCCGTTCTGTTGACGTACTTCTGAAGTGGCGTCGTGAAACGTTGCGAGAACGGGGTCTTTTACTCGTCCGGTCATAATGAAACGTCCCGGATGCAATCCTTCTACAATTGTGGAGTCGGTGGGACATTCCGTATATTCTACCCATACTTTGGCCCCGCGCGGACCACGTACACGCACGCGGGTCCATCCTGCGATGTTTTGGCCGAAATCGTATACGGTCTGTGTCGGCGATTTCTTGAATGTACGCACAGCCTTATAAGGTTCGAAGCGGCGTATCGGGGGCATCATCTGCGACTGCAGGCCGTCGGTAGGCCCTGATTGCACATAGGGTGCCGACCATATCGAGTCGTCGAATCCCGGTTTGTCCCATCCCGGCTGTTCGCGGCGGGCATCATATATTTCGCCGATGCGGGTGTCCTCGAAAACTATCGGACCCGGTGTCACACGCCACTGGCGGTCGGTGACTACCGACTCTTCAGAGCCGTCGGCATACTTTAACTTAAGCATGGCGATAAGCTTCGGCTGATCGACCCATCCGCTCTGACACAGGCGCCAGGCATCGTTGGCTATGGGGTTGTATTGGCCTCGGCCGAGCATTACTCCTATGGCGTTTTTGTTGCCTTCATTGAGCAGATCGGTTACGTCGTAGGTGCAGTAGAGTGGCATCGTGTCGTAGTTGGTCCATGCCGGGTTAAGCACATCGGCAGAAACAGGCTTGCCGTTGATCGAAGCCTCGAAGTAGCCGAGTCCGCATATATAAAGGGTGGCATTGTCGAGTTTTTTACCCACCTTAAACTCCCGGCGCATGAGTGGCGAGGCGTCGTAGGCATTTTTTACCGTATCGACCACGTCCCATATCGACCAGTAGCCGAAGTTGCGCAGCGGGAAAGCCGTGTTGTCGGCAGTTTTTGCCTCGATGGCTTTCTGCGCATCCCATTTTTTACGCCATTCGGTCTGGTCGCGCATGGCGATCCACTTGGCGCTGTCCCAGTCGCACACATTGAGCGCGCCCATCTTCCACTGCGCTACAGGCGACCAATTGGTAGGAGCTCCGTTTTTGTCCCAGAGCATTACTTTCCAGTATGCGCGGTCAAACGATTTGAGTTTCTTGCCGGCATATTCAATGCCGATAGTGGCATCAGACAGTACTTTGTCAGAATCCCACAGGTCGGCTTTGCCCGGCAACAGCAGATCGGGCGATGTCGCGGCAAGAATACGGTAGGCGGTTTGTTTCACTCCGCGATTTCCCTCGCCGTCGACTATCCAGCTTAAACGTGGTGTGCCGTCGACCTGAACAGCTATAGGGTCGGTAGTGTACTCGCATCGTAGATCTGCAGGTTTCATAGCCACGGCATCGACTGCCATGGCTATAGAAAGTGTGATAAATGAGGTTTTTAAAAATTTCATGGATAGGTTTGCGTTGTTTTTTGCAAATATACGAAGAATATCCGACGAAACCATACAATTTTCATCGCGAGTACCACGCCGTGGTTTTATTTTTTATTATCGACGACCCTCTCGCCGGGGTCATCGATAAATTAATGCGTGACATGTAAACGCGTAGTCTCGCTATGCTCGACTGACGCGCTGCCATCATGCCACCCGCTCGCCGCGGGTGTATATCTGGGGGGATGTGTTGGAAGGTGTGTCACCCACGGGAGTGGGTGATGGGCAGATAGCGCGTGAGTTGAGCGCAGCGAAACTACGCGATACCGGTCACCTTCCCCGTTTACGACAATGACCCCGGAGAGAGGGTCATTGTCGGTAGATATCTTTGCGGAATTTTGGCGGTATTGTGTAGATTGGTGAGAATTATTATATTTGCTGTCGAATTCAGTGCGTTGTGACTGTAGAGACAGCCCCGACTGAATTCAGCACATGTTGAATGGCGGAGCAATCCGCCGGAAAAGGTGTTATTGAAATTTTATCTTCTGATTACAAACTTGGCCGTTTGTCAACGAAACGAAGATGAGATAGACAATGACACCTGCATCGGTAGCCTATACCCATGCCCTTGTAACAGGGCTTATGTATATGCTCTATCGGTGTGGGGCTGTCAGTTTTATCCGTTTCGTAGGTAGGCCAAGACCTGTAATCAGGATAAAACAGAGATGCAATCCCCACACCTTTTTTATGTCTAAAAACTAATGGTTTCGCTCGGGGGATTGCGAAACGCATTAATATTATGGATATAACAGATTTTGAACCGCTGCGGAAAGAAATGCAAGGTAAGGCTGTTGTTGTCAGAACTCATGATTACGAATTTTTAGGTATATGGACGCGAACCGTGTTCAATACTGCCACAACTGAATGTGCGGTGGTCTTAAAAACAAATAGTGGAGAATGGCGCATTTTAGTTAAGAGTATTGAATCTATAACGCATAATTATAGTTGATTATGAAAGTTGAAGAGCCGAAATCAATTACATTTATAGTTGAGTTGGAGCGATTAGCATTCAAAAATCCTCAAATAGTTGAACATAAAAATAAAAATCGAGAGTTAGCCATAGAGGAAGTATCCGAATCGGTCACTGATATTGAGTCTGTTAAAGTTATAGGGCGGCATGACAATATAGTATTGGTGATGGTTGAGGAGCCTGGAACCATTGATGATGCTAAAGCAAATTGGCGAGCTGTGTTTAATGCACTTGTCAAGAATAAGCATTTGTGGTCAATCTCAATTCAATCTGCCAATGATTTGTCTGATTATATAGCGGCAAATTTTGCGGATAAAGTCTCTCGACCTTATCACAAAGGTTATCAAGGGAAAGATGAAGTGTCATTAATTTATCATAAATAAAACATGTTATTAACCTTAAAAAAATGATTAAAGATGAAAAAATTGAGACTTATATTGATGTTAGCAGTGTTAACTTTGGTACTTATGATCCCAATAGGAGTTCATGCGTATGATTTTAAAGACGAGGAATTTCAATATACTATTTTATCAACGGTAGATTTAACTGCAGAAATTAGTGGGATAAACATGGAGAAAACGACATATAATATTCCTAAATCTGTAAATTATAAGAACAAAACACTCATTGTCACAAGTATTGGAGATAATGCGTTTGCGAATAATAAGTCGTTAGAATTCATAACAATACCAAATAATATTACCAAATTAGGTAATTCCATTTTTTTAGATTGTTCAAATCTAAAGGAGGTTACTATTGCTTCCAAATCACCATTGACAGTTTTAGAAGCATACACTTTTAAAAACTGTACAAAATTATCAAAAATAATATTTGAAGATAAAAAAAATTCTAAACTAGAAAAATTTGGATCCAGCTGTTTTAGTGGGTGTGAATCATTACATGAAATAGAATTTCCTCCTCGTATAGAAACATTAGGATCTTATTGTTTTAGTAATACAGGATTTATTGAAATTACTATTCCGGCTTCAATTCTTTATCTTGAAAGTGGTACATTTAGTGAATGCAAAAGTTTAACAAGTGTAAACCTCAACAATGTGACATCATTAGCTCAAAAATGTTTTTATAATTGTCCTGAATTATCTAATATCAATTTGGATAGAGTTAAATCTATTGGTAGTTATTGCTTTGAGGATTGTATTAAATTGAAAAGTATAAATCTATCAAATGACCTTTATAGTTTAAACTATATGTGTTTTAAGAATTGTCCTATAACAGATCTTATACTCCCGAACTCACCTCTTACTACTATTCCTTCATATGCTTTTACATCTGGACGTGGTTCAATTACAATCCCACAAAATGTCACTAAAATTGAATATCTAGCATTAGATGGTTTTGATAAAATAATAATAAAAGAAAGTAATACTCCGTTAGATTTTACTTGTTATTATTTTAGACATATTAAGTATGAACATAATGGATATTGGGGCTATTTTGACCATACTCAAAAATATATTCCATTTAATCACAGTATGTTTAATAGTATAGAGATAAATCGTCCTATCACTTATACTTTGGAATATAGAGATAAACTTACCGATTATCCAGCTGTGTCTGAAAATAATTATGATCGTACGACTACCAATAGTGGATTTGGCAATAGTAAAAGTAATTATGCCCCGTTTTATAACCAATCAGATTTAATAAATGTTAAAATCTGTGGAAATGCAACGTCTGTACTAGCATTGTTAGGAACTGAAAGCGGGAGTCTAAAACATTTTTCAAAAATAAATTCTCTTACATTTGGCGAAGCAGTTTCATCATTACCTGATTTAAATGAAAATGCCAGTTTAAAAAAATTAGTGATATTATCAAAGCAACCTCCAATATGCCCGCAATTTTCGACGGCACAATATACTGATTTAAATGTATTTGTGCCAAAAGGAAGTTTAATTTTATATCAACAAACTGACGGTTGGCGAAACTTTTGGAACTTACAAGAATTTGACGAATTTTCAGGTATTGATGACATATCTACAACTTTTGGCGTCAACAACGCAGTTATGTCGGTATCTGGTAAGACTGTACAGTTCTCCGTGCCAAGCAATGTTGAGGTATACTCGACCGATAGCCGACGTATATTTAGCGGAAAAACCGATATGTTACAACTCAACGCAGGTTTATACCTCATGGTGGTAGATGGCAATCGACACAAAATCGTAATTCGATAATAGTTATATCGCCAATTATTAATGCAAGAAAGGGAGGCCGGTCTGGCTTCCCTTTTTGCGTGTAATGGTTGGTCGTTTATATTCCGGGTTAAGGCGGACAGCATACATGGCGTCCGGTGTGAGCGTTGGGGTTTGGTATGAGTCGGACGCCATTCATGGCGTCCCTACCGCGTTTGTAGGTGCAAATTACTGTGTGCCAGATGGTAGGGATGTTTCCATGGAACATCCTCTGGTTTGTGTGGGGGAGGATGCACCATGGTAGATATGAGTGGCGGGGGGTGTGACTATCCACTCGCTGCGGGTGAATGTCCGGGTAGATGAGATGGATGACACCAAGCCGGAGGTCAGAATGAGTAGCTTAAGCCTATTGAGGCTGACAGGGCGTGGAGGCGGTAGTCGGCGGTGAATGTTTTTTCGTAGGGTGCGCCCATCTGCTTGA
>CAZOCO010000045.1:0-16283 GCA_964578325.1 uncultured Muribaculum sp.
CTGTTTCTTCCATTTTCGTTACTTTTCTAGTGTAACGCTATTTTAGGACTTGACACATATCATAATTTAAAAGAGCAATGTCATTTGGCGTTGCTCTTTTTATTATAAATGAAATACGGGTGTTTAACTAATTTTAACTAATGGGGGGGGTAATTTGTACATAAATATGTAAATTTGTTTATACTACACTATATAAGTTGAAGTTAAATTAATAATTAGATATTATATGAAAAAACTTTTGTTGGCAGGAATCCTGTCGTTAAGTTGGGCGTTGAATGCGCATTCAGAAGAAGTGAAAACACCGTTTGAAGGTGAGATACAACTTACTACGTTTGCAAATTTCTGCGATTATATCAACAATAATGGTTTGATGGCAGGTGGTAACGGTATTCATCATCAGACGCTCGTGCTGAAGGGAGACAAAGGCAAACTGATAGATAAAACTACCGGAGCAACTACTGTGTGGGATTTGTCAAATGGAGAATATGTAACTTTCGTTGAAGAACTGAAAAAGGGCTTGAGCTATGAAGACAATCTTGACGCTATACTGATGCTTGCTCCACGCGACACCAAAATCTATGGTAAATACCTGCAGAAACTATTGTCAAATACAATCGCTCAAACCGGAGCGTCTCAGAATATCAATGGACGTGATTGCGTTGAAATGAAAGGCACTATTGTCAGGGAACAAGGTGGTATGGAGTCGAAGTTTGGTATTAAAGCTCTATGCGATACCACTATACCGGTTCCATCAGGTTTTGCCGCTGCAATATATGGACTGGAGGTGCCCGGTCTGCCTATGCAATGGTCATATCAGTATGATGGTGGTCATGTGCCTGTAGTCGGGGAGTTAAGCGCGTTTATGGAAACAACTGTTACCGATATACAGCCACGTGCAGTCGATGATAGTGAATTTGCCAGACCTTCGACACAGAAACCTCGTAGAGGAGAAACTCCAGATCCGAATGTACTTACAGGATATAAAATGACAAAAACCACTAATCCGATGTCGATGATGGGATATTTTAAAGCTGCCAACAAGTATGCTAAAGAGAAAATTGCGGCAGACAAAGCTTCAGGCAATCAAGATGGTTATGACTCATTCCAGACAAGTGGCGAATGGGATTTTTAAATATGAGATATAGCAATATAAGTATAAACAACGCCGGCTGGATACTGGCGTTGTTTGTTTGTATAGCATCGGTTTTGCCGATGTATGGTGAAGATGTTGAATGGAAGTATCGCCGAAATTCAATATATAATATAATGATTCTTCATCCTGAATATAAGTTCGGAGAAGAGTTGGAGGTGATGTTCAACAACCTGCCCGTTCCGGCACGTTTCAACGATCATAGCCTGGGCATCAATTCGGTAAAGTTTGCTAATTCCGACAGAAAAGATCAGACTGATAATATTAATAATTTTATTGCCAAAACCGGTCTGGCCAAAAAGATGGTTAGCAAATGGTTCGGGCGCAATAAGTCTACCGGGGCGTTTAATCTCGACCTGATAAAAGATAGAGGATGCTATGATGCCGACGATACGGATGCTTCAGTGGCAAAGATGCAGGCCAGAGGCATAGCTGCGTTGTATGATGCCGGTGAAGAGCTTATTCCTAACACGTATGTGGTCTTTAACGATGTCATGTATAGCAGTCGCAGTGGAGTGGGATCAATGCTCAAGATGTTTGCCAACGCATATATTGGAAATGCATCCGGTGTGCAGTCGAGTATGCAGGAGATTGCAGGGTTTAAGGTTACGGTTAAGAGCTATTTGTATCGGCTCGTATGGACCGAAGAGGTGGCTAACAACTTTTATGAGACGTACTATTATGAGGGAAACATGGCCGATAATTCAAAAAAACTTGCTTACGAACAAGATAAAAGCCTGTTTCGACTTGAGTACGTTGGCGAATCAACTTCATCCGCGCAGAATACATCGTTTGTAGGAGTTAAAGACCCGGTAGAAGCTATCCGGAAAATCTGTGTGCGTGTCATCGACCGTAACCTTTCTGATCTGCAGCATTCATTCCCGGATTTCAGAATAAAAGCCCCGTTACTTACATCCCAACCACTCGTTGCCGATGTCGGTATGAAAGAGGGTATTACTGAAAAATCCAGATTTGAAGTGCTTCAACCGGAGGTAGATGCAAATGGCAAATTGCGCTACAATAGAGTGGGGGTTATTCGTCCGGTATCAGGTAAGATAAAAGACAACAGATATATGGCAGTCGAAGAAGAAGCGGAAAACTCTCAACTCACAGGTACTGAATTCGAGCGCGTAAGTGGCGGAGACTTCTATCCCGGCATGCTCATCCGCGAACTATAGACAACGTCTAAAATAAAGCAAGTCAAGCATATGAAACACTCTTCGCGATAAAACCGCGATTATCGTCCGCTCCTATCTCCCAATCTATGACGCAACTAGTTACAGCTGCCAATGCTGTCCGAAATAACCCCATCGCACACAGCCGATTGCCCAAGTGTCCTAAAAAAACTTGGTGTCTTTAATACCACCCAGGTCTTAATCCTCATCTGACTTCACACTAAATTTCACTCCACAACAGGCTCAAAGTGAACTTTGAAATACTTTCTTTCACAAAATATCAGATTTTACTGTGTTTGCGTAGAGCTCACGTTAAATATTACGAGTTGCTTGCTGCGACTTGTATAATTCACATATTTGCGCTAACTTTGGATTACCAGAATAAATATAATCTATGCTCACATATAATACACAGCAAAAGAAGATACTGTTGCCCGAATACGGCCGAAATATACAAAGCATGGTCGAGCATTGTCTTACTATCGAAGATAGGGAAGAGCGTACTCGCTGTGCTTATTCAATCATAGCCTCGATGGGCAATCTGTTTCCGCAGTTGCGCGACAATCCAGAATATAAACACAAGCTGTGGGATCATCTGGCTATAATGTCTGATTTCGCTCTTGATATAGACTATCCATACGACGTAGTTAAAAAGGAAACTCTGGATATAAAACCGGAGGTGATATTATATCCGCAGCAACCCGTGCGTTGGCGTCACTATGGCGCATGTATTGAGCATATGATCGGTCGTGCCGTGGATATGCCTGATAGTCCCGAGCGAGAGGCACTTGTATTGATGCTTGCCAACCATATGAAGAAAGTTCTGCTCAATGTGAATCCGGAAGGAGTCGATGACGAGCGTATTTTCAAGGATCTTGCTACATATAGTCATGGAGCCATACGGTTGTCGCCTGAAACTGTCAAGCTATATGATTTCAAGCCGGAAACGCCTGTAGCTACCGGCAAGAAAAAGCGTAAGAAGAAATAACCTGTAAATACGAACCGGTATGAGCATGTTTATCGTAGAAGGAGGGCATAGCCTTAATGGTGAGATTATACCTCAAGGAGCAAAAAATGAGGCTCTGCAGATTTTGTGCGCAACACTATTGACCCGCGACCGGATTGTGGTGCATAACATTCCGGATATACTGGATGTCAACAATCTGATATCAATGCTGTCGGATATGGGTGTCAAGGTGCAGAAACTGTCGTCACATTCATATGCTTTCCAGGCCGACGATGTAGATACGGATTATATCGGTTCAGCTGATTTTTTGCGTAAGGCAGCTTCGTTAAGAGGTTCGGTAATGTTTGTCGGACCGCTTGTCGCCCGGTTTGGTCGTGCGGTATTGCCTAAACCGGGTGGCGATAAAATCGGCCGTCGTCGTTTGGACACTCATTATATAGGTATTAATAAGCTCGGTGCCGAATTTGAGTATTCTCCCGAACTGAAAGCATACAAAATTACTACCGGTGCCGACGGACTCAAAGGCACATATATGTTGCTCGACGAAGCATCGGTTACCGGTACAGCCAATATCGTTATGGCTGCAGTGCTTGCAAAGGGAGTTACTACTATATATAATGCAGCCTGTGAACCATATCTGCAACAGTTGTGTAAGTTGCTCAACGCCATGGGTGCAAATATATCGGGCATCGGATCTAATCTGTTGACCATACGAGGTGTTGATGAACTGCATGGCGCTGAACACTGTATTTTACCCGATATGATTGAAGTCGGCAGCTTTATCGGTATGGCGGCAATGACCTGCTCGGATATCACACTTAAGAATGTCGCATATGACGATTTGGGTATAATTCCCGATTCATTCAAACGTCTGGGTATAACTATTGAGCGTCAGGGCGACGATCTGCATATTCCGGCAATGCCCGACGGTTATGTCATAGAGAGATTTATGTATGGCTCCATAATGACTTTTGCCGATGCTCCGTGGCCCGGTCTGTCTCCCGACTTGTTAAGTGTTTTTCTTGTTGTCGCTACTCAAGCACGTGGTAGTGTTCTCATTCACCAGAAAATGTTTGAAAGCCGATTGTTTTTCGTCGACAAACTTATCGATATGGGAGCGCAAATTATTCTATGCGACCCTCACCGGGCTGCTGTCATTGGTTCGGGGCGACTTAATTCTTTGCGTGCTACATCGATGGTTTCGCCCGACATTCGTGCCGGCATCGCTATGCTCATAGCTGCAATGAGTGCACGCGGAACGAGTCAAATCCAGAATATCAATCAGATAGACCGTGGATATGAAGACATTGACAAACGTCTTAATGCCATAGGTGCAAAAATTATCCGTGTTTCAGACTGATATGATTACACTCGAAGAGTTATTTAAGATCGGTAGTATAACAAAGCCTCACGGACTTGCCGGAGAGGTGAATGTTTTGCTTGACGATGATATCGATACCGAAGATCTGAAGAGAGTCGCTATCGAGATCGATGGTATATATGTACCGTTTTATATAGATTCTCTGCGGCGGAAAGGGGCAATGACATTGTTATTGAAATTCGATGGTATCGACAGTGCAGAACAGGCTGCTGATGTCTGTGGTAACACTGTGTATGCGTTTCTCAAGGATGATATAGTGGATGTGGAGCTTGAAGATGGGCAATTTTATCTGTCTGATCTGATTGGCTTCAATGTGTGCGATACGGATGGTGGAGTTATCGGTAAAATAACGGATATTGATGATTCTACTGAAAATATGCTGTTTGTACTTGACAACGTCGACGGCAAAGAATTGCTGATTCCGGTAGTGGATGATTTTATTGACGATATCCGTCCTGAAGACAAAACTGTAGTGATGTCTTTGCCTCCTGGCCTATTTGACTTGTAGCCGGGGCTTTTTTACCACAATTTCTCTTTTATTGCGTAGCGGGGACGACGCTTTACTTCGGTGTAAATTTTCCCGACATATTCTCCTACCACCCCTATGCTCATAAGTATCAGGCTACCAAGAAACCATACAGATAGCATCAGCGATGTCCATCCGGAGATTATCTCCCGTGTGAAATATGCGGTGAAAACATAAGCCGCGATTGCTACATCGGCGAGAAGCATGCATAGTCCGAGTAGAAAAATCAGCCTGATCGGTCTCGATGTAAATGATGTGATTCCATCGAGTGAAAAGTTTATCATACGGCCTAAATTGTATTTAGGCCTTCCTCCTACACGCTGTTGGCGTGGATATGTTACAGTTGCACACTCAAGTCCGATCTGCGGTATAATACCGCGTAAAAACAAGTTGGTTTCTCCGTATTCGGCAAGCAGCGACACGGCCCGGGCACTCATAAGCCTATAGTCTGCGTGATCGTAGTATGTTTCAAGACCAAGCGAACGTTGCAATCGGTAAAACCTGTGCGCTGTAGTGCGTTTAAGCCAGCCGTCGGCGTCGCGTTGAGATCTTACACCATACACTATATCTTTTCCCTCTTCGCTAAAGAGACGTATCATTTCTTCGATTGCAGCCGGGTCATCCTGTAGGTCGGCGTCAATAGTAACTACAGCGTCGCAGTATCCGTTTACGGTCATAAGTCCTGCAAGCAGGGCGTTTTGCTGGCCACGGTTATGGGCCAATGATATGGCCCTGACACGCGGGTGAGTGCTATTAAACTGTTTTATAATGTGCCATGTCCGGTCTTGGGAACCGTCATCCACACACAATATGTAGCTTTCAGACGAAATCAAACCCTTCTCTCCAAGCAACGTAAGGCTGGAGAGAAGGGTATTGAGTGTAGTTTCAAGTGCCTCTTCCTCATTGTAACATGGTATTACAATGGCCAGAACCGGTTGTGTAGAGGCGACTGGCATTATTGTTAATAGTTTCTTGCGAAGATTACACGTTGAGCCGACGGTTTGCCTGTAACCATACATACGCCAGGAGTCTTATCGCCGTCGAGGGGGATACAACGTATTGTCGCTTTGGTTTCGGCCTTGATTTTTTCTTCGGTTTCAACGGTACCGTCCCAATGGGCAAGAATAAATCCACCCTTTTCTATTTCTTCCTTAAACTCGTCGTAGGTTTCTACGGTACGAGTCATAGAATTGCGGTAGTCGAGGGCTTTCTGGTAGATATTGTTCTGGATATCTTCGAGTAGGTTTTTAACGTATTCTGCTATACCTTCAAGCGGAGCCTGATGCTTTTCGAGGGTATCGCGACGCATTACTTCAACCTGACCGTTTTCAAGGTCTCGCGGACCGATGACAAGTCTTACCGGAATACCTTTCAACTCATAATCAGCAAATTTAAAGCCGGGGCGACGATTTTCTGCATCGTCGTATTTTACGCTGATTCCGAGTGCACGGAGATCGTTGACAATAGGTTCGATGGCCTTTGACATTTCAGCCAGCTGGTCGGAGTTCTTGTATATCGGAATGATTACAACCTGTATCGGTGCCAGATGTGGCGGTAATACCAGACCATTGTCGTCGGAGTGGGTCATGATAAGTGCACCCATCAGTCGTGTCGATACACCCCATGAGTTAGCCCATACATATTCCGGTTTGTTGTCTTTATTGATAAAGGTTACATCGAATGCCTTGGCGAAGTTCTGTCCGAGATTGTGTGACGTGCCTGATTGCAAAGCCTTACCATCCTGCATCATTGCTTCGATAGTATAGGTATTGAGAGCTCCGGCAAAGCGTTCGTTAGCTGATTTTACACCTTTTATTACAGGAACTGCCATAAATTTCTCGGCAAAGTCGGCGTAAAGATTTATCATCTGTACGGTGCGAGCTTCCGATTCTTCAGCGGTAGCGTGGGCGCAGTGTCCTTCCTGCCAAAGGAATTCAGATGTACGAAGGAACATGCGGGTACGCATTTCCCAACGCATTACGTTGGCCCACTGGTTGCAGATAATCGGCAGGTCGCGGTAGGAGTGGATCCAGTTCTTATATGTTCCCCAGATGATTGTTTCAGATGTAGGACGCACGATAAGTTCCTCTTCGAGGCGCGCATCAGGATCTACGATGACACCGTTGCCATTCGGGTCATTCTTTAGTCGGTAGTGAGTTACTACCGCACACTCTTTGGCAAAGCCCTCGACATGTTCTGCTTCACGACACAGGAATGATTTCGGAATGAGAAGCGGGAAGTAAGCATTCTGTACTCCGGTTTCTTTAAACATGCGGTCGAGTTCGTGTTGCATTTTTTCCCATATTGCGTAGCCATAAGGTTTGATAACCATGCATCCGCGTACTGCACTTTGTTCGGCCAGATCGGCTTTGACTACCAACTCGTTGTACCAGCGTGAGTAATCCTCACTGCGTTTTGTCAGGTCTTTTAGTTCCTTTGCCATATTGAGATGTATGTGTAATTCGATTTATATCTTACAAAGTTAGTCATTATTGCGCAATTATAAGCATTCTTGCGCGTATTATTTGTGCCAGAAAGCATAGGAGAAAAGCACCAGCACAGAGAATAGTTCAAGTCGGCCTGCAAGCATTACCAGTGAAAGTATCCATTTGCAGGTGTCCGGCAGACCTACGTACTCCATATTTTCTATACCGGCGAAGCTTAAGCTCAAACCATTATTTGTGATACAGGAATATGTGTCAAAAAAAGCTTCGCCTACAGGCACTCCCATTGCCATAAGTAATATTGCCGAGACAGCTACGATAAGCATATATAGTGCCAGAAACACTATTACTCGGTTTACAGTATCCCGTTGTATTACAGTACCGTTTATACGTACGGATCTTATAGCATTAGGATGTACGGTACGGTATAGCTCGTTATTGCAGTTTTTAACCAGATATAGCATTCTGTCGATTTTTGCTCCACCGCTCGTACTGCCAGCGCAGGCACCGAAAAACATAGCAAGAATCATTAATCCTGGCACTATGCTTCCCCACGATTCGTAGTTGTGGACGGTGAAACCGGTTGATGTCACTGTTGACACTATCTGGAACAGCGGGTCTATTATTAAGTTGTACCAATGGTCGAAGTGAGTCGTTGTAATTGCCGCGATTATGAAAATGGCAAATCCTATTGCAATGACTTTACAGTATGTACGCAATGTCTCATCATGGAACGCGGTGCGAAGGCCTCCATACATTGTTACTTTATATATAAGAGCAAAATTCACACCACCGAGAAACATGAACACGGTGAGTATCAATTTTCCATATGCAGTATTAAAGAAAATAGAGCTGCCGCTTGTGGTGGAAAAGCCTCCGGTCGACATTGTTGTGAACGCGTGACATATGCTATGGAAAAAACTTCCTGACCCAAGCCATAGCAACAGAGTAAGCAATAGTGTCAGCGATCCATATATGAACCACAGTATTTTAGCTGTATTGTTGATACGGGGACTTAATTTCTCATGGGTTACGCCGGTCATTTCTGCATTGAACATCTGCATGCCGCCCGCATGATTGAACATCGGCAATACCGCCAACGTAAACAGTACGATCCCCAGACCGCCTATCCATTGAGTCAGACATCTCCATATGTTTATGGAATAGGGGAGCTCTTCAACATTTCCGTATACTGTGGCTCCGGTAGTAGTGAAGCCTGACATGGTTTCAAAAAACGCGTCAGTAATGGACAACGGTACGCTTCCTATCATCAGTGGTAGCATTCCGAAAAAAGAAAACACACACCACACCAGCGATGTCAGCAATATTCCGTCGCGTTTACCCAGACTTTTATTCTGCGGCTTAACCGTGAATGCCGTAGTGAGGCCTACTGTCAGTATTATTCCAAGTGAGATCAGAAATGCGGTGAGTTCAGATTCATGGTAAATTACCGCTGTTACTGTTGGAATGAGCATAAACAAACCTTCGATAAGAAGTAGCATACCAAGTATGCGCACTATCATTGGGTAGTTTATGTGGATAGCCTTTTTTTTTGAACTGAACGGCATGTGTGTGGCTATTTAAATAATCGTTCGACTTTATGAAGAGCGCCCGAGAGACAAAATACAACAACTGAGTCACCGGGGAGAATCGTTGTATCTCCTTTTACCGCCATACCGACACCGTCGCGTATCAATCCGGCAATGGTCATGTCGTGTGGAAGTTGCAGGGTATACACCGGGCCACGGGTGATTCGGCTGTTTGGTTTCACTTCAATTTCCGCAACTTCTGCGTCAGTTAGAGCCAGACATTTCGACGATGTCTCGTCAGCATCAAGAAGAATCTGGAATATACGGCTCGAAGCTATAAGTTTCTTATTTATCACTGTGCCGATATTGAGGTTTTCGGCTGTAGGTATAAATTGAATGTCCTCCACCTCGGCTATGGATTTCTTTATGCCAAACTCCTTGGCGGTAAGGCACGCCAGAATATTTGCCTCCGAACTGTCTGATAGCGCGACAAACGCATCCATATCGTTTATACCTTCTTCCAACAATATATCTACATCGCGGGCATCGCCATGCACGATTTCTATATCCGGACATTTTTCGGGCAGACGGTAACACTTTTCTTTGTCTGTCTCGATCAGCTTGATTTTAAATTCGTCTGAAGCTATCATTGCAAGACATACAGCGATACGGCTACCACCCATCACCAGCACTTTCTTTATATTATGCTCCACTTTTCCGCAGAGCTCTACAAGCTCTTGTAAGTGTGACGGCGTGGTAGAAAAGTATAATATGTCACCGGATAAAATGTGATCATCGCCTCGTGGTATAAGTGTCTCGTTTTTACGGCGTATGGCAGCTACGTGAAAATTGTGTTCTACCATTGCGAACTGCTTGAGCTGCATGCCGACAATGCGGGCATTGTCGCGAATTTTTACACCGACTATCACAAGTTTTCCGCCGTGTATTTCAAACCAGTTTCTCACCCAATTTCTACGCAACGAGTTTACTATTTCTTTTGCAGCCAGAAATTCAGGATATACCAAGGCGTTTATACCAAGATCGTTGAAATAGGTGCGGTGCTGGTCAAGTAGAAATTCGTAATTATCTATCCGGGCTACGGTCTTTCGTGCACCGAGCGTCTTTGCCATAGAACATGTCAGCAGATTTTTATCCTCATCAGGTGTCACAGCGATAAACAGGTCGCACTCATCTACACCGGCTTTACGCATGGTAGTGAAGGATGCCGGTTTACCGCGTTGTGTGAGAAGATTATAATTTGCATCTATTATAGCCAACGGTGCAGGATCAGAATCAATCAGAATCACGTCCTGCTCCTCTTTTGACAACAGTTTGGCCAAGTGTGTGCCGACATCGCCGGCTCCTGCTATTACTATTTTCATGACTTTCTGCTGCTGGAGTGTTTAGACAGTTGTTCCATTGATTTCAGGATAGATTCAGAATCCATTCCACACTCTTTCATTAACTGATCGACAGTGCCGTGTGCTACAAAACGGTCAGGGACACCGAGATTTACTATTTCACGTGAATATCCGTGTTCAGTTAGCCATGAATTCACAGCCTGTCCCATTCCTCCGGTTATCGCTCCGTCTTCAATCGTTATGATCGGCACATTTTTATGCGCAACTTCTTCAAGTATGGATTCATCGATAGGCTTGGCAAACGCCATGTCGTAGTGAGCGGCATCTATGCCTTTTTTTGTCGCCAGATCTATGGCTGTTTCTACTTGCGACGATATGGTGCCGAGCGAAAGAATTGCGATAGAGTTTCCATCGCGAAGTTTCTCTCCTTTGCCTATTTCTACTTTTTTCATCGGTGTGCGCCAGTTAACCGTCTTTCCATTTCCACGTGGGTATCTGATAAAGAATGGCCCGTTGTTGTCGGCTTGTGCAGTATACATCAGGTTACGCAACCATTCTTCGTTGCGTGGCGCGGCAATCGTCACGCCCGGTATCGGACGTAGATATGCTATGTCGAAAAGTCCGTGGTGTGTAGCACCGTCTTCTCCGACAATTCCGCCACGGTCAATACACACCGTCACAGGTAGTCCGGCTAACGCGACATCATGAATAATATTATCGTAGGCACGTTGTAAAAACGACGAATATATGGCTACGAAAGGTTGCATGCCGTCTTTAGCCAGTCCTCCGGCAAACGTTATTGCATGTCCTTCCGATATGCCTACGTCAAAAACGCGGTTAGGATACCGTTGCTGAAAAATATTTATCGAAGTCCCTGATGGCATGGCTGCTGTGATTCCGACTATTTTATCGTTTTTTTCTCCAAGCTCTAATAGGGTTTCTCCGAATACTTCCTGATATTTTACCGGGCCGTTTACTTTAGGTTTGCGGTTTCGTTCGCCGGTTGCCGGATCAAATCGGCCGGGTGCATGCCATGATGCCGGATCCATTTCTGCCGGTTTGTAGCCTTTACCTTTTACCGTCTTGAGGTGTAGCATTCGAGGGCCGTCCATATCCTTGATATCCGACAATACTTTTACTACTTTTTCTACGTCGTTGCCGTCAATCGGACCGAAGTAGCGTATGTTCAGACCTTCAAATATATTCTGTTGGCTTGCCAACAGAGATTTTAGCGAATTGTTAAATCGGGTAATGAAGCCTTTGTGGCGATCGTTGATCAGCCCGAGGCGACGCATGGCTTTGTATGTCTTATAGCGTAAGTTGTTATATCCTCGGGTCGTATTGAGTTGACTCAAGTATGAACTCATTGCTCCCACATTGATGTCGATAGACATATCGTTGTCGTTCAATATGATGAGCAGATTAGACTTATGTATAGCGGCATTATTTAGCCCTTCGAATGCAAGTCCTCCAGATATTGAAGCGTCACCGATCACCGCTACTACATTTCGTCGCGGTATATCGTGAGAAAGTTCCGATGCTACCGCCATACCGAGAGCGGCCGAGATAGAGTTGGACGCGTGTCCGGCGGTAAAGGTGTCGTATTTACTTTCAGCAGGATTAGGAAATCCACTTATGCCATTGTACTTGCGTAGTGTGCTGAATGCATCCCGTCTTCCGGTCAGAATTTTATGGGCATAAGCCTGATGTCCAACATCCCACACAATACGGTCGTATGGTGTGTTGAATACGTAGTGTAGTGCTACTGTCAGATCTACCGCTCCCATGCTTGAAGCGAAGTGGCCTGGATTGTCCGACAGTGAATCAATAATAAATTCGCGTAGCTCACGGCATACTTCGGGAAGCTCTGTCACCGGCAGTTTCCGTAGGTCGTCGGGGGAATCGATTGATTTTAATGTGGGATATTTATCTGTGGTGTTCCCCATTTCCAAAATATTTTTTATACAGAGGTATAAAGACTATACCACCTGAAATCGCAATAATAATCATAGTGTGTGGCGTGAATCCACGGCCTGTTATCAGCAGATAGCAGAGCAATATCCACGCAACGGCCATACAGCCCAATCTCACTATAATGTTGGTCTTCATAAACTTTAATATGCATAGGTGTCAATACGTGCCACCTATACAATTACAAATTTACAAAAAATCCTTACGAATACAAAAAACACCGCACCGCATTTCGAGTTCTTCACGTGTTCTGCTTCACGTGTTCTGTCGCGCGCTTGTAGTGTGTTGACAACTGGTTGATATATGGTTTATATTTAAGTCGGGAGAGATACGCAAAATTTGGTGTGGAATCATTAACTTTGTATCGTAAAATCATCACTAAACAGGCTTCTTTATGGCAACATCATCGAATTTATCGGGACAAAAACGTTCGTCAAAACCGGCTGCCGACTCTACTGTTGGGCGTGTTATGCCACAGGACAAAACGGTGGAAGAAGCCGTTTTGGGGGCGTTGATGCTTGAGAAAGATGCATATATGGTGGTGTGCGACCTGTTACGTCCGGAAAGTTTTTATGAGCCTAATCATCAGAAAATATATGCTGCGATACAGGCTTTGGGTGCTTCGCAGAGACCGATTGATATGCTTACGGTAACCGAGCAGTTGCGTCTCGACGGTACTCTGGCTGAAATTGGTGGGCCAGTAGTTATTTCCGAACTAACATCGAAGGTGCTTTCTGGTGCCAATGTTGAATTTCATGCGCGTATCGTTGCTCAGAAATTCCTTGCTCGCGAACTTATTTCGTTTGCCACTAACATTGAGTCGAAGGCTTTTGATACCAGCAACGATGTTGACGACCTTATGCAGGAAGCCGAAGGAAAGCTTTTTGAAATTTCGCAACGAAATGTAAAGAAAGATGTAACGCAGATTGACCCTGTGATTGGTGAGGCAATAGCCAAGATTCAGGCATCTGCCAACCGTACTTCCGGTCTGTCCGGACTACAAACCGGATTCCATAAACTTGACCAACTTACATCTGGTTGGCAAAGTTCCGACCTGATTATTATTGCTGCCCGACCTGCCATGGGTAAGACGGCATTTGTATTGTCGATGGCAAAGAATATGGCTGTCGATTATAACATCCCGGTAGCGATATTCTCGCTTGAAATGTCTAACATACAGCTTGTAAACCGTATGATATCGAATGTATGCCAGATCGACGGTAAGCAGATCAAGTCGGGACAGTTGTCGCCGGTAGAGTGGGATCAACTTATGTCGAGAGTGAAGTATCTGTATTCGGCACCGCTATATATTGATGATACGCCTTCGCTTTCTATTTTTGAATTGCGAACGAAGGCGCGTCGTCTTGTGCGCGAGCATCAGGTCAAGATAATCATTATCGACTACTTGCAGCTGATGAATGCTTCTGGAATGAAGTTCGGTAGCCGTGAGCAGGAGGTCAGTATGATTTCTCGCTCGCTGAAGCAGTTGGCCAAGGAGCTTGAGATTCCGATTATCGCTCTTTCACAGCTCAATCGTTCGGTTGAGTCGCGAGAGGGCAACGATGGCAAGCATCCGCAGTTGAGCGACCTTCGTGAATCGGGAGCCATCGAGCAGGATGCCGATATAGTATGTTTTATCCATCGCCCAGAATACTATAACAAATCAGGTGTCGACGGAAATGGCAATGATATCCGAGGCAAAGCCGAGTTTATTGTCGCCAAACACCGTTCCGGTCAGGTTGATGATGTTCCGATGCGTTTCCGTGCAAAATATGCTAAATTTGACAATTGGGAGGGTACCACCGACGACGATCCAGTGCAAGAGACAGTAGGATCGAAACTCAATGCTTTCAGCGGGGCCGATATGTCCGGATTTCCGGGTGATTCCAATCCGCTGACTGGTGGCACGGCTGATTTTATGCCGGGAAGTGGCGATGAGCCTGCTCCATTCTGATGTAGACAGATGTGATATGGCGCATGATTTCTTATTGATGTGTGCCCCTTTGCAGGGATTCACAGATGTCGCGTTTCGTCACTATCATGCGGCAATGTTTTCTGCTGATAATGTCCATCCGGTGTATTTTACCCCTTTTCTACGTATTGAATCTGGCGCGGTGCGCAACCGGGATATAAAAGAACTGCTATCTCCGCTCAACGAGAACCACACCATTGTTCCGCAGATTATATTCCGCGATTCTGAAGAATTCCGAATGCTTGTTGATACTTTGTCGGAACACGGACATGCGAATATTGACTTGAATCTTGGATGTCCGCATATACCACAAGTAAAAAAGGGAAGAGGTGCCGGTATGCTGGGGCGACCTGATGTATTGCGGGAGATTTCTGCTATGATGTCGGATGAATACAAGCATATTAATTTTTCTCTGAAAATGCGCCTTGGCATATCCGATCCCTATAAGTGGCACGATGTCGCCGAAATAATACAATCAATGCCATTGACCCATGTCACGCTACATCCACGTACAGCAGTGCAGCAATATTCCGGTGATATTGATTTAGTGCAGAGCTGTAGCTTTGTCTCAGAAATCACTCATCCTGTCATTTTCAATGGAAATATCCTTTGTCCGGCAGATATAGATGCTGTTAGAGACCGTATTCCGGATATCTCGGGAGTTATGGTAGGGCGCGGCTTACTGATACGCCCCTCACTGTTTACCGAATGGATTGATGGTGAAGAGTGGCCCGACTCCAGGCGACGTGAGTCTGTTTTGTCTTTGCACGATGGTATATTTAAATATTATAGCTCCTCTTTGACGGGAGGCGATGGACAACTGTTGTCCAAAATCAAACCATTCTGGGAGTATTGGGGCGTAAATTTCAATCGCAAAGAAGTAAAGAAAATTCTCAAATCCGGATCTCTTGGAGCATATCTTGATGCTATTGCTGTACTACGGAAATAAAACAACATAGGCCGCTTATCATAATTCGATATGCGGCCTATGCATAAAAAAAGAGGAGAGCAATGCCCTCCTCTTAAGTAGTATGTAATGTTTTTTAGTAGTTCCACTGGCAAGCAACCATTCTCAAGTTGTCACATCCGGTAGAACGGAAGTCGGTGATGTAGTTGTAGCGACAGTTGATGTAAGTAAGAGCTTGGTCGGCAGTTACATCCAGTGTCTGGAGTTGGTTGTTGTTACAGATAAGTCTCTGGAGGAAGTAGAGGTTGCTCATGTCCAGGTAAGTCAGGTTGTTGTAGCAGCAATCTACATACTGGAGGTTAGGACAATCGGCTACAGTGAAGTCTGTAAGAGCATTGTAAGAGCAAACCACGTCAATAAGAGCGTTACAGTTGCGGATTACAAGATTCTTCATATGGTTGTCAGAGCAAACGAAGGTGCTTAATGAAGGCAGACCCGATATGATCATGTTGTCTACATCGTTAGAGTCCATATTGAAGTTCTGGAGGTTTTCTACACCTGCGAGGTTGATCTGGGTGAGCTTGTTGTAACCGCAGTAGAGATTCTTAAGGCTGGTACAACCGTCGACATTCAGCAGTTCAAGATGACATCCCTGACAATTGAGTGTCTTAAGATTGATTGCATTGGCTACGCTCAATTCCACCAAAAGGTTGTTTGATACATTGAGGTCGGTAAGGAGTGGGGAACCTGTAACATCAATTTCAGTGAGTCGGTTACGATATACTGACAGGTTTGTAAGGGCCTTGGTATCGGTCATGGTCAGTGTAGAGAGTTTATTGCGGCTTGCATTAAGTTCGGCAAGTGCTTCGTCACCTGATACATTGAGCGATGTAATGGCGT
>CAZOCO010000046.1:0-15741 GCA_964578325.1 uncultured Muribaculum sp.
TCAGGGATTCTTCAATGTTCCTGTTGACCACCTATATGCATCGTCGGTATTCATTCCCTATATCAAGTCGCTCAATCTGGAGGATATGGTTATCGCTACTCCCGACGTAGGTGGAGCAAAGCGTGCCAATACATACGCTAAATATTTCGATGTACCCTTGGTACTGTGTCATAAACAGCGGGCTAAAGCTAATGTAGTGGCTAAAATGACTATTATTGGTGATGTTAAGGATAAGAATGTTATCCTTATTGACGATATGGTTGACACTGCGGGTACAATTACTAAAGCTGCCGACCTCATGAAGGCTGCCGGTGCCAAGAGTGTACGTGCTTTGGCTTCTCACGCAATCATGAGTGATCCTGCCGATCAGCGTGTAGAGGAGTGTGGACTGGAAGAAATCATTTTCACCGATTCAATTCCATATAAGGGTACATGTAAAAAGTGTACTATCGTATCTGTAGCCAAACTGTTGGCTGATACTATACGTCGTGTACATGAGAATGAGTCTATCTCATCTGCCTATCTGATATAATTTTTATAACGACCATATTTTTATAACCCGTTGCATTTACCCGGTAACTGGGTGAATGTAGCGGGTAAACTTTTTTGAAAATTAATAGTAACATGAAAAAACATTTTATAGCAATGATCGCCATGACATCGCTGCTGGGGGCATGTAGCACCAGCGGCAGCAGTGACGAAACTATTATCACTCGTCCTGATGTGACTATTGTCGACGGACAGTATTCTGTCGATGCACTTGAGGCGATGGGACGCGTATCGTCGCCCGTAGTTTCGCCTGATGGCACTAAAGTCCTATATGGCATATCATATGAAAGTGTCTCTTTGAATAAGTCAAACAATGAGTTGTGGGTCATGAATCTTGACGGCAGCGATGCCAAACAGCTCACATCTACCCCCAAGAGCGAAAGCAATGCCGTGTGGATTGACGGAGGAAAACGTATAGCATTCCTTTACGACGGTCAGATCTGGGCTATGAATGCCGATGGATCTGATCGCACACAGTTGTCAGATGTTGCTGGAGGCATACAGGGATTCATGTTCTCGCCCGACCAAAAGAATGTCGTGATGATATGTTCGGTAAAATATACTCGTACTGCCCAGGATGTATATCCTGATCTGCCCGAAGCCACCGGACGCATTATTGATGATCTCATGTATAAACACTGGGACGAGTGGGTTACCGAAATTCCTCATCCTTTCCTTGCTTCGTTTGATGGTAAGTCGGTTTCAGATGTTAAGGACATTATGGCCGATGAGCCATTTGAGGCTCCAATGAAACCCTTTGGTGGTATTGAATCGTTTGCATGGTCGCCCGATTCAAAATCGCTTGTATATGTGTCGCGTAAAAAAACAGGTATGGAGTATTCATTGTCGACCGATTCCAATCTATATCTTTACGACCTTGAATCGGGTGAGACAAGTAATCTTACTGAAGGAATGCATGGCTACGATACAGCTCCGGCTTTCTCCCCTGACGGAACACGTCTGGCATGGCTCTCAATGGAACATGATGGATACGAGAGTGACAAAAATCGAATTTTCGTACTTGATATCGTATCTGGAACAAAGACAGACTTGACAGCCGACTGGGATTATTCTGTAGATCAGATCGTGTGGAATCCTTCAGGACGTTCGATCTATTTCCTTGCTCCGCATCTTGGTGTGATACCGGTCTTCTCGATTGATGTGACTACTCGCGAAATAACTAAAGTTGCCGACGGCGTATGCGACTATGCTGCTATTGCACCGGTAGACGATACACGTTTTATTACTATGCGCCACTCAATGCTTTATCCAAACGAGATTTATCTCGGTTCGGTAGATGCAACAGAGCCTGTGCAGCTTACCAACGTTAACTCCGATCTTCTTGCGCAGATTTCCATGCCTACTGTCGAAAAAGTTCTTGTGCCGACTACCGATGGAAAAGAAATGACCACATGGGTACTTCTTCCTCCCGGATTCGATTCGACCAAAAAGTATCCTGCTATACTTTATTGTCAGGGCGGCCCCCAAAGTCCGGTCAGCCAGTTCTGGAGCTACAGGTGGAACCTCGCACTCATGGCTGCCAACGGATATGTTGTAATCGCTCCTAACCGTCGTGGACTTCCAGGTTTCGGCACAGAGTGGAATGCACAGATTTCGGGAGACTATGGTGGCCAGAACATGAAAGACTATCTTTCGGCTGTCGACTATATCAAGCAGCGTCAGTATATTGATGCCGATCATATTGGTGCGGTCGGTGCAAGCTACGGTGGCTTTTCGGTTTACTGGCTTGCCGGTAATCATGATGGCCGTTTCGCATGTCTGATTGCACATGCCGGTATTTTCAATACAGAAGCACAGTATCTTGAAACGGAAGAGATGTGGTTTGCCAATTGGGATCTCGGTGGACCATTCTGGGATAAATCTAATGCTGTAGCACAGCGGTCATTTGCCAATTCTCCCCACCGTTTTGTTGATCGTTGGGATACTCCGATCCTTATTACTCATGGTGAAATGGACTTCCGTATTCTTGCATCGCAGGGCCAGATGGCATTCAATGCCGCACGTCTGCGTGGTGTACCGGCAGAGATGCTCATTTTCCCTGATGAAAACCATTGGATTCTCAAACCACAGAATGCTGTTCTGTGGCAACGGGTGTTCTTCCGTTGGCTCGATCGTTGGTTGAAACCTGAAAATTCTGTAACCGATAAATAATATTATCCATGAAGAAGCACATATTGTTTTTCCTTTCGCTACTGATCTTTGCATTCTGTATTGATGCAGAGATTCAGGTTGTCGCTCACCAGGGCTTTTGGTCGCCCGTGGGCTCTGCTCCTAATTCCATATCATCGTTTGCCAATGCCGATTCTATAGGTGCATATGGATCTGAATTCGATGTAGTAATGACTGCCGACGGAAAATTGGTAGTACATCACGACTACCACATCAATGGTGTGGATATTCGCGAAACTCCGTACGATGTTGTCCGTCAGCATCATCTTGCCAACGGAGAGGTTATCCCGTCGCTTGACGAGTATCTTGAAGCTGCGGCAAAGAATACGACAATTCAGCTGGTATTGGAACTTAAGCCTCAAAACTCTTTGCAGCTCGAAGATGAGGCTGTGGCAAAAATAGTTGATGCTCTCAAACGTTATAACCTGCTTGACCGTACTGATATAATTTCGTTCTCTATCAATGTCTGCATTCAGTTTCGCAAGCTGTTGCCAGATATTCCTGTGTACTATCTTGAGGGTGTAATGCCTCCTGTGCAACTGAAACATCTTGGTCTGACCGGTATTGACTATCATTATTCTCATGTATTCGCTCACCCCGATTGGGTTAAGCAGGCTCACGATCTCGGCATGAAGGTAAATATATGGACTGTGGATGACCCTGTCATCATGCAGCAGGTAATTGACCTCGGTCCGGATTATATCACTACCAATAAGCCTGTCGAACTTCAGCGTATGCTCGACAATGGCCGCGCACGCCGTATCGTCGACCGTATCAAAGATCCTAAAGACAAGAATGTCACTGTTATTCTTCATCGTGGAGACTGGCGTCACCATCCGGAAAATTCTGTTGAAGGTATTCTCGGTGCGATTGCTATGGGAGGCGATATGGTTGAGATTGATCTTGCTATGACGTCTGATTCTGTACTTGTGCTCTGTCACGACCGGACACTTGACCGTACTACTACCGGTCGCGGATTGATTTCCGACATACCTTACGATTCTATTCGTAAGGTACGTCTACGTCTCGACGATGGAACTCCTACTGATATTAAGATGCCCACGGCACGTAAGGCTTTTCTTGCCGCCAAAGATCGTATAACAATGAATATTGACAAGGGTGGTCTTGAATATTTCGATCAGTTGCAGGCTTTGGCTGACGAATTGGGTGTGACATATCAGATTGTCAATAAAGGCAAATGGGATGCAGATAAAGTTCAGGCGATGCTTGATGCTACGCCAGGCAACGAAATGATGTATATGCCAATTATAGATATACTCAAGCCGCAGGGGCAGCAGTTGTGGGCACAGTATGCACCCTCGCGTAGATATCCCGTTGCATATGAAGTTTGCTGGGATAAGATGACTCCAGCCGTCAAGAAGTGTTTTAAAAAGATTGTCAATACAGGGTCACGCCTGTGGGTAAATACACTTTGGGACAGTCTTGATGGCGGTCTGACTGACGATGCGGCATACAATGGTAATCCTGATGATATTTATGGCCGTCTTGTAGACATGGGAGTTACTATGATTCAGTCCGATCGTCCGGAATTTCTTCTTGATTGGCTTCGTACCAAAGGGCTTCACGACTATAAGTGATAAATATCTGTAGGATATTTTATCCTGCCTTGATATAACGGGCTGTAGCTTTTATTGCACTGATTTTGTGTATTATGCCACAGCCCGTTTGTCGTAGCTATACTTTTTTATGTGAGATTTTTCCACGCTTTATTAAACCTTTATTCTTGAGAGGTTGTTATATAGATAAAAAGAATTTCAACTAATTAAAATTTTATATTATGAACCTCTCTAACTTTAACTTTTTAGGCTATGCCAAGAGCTGGTGGCTCGTTCTTATAGCCGGATTACTCATGGTAATATGTGGTTTTGCATATTGGTTCTGGCCTGTTGCCGGATTTGCTGTAGCATCACAGCTATTTGGATGGTTGCTTATACTTGTAGGCGTCGTTCAGTTGCTTGTTGCTGCAGGGCCACATTTCCCGAAAGGATGGGGCTGGTGGATTGCCGGTGGTATTATTGACATGTTCATCGGTTTCGTTATGGTAAGATCAGTGATTATGTCTGAATTTATGTTCCCGTATTTCCTCGCGATGATATTCATCTTCTGGGGTGTGGTAATGATCATTAATTCGGTCAACGGACATAAGGGTCACTATTGGTGGCTGTATCTGGTCAACGGTATCCTGTTGCTGCTCATCGGATTCTTCTTTGTAGAAGCCGGATGGTTGCAGAGCATGGAAATGACAAGCTTCCTCTCTTCACTTGCATTCATCTACTGGGGTTTCTCACTCTGTATGTTTGCATACGACATCAAGCCTCTTAAAGGAAGCGAGAACAAGTAATATAATCTGTTTTAAATAACAAAAGGAGACTGCCATACAAGTTTTGGTAGTCTCCTTTCGTATTTATAGTACGAATATTGTGATGTCTGCCGATTTATGTTTAACTTCGCATAACATAAACATTGAAATCGATCCGGATATGAATGAGGAGAGCTTAAGCCAGATGATGCTAAAGGATACGTCGTTTCAGAATTTGATGCAGAAACGTATCTTTAATGTTTTACTTGTTGCTTCACCATACGATGCCTTTATGATGGAAGAAGACGGACGTGTGGAAGAACAGCTATATTTTGAATATGTTGCATTAAATCTTAGTTCTCCACCCCGTGTCACGCGCGTGGCTCGACCTGTCGACGCTCTCCAGGAGCTTTCCGTAAAACGTTACGACCTTGTAATAATGATGCCCGGAGTAGATCTGTCGGAAACATTCTCGGGGGCTAAATCTATCAAGGAGTTATATCCTGGAATTCCCATTGTAGTTCTTACTCCATTTTCAAAAGAAGTATCGCGACGTCTTGCCAATGAGAATTTAGATAGTGTCGACTATGTGTTCAGTTGGCTTGGCAACGTGGATTTGCTGTTGGCTATCATTAAGCTGCTTGAAGATAAGATGAATGCCGACAACGATATCAATGAGGTCGGGGTTCAGACGATACTGCTTGTAGAAGACTCGGTGAGGTTCTATTCATCTGTTTTGCCGCATCTGTATAAGTTTCTGCTTAAGCAGTCGATGGAGTTCTCAACAGAGGCTCTCAACGAACATGAGCAGATGTTGCGCATGCGTGGACGCCCTAAAGTGATGCTTGCCCGCGACTATGAAGAAGCTGTAGCCCTCTACGAAAAGTATCGCAAAAACATGCTTGGTGTCATTACCGATGTGTCGTTTAAGCGTCAGGGGCATAAGGATTCAGAGGCCGGACTTAAGCTGGCTCATTATCTGCGTTCGATCGATCCGTTTCTGCCTATTATTATAGAATCGTCAGAAGAAGACAACAAGATAAAGGTCGAGGCTATGGGATGCCAGTTTATCGATAAAAATTCTAAAAAATTTCCGGTAGACCTCGGCAATGCCATAAAGCGTGATTTCGGTTTCGGAGATTTCATAATCCGTGATCCCGAGACAGGAGATGAACTGCTGCGTATTCACGACCTTAAAGATCTCCAGAACCACATATTCGATATCCCGGCCAAATCGCTGTTGTACCATGCCTCCTACAACGATATTTCCCGCTGGCTGTATTCCCGTGCACTATTCCCGATAGCCGAAGTCGTGAAGCAGCATAGATTCCGCAATATTGAAGAGGCCCCGATGGTAAGGCAGCTCTTTTTCGATCTTATCGTGAAATATCGTAAGATGAAAAACCGTGGAGTTGTGGCCGTATTCCGAAAGGATCGCTTTGACCATTATTCAAATTTTGCTCGTATTGGTCAGGGATCGCTTGGCGGCAAGGGCAGGGGTCTGGCATTTATTGACTCAATTATTAAAAAGAATCCTATTTGCGATAATTTCGATGGAGTCACTCTTACTATTCCGCGAACGGTAGTAATATGTACTGATCTCTTCGATGAGTTTATGGAGATCAACAATCTCTATCCGTTGGCTTTAAGTAATATACCAGACGATGAAATACTTTCTCACTTCCTCGCCGGTAAATTGCCTGACCGACTGGTCGATGATCTGCTGGCATTGTTTGAGGTTGTAGACAAGCCTTTGGCTCTTCGTTCTTCGTCGTTGCTTGAAGATTCGCATTATCAGCCATTTGCCGGCATATATTCCACATATATGATTCCTCATAATACCGATCAGTTTAAAATGCTTGAAATGGTGTCAAATGCGGTGAAGGGAGTATATGCTTCAGTATTTTATGCCGACTCTAAAGCGTATATGACCGCAACCTCAAATGTCATAGATCAGGAAAAGATGGCTGTAATCATACAGGAAGTTGTCGGACGTGATTACGGCAATTTATATTTTCCGTCATTCTCGGGTGTCGGACGTTCGCTCAACTATTATCCTATCAACGATGAGGAACCGGAAGACGGCGTGTGTGAAGTGGCCGTCGGTCTGGGTAAATATATAGTCGACGGAGGCTTGAGCCTGCGTTTCTCTCCGCGCCATCCCAATCGTGTATTGCAGACATCGACTATGGATTTGGCATTGCGAGATACGCAAACGCGTTTTTATGCGCTCGACAGATCGGAAGATTCTCTGCCTGACTTCAATGTTGACGACAGTTTTAACCTGACGCGATGTAACATACAGGATGTTGCCGGTACGGGTGCGTTGAAGTATATGGTGTCGACCTACGATTGTCAAAACCAGATGTTGCGTGATACAGATCAGGGCGTAGGCCGCAAGGTCGTAACCTTTGCTAATGTTTTGCAGCATGGCGTTTTCCCATTGGCCGAGGTAGTAGATTTCATGCTAACTAAAGGATCTGAAGAAATGTTACGTCCTGTGGAAATTGAATTTGCAGGAAATATTGACGTGCATCCGGGCGAAGAAAGTCGGGGTGTGGTTTATTGGCTTCAGATGCGTCCGATTGTCGAAAAAAAGAATGTGGTAGACGAACGTATAATGAATCTTTCTGACGACAGACTGATATTGCGTTCAGATGCGGCTCTGGGCCACGGTAGTTATGAAAATGTGAAGACTATCGTTTATGTACGCCCGGAAAACTTTTCTTCGCAAAATAATCCGCTTATTGCCGAGGAAATTGAAAAAATAAATCGTAACTTTACATCGCGCAATGAAGGCTATGTTCTTGTCGGCCCCGGTCGATGGGGTTCTTCAGATACTTCACTCGGTATTCCGGTGAAGTGGCCTCATATTTCATCGGCACGACTCATTGTAGAGTCTTCGCTGTCAAATTATCGTATTGAGCCAAGTCAGGGAACTCATTTTTTTCAGAATCTGACTTCATTTGGAGTCGGTTATTTTACAATTAATCCGACTTCTGATGACGGAATGTATGATGTTGACTATTTGAATTCGTTGCCGGCCGATTATGAAAGTGACTTCGTGCGCATAGTCAGTTTCGACAATCCGTTGCAGATTGGAATAAACGGGCTAAAAGGGCAGGGTGTCGTCGCCAAGCCCGGTAATAGTGATAATGATTCGGAACATTAATACCTAAATATTCAAAGATGTCAGTAAAATCTGCGTTATTGAAAGCTCTCGGTTTTTCGTCGGGCGATGACGATGATTACGACGATATGGCGGATCTACCTTCTGCTCTTCCCGTCAATCAGCAACAGATGTCGCGTGAAACTGTAAGGGAAATTCCCGCTCATGATGCTGATACTTCTGAATCGGTTGAGGTTGTTATAGATAGTTTTGAATTTCCGCTTTCTGTGTTCGACGGTCTGCTTCAGGTGTTTAATGATGCACAACCCGATTTTATTAAGAATTGCATTAATACCGATGCGCAGCGACGATATCTCTATGAATCGATGGATGCATCGTTTAAAGAATCGCTGTCGCGCTACAGTGTTAAAGCCCGTGAAGCTGCCGACCGACAGAATGCCGGTATTTTGCGTAAGGTTGATTCGGAATCGGCCGAGTTGCGTAAGCAGCTTGATATTGCCAAAAAGAGCTTGGCTGAAGCCAAAGAGAAGAATATGAGTGCTGTGCGCCAGCGCAGAGCATTTAATGAACGTATCCATGATCTTGAACAGCAACTCGAAAATGAAAAAGCTGAAAAGGATCAATATGCACTTGAAACGAAAAGCCTTCTGAACAAATTGAAGGTAGCGCAGGTCAGTGGAGCTTCTGATGAAGAATCAGCCAAGGAAATACTATCACTCCGTAGCTCGATTGAAGAACTACAAGTGAAACTCGACGCAGCTATAGCCGAAAACGATAGACTGTCGCGGGTGTTGGCAGAAAAACAAGCTGAACTTGAAAAGGCTCAAGCAGAAGCTGTGGCAGTAAAACGAGCTACCGAAACTGTGCAACCTACTGTTGTCTCATTTGCAGAAGCTCCTGTTTTGCCGACTAAAGACGATACGACCTCTCAAGCAGAATCTCACGAGCCATCGGCAAAACAAGTGCGTAAGCCAAAAAAACAGCGCCGCCAAAAACAGCCGACTGCTTCTATATCTGTAATTGATGATACGCTGGATACTACTGAATGGCTTGTACCTACTCCTCCAGCCGGTTCCGCTCGGTCGATATCATCTGTTTCCGACTCGGAATTCGGATATCATGAACCTCAACGCGACGAGCCACCGGTCAACGATGCGCAACTGTCGCTGTTTGATTAATTAACTTAAAAATTTTCTCATGAAGTTTCGTAAATATATAACAGCCTTACTATTTTCTTCAACAGTATCGTTATATGCTGTATCTCCGTCGGATATTGCCCCTTATGTATATCCCGCCAATGTTGCGTCTGTCCCGTCGGAAGTGACATACCTTTCCGATGGTGCTACATATGTCGCTATTGAAGGTGGTACGAAACTTGTAAAGCATGATATTACTACAGGTAAAGAAACTGGTGTTTTGCTTGATGTTACAGCCTCACGTGAAAATCAGCTTACATCTATCGACGGATATATCATCAGTCCGAATGAGCAGTATGTTCTGGTGTGGACTGATAAAGAGATGCTTTACCGCAGGTCGTTCACAGCCCGCTATTATCTTTACGAAGTGCGGCACAACATACTCCAGCCTCTATCGCTAAAGTATGATCGTCAACGTTGTCCGGTGTGGTCGCCCGATGGCAGTATGGTCGCTTTTGTCGCTGAAAACAATATCCATATTGCAAAACTTGCCTACGGAGTTGAAGTCGCTGTGACAAATGATGGGTCAGTGAACAACATTATCAACGGAGCTCCAGACTGGGTGTACGAAGAAGAGTTTGATACCACATGTTCTTTGGCTTGGTCTCCCGACAATGCTACTCTTTGCTATCTCAAATACGATGAGTCTAAAGTGCCTGTCTATTCTTTCAAACTTTATGAAGGCACATGTTCTCCAAATCCGGCCTATGCGTTATATCCGGGGCAGTATTCATATAAGTACCCTGTGGCCGGAGAGCAGAATTCCACGGTGTCGCTCTATAGCTATGATGTCGACAATCGTGTGGCAAAACGTATCGACTTTTCAGATTCACGCATAGAGTATATTCCGCGCCTGGCCTACGGACCGACTTCTGACAAACTTTTTGTGACAACTCTTAATAGGGCGCAAAACCGTATAGAACTCTATTCTGTCAACCCGAAATCTACTGTTGCACGTTCTATTTATGTCGATGAAGCTGTTTCAGGTTGGATCGATCCTTCTGCCTGGGAATTGTTGACACTGCTTGACGACGGATTTGTAATTACATCCGAACGTTCCGGCTATAATCATCTTTATAAGTATTCTTATTCTGGTGCTATGATTGGTCAGCTGACAAAGGGGCAGGAAGATGTCACCGATTACTATGGATATGATCCGGTATTATTCCGCCACTATTATCAGTCGACAGCAGGTCCGCTTAATCGAGTTGTGTCGTATATCGATAAGAAGGGTCTTTCGGTAAATTTAGGTTCGTCTAATGGAACTGCTGCTGCAAGTTTTGCTCCTGCTAAAAACTATTTCGTACTGTCGTATTCCGATATTAATACTCCTCCTACATATACGCTTTATGCTACCAAGGGATTAAAAAAACTTCGTGTAATTGAAGATAATGCTCCTTACCGAGCCAAGCTCGGAGTGGTGCCTGCAAAGGAGTTTTTTACTATGAACAGCGACGGGAATACCCTCAACGGATATATAATTAAGCCTGCTGACTTTAGTGCATCACGCCGCTATCCGGTGATTATGTCTCAATACAGTGGCCCCGGAAGTCAGGAAGTTCTTAACCGATGGTCGTATGGTTGGGAGGCATTTTATGCATCACGTGGTTATATTATTGTATGTGTAGATGGAAGAGGTACTGGTGGTCGTGGTGCTGAATTCAAACATTCGGTTTATCGTCGTCTGGGATATTTTGAAACTATCGATCAGGTAGCTGCCGCTCGTTATGTGGGAAATCTGCCTTATGTCGACGGTTCAGCTATCGGTATATATGGATGGAGTTTTGGTGGGTATGAGTCTTTGATGGCGGCTTCTGCTGCAGATGCCCCGTATGCTGCGGCTGTTGCTGTCGCTCCTGTCACTTCATGGCGGTACTACGACACAGTTTATACCGAACGCTATATGCTCACTCCGCGTGAGAATGAAGACGGATATGATGAAGGTGCCCCGATATCATACACCTCGCGTATGAATGTGCCGTTGCTTATAATGCATGGCACGGCTGACGACAATGTCCACCTTATGAATACTATGCAGTATGTGTCTGCACTGCAAGCTGATAATAAGTTGTGCGACATGTTGCTGTTTCCCAATATGAATCATTCTATTTACGGTTGTGGTGCCAGAGCATTGGTATACACAAAAATGCTTGAATTTTTTGACCGTAATTTAAAAAAATAAGATTGTAATTTATGGATGATCAGGCAAGTAGTAAAGCGCGCTTTTATGGGTTGCGGTCATTGTTCAATAATTGGATATTTTCAGTAGGCTGTGTAGCGCTCCTTGTATTCCTCGGACAGTATATCGACAAGATGCTGTTTCCAGGGTTAGTATTACTGTTTCAGTTTATACTTATGCGCCGCAGTCACCGACAGACTGAAAAGGCTTTGGTATGTAATCTTTTGCCACACGTGATGTCGAGAGTGCTGTTTTTCTCGGTAATAATAATGGTATTGATTAATTTTTATTATTTGAAACTGATCGATCCTGCCGAGTTTGACGACGGTCGTGCCAATCCATATCTTCCATATATTACTGTGCTTATCGTATCTCCGGTCTCGATGGTAGTTGTTGCATGGGCTATGTGGCGTCGTAAAGAGTCAATTTTCTGCCGCTCCTGTCGTTTGACCTACGGACATATCTATGAACATGGTTATATGGGTCAGCTGTTGTCAAAAGAAAGCCGATATCAGTTGCGCCTTTTATTGGTTGTATCTTTTGCTATTACCGTATATGCGTGGACATACTATGCCATCAGGTATTCAAATGCCAGCCTAAATTCGTCCGACCGTTTTTATTTCAACTGGATTCCGTTTGTTTTATATCTGGTATCGCTGTTTTATATGGTAATGCGGTATTGGTCGTTATTTGCTTTCCTCGAAAAGAATATCTATTCAGAAGGTCTTCCGAAACAATCGGCTACTCTGATACGGTATATCGTGCTCTGTGAGGATAAGATACTGCTTAAAGAAAGTATGATAGATGGCAATAATATTCTCGATACTCCGGTTGCCCGTCAGATCGATGCTACGACACGACTTGATGTGTCGGATGCACGTAAAGAGTTTGATAATGTATGTCGGCGACGGTTTGAGAATATTGTTGTAAGAGTATTGTATCAGACTCATCGACAGGCCGGTCATGGAAACATATACCATGTATTGGTGCAGATTCCGTCGCGTACTTTGCTTGAAGGTACACCATTTTCCGAAGGGGTATGGCTCACTGCATATCAGATGTCGAATGCTCTCGACGACGGAAACATACGTCCTATACTTGCGGCGGAGATACATAGAGTATATACTATAGCTATGGCCTATAAAGCATACGATCGTTCGGGAATGCGACGGTATTCTATACGTCACTATAAACCGCTTTTCAATCTTGGAGAACTGATCGGGCTTGATGTGAATTTTGATGATCCGGCTTGGTTGATTGTCGCACGCGATAATCAGGATAGACCATTTTTCCGTATACGTCGTTTCTGGAAAAAATATGTCAGCGGCGTCGAAGTGTAAACTACTTGTTATCACTGGACCCACGGCAAGCGGTAAGACGTCGCGTGCAGTTGATGTAGCCCGTGTATACGATGGTGAGATAATTTCTGCCGATTCCCGCCAGCTTTATCGTGGTATGGATATTGGTACGGGTAAAGATTTGTCAGATTACGGAGACATTAATTACCACCTCATCGATATTGCAGATGCCGGTTATCGATACAACCTTTATGAATATCTTCGCGATTTCGATCGGGCGTATGCCGATATATCAGCCCGAGGTAAATTGCCGTTGCTCTGTGGTGGAACCGGACTATATATTGAGTCTGTAATCAGTGGTATACGACTTCCGGAAGTCCCTGAAAATCGATCGTTGCGTGATTCGTTGCGAGACAAATCGCTTGACGAACTTACTGCAATTCTTGCATCGATGAAGACTTTGCACAATACTACCGATGTCGATAGCCGTCAGCGAGCAATCCGTGCAATTGAGATTCAAGCGTATTATGCGGAGCACCCCGAGGCAGCGGTAGATGCCGAACCTCATCCAATGCAAAATGTGTCGATAATAGGAATTGATATCGACCGGGAGGCTCGTCGTAGCCGTATTACACAGCGGTTGCTTCATCGTCTTGAAAAGGAAGGAATGGTTGATGAAGTGCGTAGACTTATTGATAATGGAATTGAACCAGAGAACCTCATATATTATGGTCTGGAATATAAATACCTCACGGAATATGTCATAGGGCAACGATCTTATCAGTCGATGTTTCATGATCTTGAGATTGCTATACATCAGTTTGCCAAGCGTCAGATGACGTGGTTCCGCGGGATGGAACGTCGAGGTTATACCATCAACTGGATTCCATGGGATATAAGTAGGGAAGAATTTTTACAGCGGGTTGAAAGTATTATATCGGAATGATGTTGCGTAAGGTAATTTTCCTACTTTTCTGTATTGCCTCAACTTTTTTGACTCAGGCGATTTCTCCGGAGATACAGCGTTATGAATTTCGTGATTCTCATGGTGAATTTAATGTTGACACTGCCGCTTCACGTTTAAATATAGAACTCGGTGTTGTGTCATCCGATCGTTCACGTTTTGGTGGTACTAAACCGATGGAGTGGTCGATGCGTTGGAATCAGACGACCGGCTACTATGATTTTATTCGTATCAGTGAATCTAAATATCAGATACATGAAACCTATAGTGTGGTTGTAGGACGTTATGATTCCGGTCGTATAACTATATGTGATTCAGTATGCATGAATAGAGCGCTCGCACGATATCCGGATGCCGTATGGGTTTTGTTCAGTTGGTCGGGCAGCCAGTTGGACATTTATTGCGGTAGCGATAACTTACACAGAGTCATGACGGTGTCGTGTGCGATGCCTGATAAAGAGCTGTGTTCGTTGTATGGCAGTGGTGTTTGTTTTGATAGTGTGGTGGTTGAATCGTGGCCGCTTGTACCTGGTAGCTGCTTCCCTGTGCTTACTGAAGAAGAGATCCGTTTGCGTATTCCTTCCGACAATACTTCCGTAGAAGGAATATGGGAGTATTTTGATCGGGATACAGACGATGCTCGTGCCCGTATCGGAGGACGCTACAGGTTGGGGATTGTCCGTAGCGATGATGCGGATTCTTATCTGATAATATATCTTGGTGGAGCAGTCGTCAATGGTGCGAGATGGACTGAAGGGATGATAAAAGGGCGCCTTATACCAACGGCGTTTAAAGATCAATATCAGTTACTGTGGTACGACTCGGCATTTGATGAGGTCGAAGCCGACGTTGACGCGTATGCTGCCCTTGAAAACAGTTCTCTCCTTTCTTTGTCGTTTCCGCTATATAATACGCAGTTCAGACTCGCCCGTTGTATACGGTGATGTTAAAAAGGAGTAGGGGAATGCCCCTGTTTTCAGTAGTTTTTAGTATATTTGCAACTTAATACTGTTATATCTAATCTTAAAATTTCAGACTATGTCGGAAATCAACAAAGAACCAATTGAGGAAAAAGCAACCCTCAACTTTGTAGAGCAAATAGTTAGCGACGATTTGGCTGCCGGTAAAAACGGTGGTCGACTGAATACACGATTTCCACCCGAACCCAACGGTTATCTTCACATAGGTCATGCAAAGGCTATCTGCATGGACTTTGGTGTTGCTGAAAAGTTTGGTGGAACTTGTAATCTTCGTTTCGATGATACTAATCCAACTAAAGAGGATACAGAATATGTAGATGCAATTCGCGAGGATATTCACTGGCTCGGTTTCGATTGGGGTGATCGTGAATATTTTGCAAGCGACTATTTCCCACAGTTGTTTGATCTTGCTGTCCGACTTATTAAGGAAGGAAAAGCATACGTCGATCAGCAGTCGTCTGAAGAAATTGCCCGCCAGAAAGGTACTCCTACCCAGCCCGGTATAAATTCGCCCTACCGCGATCGTCCCGTAGAAGAGAGTCTCGATCTGTTTATGCGTATGAATGCCGGAGAATTTGACGAAGGAACATATACACTTCGTGCAAAAATCGACATGGCTTCAGACAATATGCACTTCCGCGATCCGATCATGTATCGTATCATAAAGACTCCTCACCATCGTACAGGAACAAAGTGGAACGTTTATCCCATGTACGACTTTGCTCACGGTCAGAGCGACTATTTTGAAGGGGTTACTCATTCTATCTGTACTCTTGAATTTGTACCTCACCGTCCGCTATACGACTATTTTGTCAATGAGCTTGCCGATGAGTCATACCGTCCGCGTCAGATTGAGTTCAACCGACTGAACCTTACGTATACTGTTATGAGCAAGCGCAAACTTCTGCAGCTTGTAAAGGAAGGTCTGGTGGCCG
>CAZOCO010000047.1:0-15418 GCA_964578325.1 uncultured Muribaculum sp.
CGAAGCACTTGATGTGCCGGTAGAAAAAATCGCCGATACCCTTAAAGTACAGGGACGCCATATATCTGTAGACGCTCCGTTTGTAGAAGGTGAAGACAATTCACTGCTCGATGTCCTCGCCAACGATGACTCACCTATGGCCGATGCATCGCTCAATCAGGAATCACTGTCGAAAGAAGTAGAACGCGCCCTGAAACAGCTTCACGAACGCGAACGCGAGATATTAAAAATGTTTTTCGGCATAGGATGTCAGGAAATGACGCTTGAAGAGATCGGAGCAAAATTCGACCTGACCCGTGAACGTGTACGCCAGATCAAGGAAAAAGCCATCCGCCGACTCAAAGGTCAGAAATCAAAACTGCTCAAGACATATCTGGGGCAATAACGTACCGCTGCGATCCCCACAATCTACCGCATAAGAAATGCTCCCGAATTTCACACTGATACATCGGGAGCATTTTTTCTTTAGACGAAAAAAAATCCGGCAGAAATTCTGCCGGAGAGACTAACAAAAGTGTTTTTTAATTGGCCATCAATCCGCCAAGCGAGCTACCGAGCGACGACTCATAGCTGTAAACACGCGCAAACTGACGGATAAAAGCCAACGTAGCTTTAGATGGTAGTGGTGCGGGACGACTCTGCGACCCATCGTTTACCGGCATTTCGACAGTGCCGACTGTAAATGAAATAGTAGAATGTGTAGTTTTTTTACCCATAGGCAACGGCATTATAAATCCTAAAAAAATTAAAAACAGAAAAGTAAGTCAGCATCGGTTTTGGAGCGCTTACAATCAATAAACGCTACCCATATACCATTTATTATACCCACAATGCATTTTTTCTCAATATGAGAGACAACTAACGTAGACGGTTTTTATTGTATCGCAATACAAAAAAAAATCTTAAAGATATTGCACACATGCATTTTATAAATTATCTTTGCATTCCAAAACAATAATAACCTCATTTTTCATAACCTTTTAAAACTGATTTTGCCTATAAGCCCGACATTACTCTAACAATAAAACAGAAAAGTAATGCAGACTACAAAAACCATCCTCACCGACGACGAACTGGTGAGGGCATACATGGATGGTGACAACAACGCTTTCGACACATTGCTCGAGCGTTATCAGGCCAAGGTTTACGCTTATATTCTCCACATCGTGAAAAATCGTGATGTCGCAGACGACATCTTTCAGGAGACATTCGTAAAAATCATATTGACACTACGCCAGGGTCGTTACACCGACACCGGCAAGTTTGGCGCGTGGCTCAACCGAATAGCCCACAATCTCATCATCGACCATTATCGTCAGGAGAAGAGCGAAAACACCGTATCTACAGATACAGACGATGCCGACATGCTCAACCGCAAGGATCTCTGCGACGAAAATGTAGAAGACATAATGATCAGCGCCCAGATACGCGATGACGTACGTCGCATCGTAGAAGCTCTACCCGAGCCACAGCGCGAGGTACTGATGATGCGCTACTATCAGGATATGTCGTTTAAAGAAATAGCCGATGCCACAGGAGTAAGCATCAACACCGCTCTGGGCCGCATGCGCTATGCGATACTCAACATGAGACGTCTCGCACGTGAAAACAATATATTTCTCACAGCCTGACAAATGACAGCCCTGACACAATTACTCACCGATTACAGACTCATGGGTCTGGCGATCGGATTAGTAACATTTCTCGTAATAGGACTGTTTCATCCGCTCGTAATAAAAGGGGAATACTATCTTGGCGCGAAACGCTGCAGTCCGTTGTTTCTTTGCATCGGAATACTGTCGGCAGTAGCCTCCGTGGCCGTCGACAACTCATTTCTGTCGCCGGTGTTCGGAGTTGTGGCTTTCTCATCATTCTGGTCAATAAAAGAGGTTTACGAACAGCGCGGACGTGTAGAGCGCGGATGGTTTCCACGTAACCCCAAACATCAACCTACAGCTACAGATGACAACACTACAGTCTCCACTGAAAATTGATGTTGACAGCGTCATACGCAAACGATTGGGGAGCAAAGCCCGGCGCATACCCAGATGGGTCACTCGTCTTATCGAACGCATCATACGTCAGGACGATCTCAATGGCATTCTTGAACGTACTGCCGGACTCGAAGGTGCGGCATTCTGCCACGGCGTACTCAACGATCTCGACATCACCTACTCTGTCGAAGGGCAACTCCCCGATCCGTCCCGACGCAACGTAATCATTGTATCAAACCATCCGCTTGGCGCGTTGGATGGCATCACCCTGATAGACTGGGCAACAGAATACTACGGTCATGAGGTGCGTTTCATGGTAAACGACTTGCTCATGGCCGTCGAACCATTAAAACCGGTATTTGTTCCGGTCAACAAGTTCGGCCGCCAGGACAGAGATTCAGCCCGCTCGCTCGACGATATTCTCAACGACCGCGACACCCCACTGATAATATTTCCTGCCGGATTGTGTTCCAGAAAGTTATCCGGCCGCATAGCCGATCTACCATGGAAAAAGACTTTCGTATCACGGGCCATAGAAAGTCATCGAGACATAATTCCTATCTATTTTAAAGCGAAAAATTCAACATTTTTTTATAATTTTGCAGACATTCGCCGTCGACTGATGCCGAAAGTCAATCTGGAGATGGCATTACTGCCTCGCGAAATTTTCAATTGCCGTGGACGCAAGTTCGTCATACGCATCGGACAATCAATCGCGTGGTCGACTTTAAAAAGCGGACAGAAAGCTGCCGCACAGGCCGAAAGCATCAGAAACTCGGTCTACAACATGGAGTAGCGACTCCACAGCACAACCCGAAAAAGCAATGGAACAACCAATCATCGAACCTGTCGATCCATCACTTATAGAGGCCGAGCTTACACCGGCCCGATTTCTTCGCGATACATGCAAAGGCGACAACAAAATATATGTCGTTGATGGCCCTGACGCTCCAAACGTCATGCGTGAAATAGGCCGCCTGCGAGAACAGGCATTCCGTGCGGCCGGAGGTGGCACCGGATTATCATGCGATATCGACGAATTTGACATGATGGAAAACCCCTGTCACCAGATGATAGTATGGGATCCGCAGGCACGACAGATTCTCGGAGGCTACAGATTCATTCCCGGCGATGAGGTATACCTCGATCCCGATGGCAGCCCCAAAATTGCTACAGGACACATGTTCCGATTCTCCCCTGAATTTATCAGAGACTATTTACCATATACACTCGAACTCGGCCGATCGTTCGTCCGCATAGACAAACAGTCGACGCGCGACGGCATCAAAGCACTTTTCACCCTCGACAATCTGTGGGACGGGCTTGGTGCGCTTACTATTGTATATCCGCATATCAAGTATCTGTTTGGTAAAGTCACCATGTATCCATCATACAACAAACAATGCCGCAACATGATACTCTACTTCATGATGAAGCATTTCAACGACCGCGACTCACTTGTGACGCCTATAGAGCAGATCACAACAGACACCGACATCGATGCGATGGATAAAATATTCGTCCACGACAATATCAGCGACGACTACAAAGAACTTCATAGCCACATCCGCTCTCTCGGATTCAACATCCCGCCACTTGTAAATGCCTACATAGGTCTGTCGCCCACAATGAAAGTATTCGGTACGGCAATCAACCATGAATTCGGCAAAGTGGAAGAAACCGGAATATTCTTTGCAATATCCGATATCTATGAAGCTAAAAAGGCCCGCCATATCGGGTCGTTTCTGCCTGAATCATCCGGACTATGCGACTGACGGCAATCATTTTCTCCATTATTGGCATTGTCTGTCAAGCCCAAGCGGGCGAATTGCTTGAAATAGAGACCTCTCTTTCAGCAAATACTGGCCACGGCTCTTTTGCTCCATATTTTATCACATCAAACAATTTCGGAGTCACTACCGAAAGAAACTCGCTCAATCTGCGTGCCGGTATATTCCGGCGTCCCGACACCACTCGTCGCTTCGACATATCATACGGACTGGATCTGATAGGCAGCGCATCTTCGACCACCGCCTACAATCGATATTCCGCAAACACCGCCGAATGGGTCAATTATAAAGCTCCCCATAAATGGGGCTGGATACAACAGCTTTATGCATCCTTACGATACAGGTCGATATTCGTCACGGCAGGTTGGCAGGAAGTCGGATCGGCACTTCTCGACGACCGGCTGTCGAGCGGAGATCTCACATGGAGTGCCAACGCCCGTCCAATGCCTGGCATACGGTTCGGATTCAACCGATTTGTCGACATTCCTTTCACTGCAGGCGCACTACAGATACAATGTGAGATCTTTTATGGCCGACCGACCGACAATACCTGGCTTCGGCAACACTTCAACTACTGGACTTCATTCATCACTACCGGTCGCCTTGACTCATACCGGCGTATATATTTCCGCACTAATCCCGGAAAACCGTTATATGTGACATTCGGTATGCAGGCCGCATCACAATATTGCGGATATTATACCCAGTATGAAAAAGGAGAAATCATACTGGTTCAAAACCAAAGATTCAAATTCAAAGACCTCATAGGCATGACCATTCCACAGCCGGACAATGCCTACTATGCTGGCAATCACCTCGGATCATGGGATATCAGGGCCGACTGGAAAATAGGCCCTGACAAACGCCACACGATATCGGCATACGTACAATGGCCGTGGGAAGACGGATCGGGCATAGGCAAGCAGAACGGTTGGGACGGATTGTGGGGAATACAATACTCCTCCAATAGCACTCCATGGCTGTCATCAGTTGTAATAGAATACCTTGATTTCACCAACCAGTCCGGGCCGACGCACTGGGATGCAGACGATTTCCCAGGTTCCACTCTGATTGATCACGCTACCGGAGCCGACTCATACTACAACAACTATTACTACAACGGATATGCACACTATGGCCTGGCGCAGGGCACTCCGTTTCTACGCTCCCCTATGTACAACACTGACGGCTATCTGCACTTTACCGATACCCGTGTACGTGGATTTCACATCGGTGCAAACGGTGTGATATCGAGAACGAATGTATCATGGCGTATGTTGTTTTCATGGCGCAAAAGTCTCGGTGACTCATATATACCTCGCGTCAACAAGGCCTACGACACATCATGGCTGGCTGAAGCTACGTGGAAAACGACAAAACTGCATGGAATGTCGGTAGGCGCACAGCTGGCTATGGATCGCGGCACTCTGTACGGAAATACGTTTGGAGCGATGCTGACAATAAAATGGGACGGATCAATCTCACTGCCAAAGAAATGAAAAAAATCATCGCCATATTATTTCTGTTTCCGCTACTCACAACTTTTGCCGGATGCACGACAAACAACGGTGACATTGGCCCCCTCATGGGACAATGGAAACTCTACGAGATTGCTATTGACGGAACTCCTGACGCAGACTACCCCGGCAACATTTTCTGGCAATTCCAGAGCCATGTCATATCAATGCGTCGCACCAATCAGTATCACGACCAGCAGTCGCGCTACGGATCTTGGGCAATGCTCTCCGACGACGTCATAGAGTTTAACTTCACCCACACCGACAACAAATCGCCCGAAAGCGACTACCGGTACACTCCGTTTGAAGATACTATGCTACCGCGTGCAGTGTCAAAACTAAACATTCTGACTCTCAACTCATCCACATTTACGGCATCTTATCTTGATGATGCCGGACGCATCATCACATATCGTCTTGTAAAATGGTAGAAACCGTGTATGTAAAAAAAATATGCCGACAGACATGAAATAATTACCCTACGCTATCTCCTTTTACAAATTTTATCATATCTTTGCAATCGAAAACACCCGAATATTTTTCAGATGCAATATTCCATCCTTGACTTCCTTGCTCTGCTTGGTTCAGTCGGCCTCTTCCTATATGGAATGAAGGTCATGTCAGAAGGACTCCAGAAAGTTGCCGGAGACAGACTGCGCAACATTTTGTCTGTAATGACCCGCAACAGGTTCATGGGACTTGTAACCGGATTCCTTATCACTGCATTACTCCAAAGTTCATCTGCATCGACCGTCATGGTCGTCAGCTTTGTAAACGCCGGTCTGATGACCCTCGGTCAATCTATGGCCGTAATATTCGGTGCCAATGTCGGCACAGCGTTTACTGCATGGGTAATATCTCTTTTCGGATTCAAAGTCAACATATCCATCTTTGTCCTGCCTCTAATCGGACTATCGGTACCACTATTGTTCTGTAAAGACGGACGAAAAAAATCAATCGGTGAGTTCCTGCTTGGATTTGCGTTCCTGTTTATGGGTCTGGACATGATATCGAAATACGTACCCGATCTACAGAGTAATCCACAAATGTTTGAATCGCTTTCGCGATACTCGTCGATGGGAATGGGATCTGTACTTATTTTCACGCTTGTCGGTATCGTCGTCACATCTATTATTCAATCATCGGCCGGTACTTTTGCCATCACATTGATTATGTGTTCAAAAGGATGGGTATCGTTTGAACTTGGATGTGCCATCCTACTTGGTGCGGTAGTCGGCACTACAATCACCCCTATTCTGGCTTCGCTTTCGGGAAATGTAGCAGCAAAACGTGCCGCTATGGGCCACTTGCTGTTCAACTTCCTCGGCATGACATGGTGTCTATGCGTGTTCTATCCGTTTATAGATCTGATTGTATGGCTCACAAAAGCCGTAGGTTCGGGTAATCCGGAACAACTTTACACCTTTGTAAATGAGTTGCAAAAAACAGATCCCGACATCTACAACCATCTCTTCGACAATTCCCTGCCTGCCGGACACGAAATTCTACGTAACATAGCAGCGCTTCAAATGAGCGTATCCATAGGTATGTCTCTATTCTATACCGTATTCAAGATCATAAATCTCTCAATTATGATTTGGTTTACCAATGTATATGTGAAGATTGTAGAATATATCATCCCGTCGAAGCGCAAAGAAGAAGACGAATTCCAGCTCAAATTCATCTCCGGAGGTATGCTGTCAACATCCGAGCTCAATATTTCACAGGCTGAAAAAGAGATGACAGTGTATGCCGAACGTGTCAACCGCATGATACTCATGGCCCGCGAACTGGTTCATACTAAAGAGAAATCAGAAGAATTCAATCACTTGTTCTCACGGCTTGAAAAATACGAAGAAATTTCCGACCGGATGGAGCTTGAAATCGCACATTATCTCAACCGATGTGCCGAAGGGCGCCTATCCAACGAATCCAAGCTACATCTGTCGGCAATGCTAAATATTGTAAGCGAAATTGAATCTATCGCCGACTCATGCTACAATATCGGACGCGCTCTCGTACGCAAACAGCAGAATCACGTAGAATTCAACCAGACCATCTACGACAATATTGATTCGATGTTCAATCACGTTGAAGACGCCATGAAGAACATGATGCACATTCTTGGCAACATTGAAAACGTCAACGAAAGCGAACTGATTGTATCATACAACAAAGAGCGTGAAATCAACAATCTTCGCAACCAGTTGCGTGCAGCCAACGTAGAGTATATCAACGACCATTTATACGAATATCTGGCCGGCATCTCATACATGGATATAATCGCAGACCTCGAGAAAACCGGAGACTTTATCATCAACGTTGTCGACACTGTCCGCGACAACTATTTGCGTCGTAAATCCTGAAGCAAAACAATCTTATCAGCGCGCTGTCACGCATCCATTTTGGCCGCGACAGCGCGTTTAACATAAGACACGGGGAATCTGACAATTCCATCTAAAAAATTTCAATCACGAACGTTTTGAAATTTCCGGAAGATTCTATAACTTTGAAAATATATAAAACTATACTATCATGAAACTAACAAAACTCTTCGCAGTCGCGGCTGTAGCCGTAATGTCAATAATGCTCACACCCAATGTCGACGCCCAGTTCCGCTGGGGTGTGAAGGCCGGTATGAACATCAACTCAATGCACTTCAGCAAGGAAGCTTTCGATAGTTCCAACCGCACAGGCTGGACTGCTGGTGTCACCGCTGAATTTACTGTACCTGTAATTGGTATTGGAGCCGATCTGTCAGCAATGTTTGTTCGTCGCACGGGCAAACTAGATAAAGACATTTCATACAACCGCTCATATATCGAAATACCACTCAACCTCAAATATAAGCTATCTATTCCAGCAATCAGCTCAATTATTAAGCCGTATGTCACTACAGGTCCCAGCGTCTCTGTACTCACATCTAAAAAAACAATCGATCAGCTATACCACAACCGCGGTCTTGACTGGGCATGGAATTTCGGACTTGGCGTAGAACTGATAAAACATGTGCAGGTTGGCGCTTCTTATGGTCTCGGAATCAACAAAGCAATGCGAACATTGGGCACAGACGCCCAAGAGATTGGAGCGAAAAACCGTAGCTGGACTATCACCGCAGCATATCTATTTTAACAATCATTTATGTCAGAAAAAAGCACTCTTGCCCGACAAGCATTCGATATATTCCGTAACACTGTCGAGCAATACCATATTACCGATAATATCGACTTCGTTCCGGCCAACCCATACAAGGCCGGAACGTTTGAACATACCCTGTTTGCCAAATGCTGGATAGATGCCGTACAATGGCATCTCGAAGACATCATTCGCGACCCTGAAATCGACCCTGTGGCAGCTCTATCGCTCAAACGCCGTATCGATAAATCAAACCAGGATCGTACTGATATGGTAGAGGAAATAGACACCTACTTCCGCAACAAATATGCCGATGTCAAAGTACTGCCAGATGCAACAATCAACACCGAGTCTCCGGCATGGGCATTCGACCGCCTCTCCATTCTCGCTCTGAAGATATATCATATGGCATCGGAGGTCAATCGTACAGATGCTACAGAAGAGCACAAGGCAAAATGCGCGGCCAAACTCGACATTCTTCTGCAACAACAGAACGATCTGACCACAGCCATCGACCAATTGCTCGACGACATTGCTGCCGGACGAAAATACATGAAGGTATACCGGCAGATGAAGATGTACAACGACACTGACACCAATCCTATTCTCTACGGACAGAAAAACAACTGATGTCTGACTATTCCGACAACGATTTTGACATTAGGGCTTCGCGTAATGCAATCGACAGTGAACGCGATTTCGAGCGGGCGCTGCGTCCGTCAGCATTTGATGCGTTCAACGGTCAGGAAAAAATTGTAGAAAATCTTAAGATCTACGTTACTGCAGCCCGACAGCGCGGAGAATCTCTTGACCACACATTGCTTCATGGCCCTCCCGGACTGGGTAAAACCACATTGGCTCAAATTATTGCAAACGAACTCGGTGTCGGTATCAAGATTACATCCGGTCCAGTACTCGACAAGCCTGGAGATCTGGCCGGAATACTCACATCGCTTGAAGAAAACGATGTATTGTTTATAGATGAGATACATCGTCTCAGCCCGATTGTCGAGGAGTACTTATACTCTGCGATGGAAGACTACCGTATAGACATCATGATCGACAAAGGTCCTGGTGCACGCACCGTTCAGCTGTCTCTATCGCCATTTACTCTCATCGGGGCCACTACACGTTCTGGATTGCTCACATCTCCTCTTCGCGCGCGCTTCGGTATCAACTGCCACCTCGACTACTATGACCACCCTGTACTTGAACGTATACTGCATCGTTCGGCCAAGCTGCTCAATGTAGCTATAACCAAGGAGGCGGCACACGAAATTTCACTCCGCTCACGTGGAACGCCGCGTATCGCCAATGCTCTTCTGCGACGTGTGCGTGATTTCGCACAAGTTAAAGGCTCCGGTATTATTGAGCCCGAAATCACACATTATGCTCTTGAAGCTCTGAACATCGACAAATACGGTCTCGACGAAATCGACAATAAGATTCTACGGACTATTATTTCTAAATTCAAGGGGGGACCTGTAGGACTGTCAACCATCGCTACAGCTATCGGTGAAGATCCGGGTACGGTAGAAGATGTCTACGAGCCTTTCCTGATTAAAGAAGGTTTTATAAAACGCACCCATCGGGGGCGTATTGTAACCGAACTCGCTTGGCGTCATCTCGGCTACTCGCTTGACGAACGCGACATGGGTTCTCTTTTTGATTAAATCGCTATGGCCGGCATAAAATCACTGGCAAAAGACACCGCTGTATACGGATTAAGTTCAATCATAGGACGATTTCTAAACTGGTGTCTTGTACCGTTATATACCAATATTTTCCCATCGGATGAATATGGAGTAGTAACATACCTCTACTCTATCGTAGCTCTCGTTCTTATCATTCTCACATACGGCATGGAGACCGGATTTTTCCGATTTGCCAATCACGAGCGCTACACCGATCCTAAAGAAGTATACTCAACAGCCTTATGTTCTCTTGGCGCGTCTTCGACATTGTTTATTATCGCGGTTCTGATGTTCATTACTCCGATATCACGCGCATTGGAATGTGCCGACACTCCATCATACGTATGGATGATGGCTATTGCGGTTGCCATAGACGCATACACATCTTTGCCATTCGCCTATCTGCGTTACAAACACCGGCCAATGCGGTTTGCGTCTATCCGTCTTATTAACATAGGACTCAATATAGCTCTGAATATCTTCTTCATACTCGTATGTCCATGGCTGGCAAACCATGCTCCGGCTTCAGTCAATTGGTTCTATGATCCCGGCTTCGGTATAGGATACATCTTTCTCTCAAATCTGATAGCCTCGGTTGTCACCCTAATCTTACTGCTACCCGAAACTATAGCTGTACCGCTGTCGTTCAACAGCCGGTTGCTCAAAGAAATGCTAATATATTCTTTACCGATACTTGTATTAGGAATTGCCGGTATCATGAATCAGACGGTTGATAAAATAATTTTTCCTCTGCTAATATCCGACAAAGCACAGGCAATGACCGAATTGGGTATCTATGGAGCCAACTACAAGATTGCAATCGTAATGGTAATGTTTACACAAGCATTCCGATTCGCCTACGAGCCATTTATTTTTGCTCAGAACCGCGATAAGACCGATGGAAAACTGCAATCATACCGCGACGCCATGAAATATTTCATCATTTTTGCACTGTTTATTTTCATGGGTGTGATGTTTTGGCTCGATATACTTAAATACTTCATATCACCGGCATATTTTTCCGGTTTAAGAGTTGTGCCGGTAATCATGATTGCCGAGATATTTTTCGGAATATTTTTCAATCTGTCTCTATGGTATAAGCTTACCGATAAGACAGTCTGGGGTATGTGGTTCTCGCTTGGCGGATTGGCTGTCACTTTGATTCTAAACATCGTTCTCGTTCCCCACATTGGTTATATGGGTTGTGCGTGGGCAGGCTTTGCTTGTTATGGTTCAATGATGATAGCCTCATACTTCGTCGGCAAAATCAAACATCCTATTGGCTACCCGGTAAAACGCATCGGAGCTTACTGTCTGCTGGCTGCAGTTGTATATGCCGTCGGTATGGCAATTGATACACCATGGATAGCCGTTAATCTGGCCTTACGTACAATTCTTCTTATCGTTTACCTTATAATTGTTGCAAGGAATGAGCACATAGCCGTTCCGCGGCTGACTCTCCGGCGATAATATTTTTCATCATAAAACATGAAACTACTGAATATAAACTCTTTAAAAAACAATTTTTTAGGATACTTCGACCTATCGCCATATCTCATTCCGCAGGCCGATGCCGAAGCCAATATTCGCGAAGGAGTATCATTCAGAGGTATAAATATTCTGATACTGGTAGTAGCAATTTTCATTGCTTCGCTCGGACTTAACACTAATTCTACTGCCGTTATCATAGGAGCAATGCTTATTTCGCCACTGATGGGGCCGATAATAGGAATTGGTCTGGCGGTAGGCATTCAGGATTTTCAGCTTATAAAACGCTCGTTCCGAAATCTCGTCATGGCAACGCTCTTTTCGGTGGCGACATCGTGTATCTATTTTATGATATCGCCGGTAAACGAAGCTCATTCCGAACTATTGGCTCGTACATCACCTACAATTTATGATGTATTGATAGGATTTTTTGGTGGAGCTGCCGGAATACTGGCCATCGGCTCAAAGTCAAAAGGCAATGTTATTCCCGGTGTAGCGATAGCTACGGCTCTCATGCCCCCGCTGTGTACGGTAGGATATGGTCTTGCCACACTGCAGAGTACTTATTTTTTCGGCGCACTATATCTATTTTTTATCAACTCCGTATTTATTGCCATCGCAACCACGCTCGGAGTCAGACTTATGAAGTATAAGACTGTCGAATTTGCCAATCCTGCCAGGGCCAGAAAAGTACGTCATATCGTATACACGATTACTATACTTACACTTGCGCCTTCAGTCTACCTCACATGGGTCATGTATCGCGAGAATACATTCCAGGCACGTTGTACCCAGTTTGTAAATCATCTGGATTTTCCGGACACACAGGTATTAAGCTACAAAGGCAATTTCAATAGAGGAAATAATTCTACCCTTACGCTGACACTTGTCGGCAGTGAACTTCCGGGCGACTCACTGTCGCAGGCACTGACAGCAGAGATGACAGCTTATGGCCTCGCTGGTACTAATCTGCGTATTATACAAGGCTCCGGATATAACCACAACAACCATATCGAATCATCATCGGCAATGTTGCGAGACATGTACCTTATGACACAACAAACCATCACCCGTCAGCAAACAACAATTGACTCTCTCCGACAAGTCGCAGCAAATACTCGTCGAGCTGATTCAATCGCTCTGCATATATCTCCCGAGATAAAGGTCTTGTTCCCACAAATTAAATATCTCGCATTTTCGCGCAACGTAGTAAGTGCGGTTGACAATGCTACTCTCGCAGACACCATTGCGGTTGCGCTTATCCAGTATTCCGCACCCATGAGTCAGGCTGACGACAAAAAATTGAAAGAATATCTTGAGGCCAGACTTAATCTGAAAAATATCACATTGGTTTCAACAACCAACCTCGCTCCACACCAATGATAAATATACTTTTCGATCATCAAGCATTTTCCTGGCAACAGTTCGGAGGTATCACTCGCTATATTATTGAACTATCACGACATCTGCCTGCCGATACCGTGCCAATGTTTCCTCCGATGCTGTCGGAGAATGCCTATCTCGATATGTTGCCCGACAACATAGCACCTGTCGTGTCGCGCTGGGACTTCTCAAATTTCCGTGTTAGAAAAAAACTTTATGAATATCTAAATAGATTCCATACAGTCTCCATAATAAAGAAACAGCATCCTGATATACTTCATCCGACCTACTATAATCCTTACTATCTTCGCTACAAAAAAATTCCTACGGTAATTACTGTGCACGACTTCACTCATGAGCGTTTTCCATCTATGCTATCAGACAGCCGGAGTGTCATTGAGAATAAACGGCGTACTGTAAAGGCCGCAGACCGTATAATAGCCATAAGTGAATCAACAAAACGTGATCTTATGGAATTTTATAATTTGCCAGAAGAACGAATCGACGTAATATATCACGGCTATACCCCTATGAGTACCAATAATAACGCCGTTAATATACCCAGTTTACCGGAACATTATGTGCTATTTGTCGGAGAGCGCGGTCCATATAAAAATTTCGCTACTTTTGCCAAGGCTTTTGCTCAGCTTACCCACAGTAACCCGGAGCTAAAGCTTGTGTGTGCAGGCAAACTATTCAAGACGTCGGAGAGTGAATTTCTTAAACATTTAAATCTTACTGACAGAACTATAGCATTTCCGGCTTATGGAAACCAGCTTGCCACACTCTACCGCAATGCGTCGGCATTTATTTTCCCTTCACTCTACGAGGGTTTCGGTCTTCCGGTACTTGAAGCATTCAGTGCATGTTGCCCAACAGGATTGAGTAACACAAGTTCACTACCAGAAGTTGGTGGCGACGGAGCCTTATATTTTGACCCGAAATCAGCCGACGATATTGCAGCTACGATAGATCAACTTCTACGAATGGACAATAAGCAACGATTGTCATTGATAAATAATGCCACCGCACAACTTTCAAAGTTTTCGTGGGAAAAGACAGGTAAACAAACTGCTGAAATATACCGCTCATTAAAATAACTCCAGTTCCCACAAATAAGTGCACTAAAACACCCAAATCCATTATTCATTATGAGAAACCATTTAAAGCATATTATCTGTATATTATGCTTAATTCCGGGCCTTTTGAGTCTGAATTCATGTACTGACGATCTGGATATTACTCCGGACGGGCGTCTGGATTTGGAAATAATTTTTCAAGATCCAAACCTTATTGCCTCATATTTATCTTCGGCGTGGGAAGATGTACCATATCATATGTTCGGCCACCATTTTTTCAGCAATCTGATTTTAAATATGTCAGATGAGGGCTGGGACTCCGACGATTTCACATCCGGAGCCCTTAACACTCAAATCTATGTAGGCAATCTATCAGCGTCAAACCATGTGCTAAACGATTGGGACTATCGCGGACAAGGGAAATGGGATGGCAGATACTGGACACGATACTGGCGAATGATACGCATTCTCAACCAGTTTATCATTAAAATGGATGAAATAAAAGATAACGGAGTACTTGACATAAATACGTGGGATCGCTATAAGGGCGAAGCACACGTGATGCGTGCATACTACTTCAACATGCTGCTCAAGTTTTACGGAGATCTCCCTATTATTACAACTGTAAACGACGTAAACACATCTTATGAAGGTCTGAAACGTGACCCTGCCTGGAAAGGATTCCAATTTGTAGTAGAAGAGTGTCGCGAAGCATTAAGACATGATAATCTGCCATGGCATATAACCAACGAAGCAGAAAAAGACCGTATGACAAAAGCTATCGCATGTGCTATTATGTCTCAAGCCTCAATTTTTGCCGCTTCGCCTTTGTTCTGCCACGACAAAAATTTATGGGAATGGGCATATAAGACCAACAAAGATGCCTTTGATATGTTGCTGGCAAACGGATATGAACTTTACAACATTCTATATAATCCGCTCAAAGGAGAAGGAACCACACGTGAAGAGGGGTACTACAATCCATATCAGGAATATTTCGCACTAAACTCTGTACCCGGCCGACATCCAGAAGACAAAGAAACCATATGGGGCGCTACATATGTAGCTGGCGTACGAAACGCAGATATCAACCAGATGCCGGTCTTTTCTGATGGACATTTCAAAGCCGGATATACCCACACTCAAGAACTCATTGATGCATACGATATGTTGGCAACCGGAGAACCAATTTACGATCTGACAAAACCTTATGTTGATGAAAAGCACTCCGAAATCAATATAAACCCGATATAAGGTTACAATCCTGAAGATCCATACATAGGCCGTGACCCACGATTCTATGCCACAGTATTCTATAACCTGTCTAAAGTTAATACC
>CAZOCO010000048.1:0-15302 GCA_964578325.1 uncultured Muribaculum sp.
CGGGAGAGTAGGTAACCGCCCCCTTCACCGGAGACCCGACAGGACACCAGTCCCGTCGGGCCTCTTTTTTTATATTCAATTGATTTATATGAGTCGGGTCGAAACTGAAGTTATAGTAGTAGGTAAAATGATTGCATTGTACTGCAGCCTTAAGGAGGGGAACAGGGAAATGTGTCCCGACTGTAAGGCATTGCTTGACTATGCTGTAAATCGACTCTCACGATGTCCTTTTGGTGACCGGAAGTCGAGTTGCCGCCTTTGTCGGGTGCACTGTTACGAGCCAGTAATGGCAGCAAGGATAAAGTTAGTCATGCGATTTGCTGGGCCGAGGATGATTTATTATTATCCTCGCTATGCTTTGATGCATCTGTTTCATGAGCTTTTCAGCAGAAGGTAGTTTTACTACAAATAAAAGTGCTATATTTGTGCTGATGATTGTGTGATCACTGTTAATTATGTCTATTCGGGAAAAGAAAATTTACAAGGTTACTCTTGTCGGTACAGCCGTCAACATCGTGTTGGTCGGACTGAAATTTTTTGCTGGTATTTTCGGTCGCAGTTCTGCTATGATTGCAGATGCGGTACATTCTCTGTCAGATTTTATTACGGATATCATCGTTCTCGTTTTTGTACGTATTGCCGGTAAACCACGAGATAAAGGGCATGATTATGGACATGGAAAGTATGAAACATTTGCTTCGTTGATAATCGGTGTGTTGCTCTTTGTTGCCGGTATTGGTTTAGCTCTAAACGGGGTGGAACTAATCATTAGAAGTTTGCACGGGGAAATGCTGGAGTCTCCTACTATGTTGGCTCTGATAGTGGCGATAGTTTCGATCGTATCCAAAGAGTGGTTGTTCAGGTATACTCGCGATAGAGGCAAACTGTTGAATTCTACCGTCACTATAGCAAACGCCTGGCATCATCGCAGTGACGCTGTTTCTTCCGCCGGAACCCTTGTAGGAATCGCCGGAGCAATGTTTCTCGGTGAAAAATGGCGCATACTCGATCCGGTAGCAGCCGTAGTTGTCAGCGTTTTTATTGTTAAAAGTGGAATTGACATTATACGTCCTTCGATAAGCGAATTGCTCGAAAGTTCTCTACCTGAATCGCAAGAAAAAGATATACGTCGTCTGGTCCTTTCTATTGATGGTATCAGGTATGTACACAATTTGCGTACCCGGCGTATAGGCAATCGAATTGCTGTAGATCTGCATGCGAAGATGGCGGGAGATATGTCGCTTACTGAAGCCCACCAGAAGGCTACTGCGGCCGAAAATGCTATTAGAAAACAATATGGGAACAATGCTATCATTAATATTCATATGGAGCCGATAGCAGAGTCTCCCGGAAACAAAAGAAAAATTTAGAGCTATGTTACGACTTAATTGTTTTGTCAGTGTAGACGAGAAAAACCGTCAGATGGTGTTGGATGCAGCCAAGCAACTTACTGCCGCTTCGTTGCTTCAGGATGGATGTGTGGCTTATGATGTGTTTGAAAGTGCGACGCGCCCGGATGTTTTGTTGATATGTGAAACCTGGCGTGATCAGTCGGCTCTCGATGCCCACAGTGCATCTCCGGAGTTTGTCGCTGAAGTCGGCACTATGTCGTCGTTAGGCAAGCTCAAACTTGAAAGTTTTGAGTTCTGATTTTAGTGACGTTCAGTTTGTCCCAGTCGGGAGTAAGGCTATCTGCAACGGAGAGATAGAGACGGTGTAGGGCACGGCTTTTGCTGATTTTGGCCTGATGCGGGTGTCGATATGATAATATGTAAACTGTCGATCCCATGCTGTGAGATAGAGCTGCCGTGTCTCTCCCGGAGGAATTACACAAGAGATTGTTGCGTCGCGACGGTGGAGCATTTCTCCGCTGCCAGCCACGTCATATTTTAATTGTACAGACAGCATCGCAAGAGTGTCGCTGTATAGGTTCGTCACGAAAAAGGTTTCTCGTAGCGACCGAAGCGGTTTGTCATAGCGAGCGATTATTATGGAGTCTGGATTGGCTGTAACCAATGTATGGTTATCATTGGTTGTAGACTCAATCGTCGGGGTGGTTTCTGGTATAAGTTTTCCACGGCGGGTAGTACGGGTGTGTTGCGCCGACATGCATATTATCGCCACCACAATTATGACCGATACTATCGAAAGTCTCATACGTTATAGATATCTGGGTCCGTTAACACCAACTGCCGGAGTTGGAAACAACCTTACACATCCTTCTATATCAGTAGGAGTATTGTCTTGTGTCTGAACTCTCAACGCAAGAGTATTTGACAGATATGGTATCAGTCTCCATAAATTGGCTTTAAGTTTAAGACTATGGTCTGGTGTAATGGAGAAATGGTTTTCATCTGTCATTTTGAGCGTGTAGCTGCGTGGAGCGGTGAGTTGTCGAGCACCAAGTGTCGATGTGTAAATTTTAGTAGTGTAAATACCTTTTTTGGCTGTAGGAGCAATGATGCCCATAACAGTACCGGGAGCTACAGATCGGCGTGGCGACCATAGAATTACTATGCGATAGCGTGTAGCCGTGTTTGCTGGCCTGTCGGGGGCGCGTTCTATCGCAATGAGTGCACCGTCATCGGGAAACTGCCATATACCTTCAAGTGTGTGCATCCCCGACGCAAGTAATCGGTGCTTGACGATATCGGTATTTTCGTATCCCGGAATGATTTCGGATACAGATGGCAGCTGTAGATCCGCTTTACGGGCGAAGCCTTGTGTGGCTGAAGTTAGAAGTATTATCAGCCACGCGGCTATCCGCAAAACAGTATTCCGAAGCCGCCAGTCCATCAGTATGATTTAAACTGATACTGCAGACCGAAACTCAATACTTCTTTAAACTGCCATTTGTGCCATCCTCCGCGCGATGGTTGTGACGAGTCGTAGCGCAGATGCCAGAAAAGCTGTGTTGACAGATATTTGTTTACCGAGAAATTGAGAGTGTTTTCCCAGTCGGCCTGTCCGTAGTCGTAGTTGGTAAACATAAACAGTCGCGACGAGTATGATATGTTCCATAGTATCTGCCATGTCAGTTTCAGCTCGGCGTTGCTACCGAAGCTATTCTGGGTGCGGTGGCCGGGCTTCAGACCGAATGCTGTCGGATCGATACGATGGTTGATGCTCGTCTTGAGATTGTAGGAGAGGGGTGCGAGGGAGATATTCAGTGCGAGCTTTCGCTTTTCGTTGTTGAGACTGTAGGTCATACCAAGACCGACGTTGACTTCACCCGGAGTCATGAACGCCGATTGGATGTCGCGAGAGTTCGATGGATAGTAATTAAACAACTGGGTCTTAACTTGAGTAGTCATTGAATAGTACCAATGACTGAAGGCTCGTATACCAGCAGTAGAGTTAAACTGGAACTGATCCTGGTTGATCAGGAAGTCGTGGGCAATATCGTCGTGGGTGCTTGTGACACCAATCTTATATTGTGTTGTAGCTTCAAAAATATATTTGGGATTGAATTTCTGGTTAAGCTGTACATTCCATATCAGGTTGCCAAGAATGTTGACGTTGTTGTTGCCGCCCTGATACCAGTTTCTTGATACGTATGCTTGAGAGAACTGCAGGTTGGCGTTGAACTGGTGTAGCCAGTAACGACGTTCTACTGGGAGAGCGGGGGTATCTGCCTGTGCCGATTTTACGTCAGATTTCAGGTCGGTAATGGTGATTTTGTGACTGGTCGGATCTACTTTAGCCTCATATCTGGCCGGTGGTTTTGGCAACGTATTTATATTGTATTTCACCGAAGGCATGTTGTAGATCATGAAAGTCTGTTTAAGCTGACGGTAGTGGCGCGACTGGTTTTCAAGATTCAGCCAGAAGTTCATGGCTTCGATGTCGGAGGCCAGATATGGAGTCGGATCGCCCACAACGGCCGAGTCGATGTGTACCAGACCATCGTATACTACCGGTAGAAATGCTATCGGAGGCAAAGTTGTAGGGGGAAGTAGTTTGAGCGGTTTATATACGTATGCACTTGAATCAGCCTCGGTCGTGTCTGCTATCATGTCGAAAGCGTAGACCGCGGTCGTAGTTGCGTCGGTTGCTGCCGGTGGAGTGGTGTCGATAAGATCAAGCAGTGTGACATCCGGATTCTGATTAGCGGCAACAGCGCTCCCTACTATAGAAAGCATAGCTATAAGTGGAAATATTCTCATATCAGTGATATAGTGCTTCTTGATTAATTGCCACAAAGATAGCAATTTTTTTTTATTTGAAGCCGAATAGGGTAAAACGTTGTTGCCAAAAAAAATTGATCGATTAAACTTTTTTGCATCAATATTGTTATAATAGTATAAAAGCTCTGATGCTTTTCTCTGTTGCAAGAAAGAAATGTGATAATGATTGGTTAATAAAATGACGAAGGGCGCCGTGAGGTGTCCTTCGTCATTTTATGCTATATGTTGTATTGACCCGTTATTTCAAACAGCTTTTGCTTCTGCTCCCAAAAATTGGGGTATATTTTGCCGAATTTCTGGTAGGATAATGTGATATCATATTGCGTAACTTTGGTTTGATAAATTAAGTAACCAATGAGAAATATAATTATTGCGGCAGTATTGCTTATTGTAACGGCCCTAACTCTAAAATCGCAGAATATGAATAATATTAACACAGACACAACTGTTGCTACGACAGAAAAACTTATCCTCTCACAGGAATGGGATAAGGTATTTACCAAAAGTGATAAAATCAATCATCGTAAGGTAACTTTTGTAAACCGTTATGGCGTGACTATTGCTGCAGATATGTATACTCCTGTAAATGCGTCGGGCAAACTTCCGGCTATTGCCGTAAGCGGCCCCTTCGGAGCTGTAAAAGAGCAATCGAGTGGTCTTTATGCCCAGCAGTTGGCCGAGCGCGGTTTTCTCACTATAGCCTTTGACCCGTCGTTCACAGGTGAGAGCGGCGGACATCCAAGACGCGTTGCATCGCCCGACATCAATGTCGAGGATTTTTCGGCTGCGATAGATTTTCTGTCGGTTCAGCCCGATGTCGATTCCGACAGGCTGGGCGTTTTGGGCGTATGCGGCTGGGGAGGTATTGCTATTCAGGCCGCTATTAACGACCCACGTATCAAGGCTACTGTGGCATCGACCATGTACGATATGACACGCGTAAGTGCCAATGGGTATTTCGATGCCGACGACTCGAAAGAAAAACGCAATGCAAACCGCTCTGCGCTTGCGGTTCAACGCACCGAAGATTATCGCAACGGTAGCTACCGGCGTGCTGGAGGTGTCATCGACCCGTTGCCCGACGATGCTCCGCAATTCGTGAAAGATTATTATGCATATTATAAAACACCACGAGGGTTTCATCCCCGTTCCGGAAACTCGACCGACGGCTGGAATGTGACATCTACCTTGCCATTCATCAACTTCCGATTCTTTGAATATGTCGGTGAGCTTGATAGTGCAGTGCTGATCGTGCATGGTGATGCCGCTCACTCATACTATTTCGGTAAAGATACTTTTGCACGGCTTAAGGGCGACAACAAACAATTGCTGACGGTGGAAGGGGCTTCGCACTGCGACCTTTACGATCAGCTCGATATTATACCCTTTGAAGAGATAACGGCGTTTTACAATGAATATCTGAAATGACGACAGAGGAATTTATCAAAATAATGGACTCCGGTGCTCCGATAGCAGCCCGGAGTCGTGTGCATCTGAAGATGCATGAACTCAGTCAGATGGCGATACGTCTCACCATGGAGATCAATAATGCCTATCATACTCCATCGGAGATAGTGGCACTGATGTCAGAGCTTACCGGAACCCATGTTGACGAGAGTTTTTCTATGTTTCCGCCGTTTTACACCGATTGCGGCAAAAATATCAGAATTGGCCGACGCGTGTTTATAAATTCCGGTTGTAAGTTTCAGGATCAGGGCGGTATCACTATTGGTGACGATGTGCATATCGGGCATAACTGTGTTATCGCCACTTTGAACCACGATTTAGACCCCGACCGTCGCGCCGACTTGATACCGGCTCCGGTCGTAATAGGAAATAAGGTGTGGATAGGAGCAAATGTGACTATTCTTCAGGGCGTCACGATAGGCGACGGCGCGGTGATTGCAGCCGGAGCAGTTGTCAATCGAGATGTGGCGCCACGCACTATAGCAGGAGGGATTCCGGCCAAAGTCATTAAAGAGATTTGAAAAATCGTGTGACGAGTGCTTTTCCATAGTGCTCCGTCAGAATAAAAGAATCGCCCGGACAATTTGCCCGGGCGATGTCATGTCGTATCAGATAGTTCTGAATGATTATTCTACCGAATAGTTGTATGCACGAATCTGTACTCCGCCGATTATACCTGAAGTCTGCAGGTCGGGAGAATAGGTGTGGACGTTGGTCTTGGTCGGACGCTGGTCTTCCGGCAGAGCCTGGTCGCCGATTAGACGGTTTTTCCAGTTGTTGACCACTTCAACCTTTATGTCGTTGTTTCCGGCCTTAAGGTAGGGGGTAACGTTGATGGCATAGGGCAATGTCCATACTCCACCGACTTCCTGGTTGTTGACGAATACGCGACCCATCACCATGACGCAGTCGAAGTCGAGGTAGTACTGCAGATCTGTGTTGATTTCCGGAACGTCGATCGTTGTGGTGTATACAGCCTTGCCGGCATAGTACTTGATCGAATCGTTGTCGGAGTCAGACCAGCTGTAGAGAGAATCCATACTTACAGTCTCTTTCGGACCGCGGCGAGCAGCGTCGAAGTCTACGTTCCATGGCTCAACGAAATCATATGCGACTGCGGGAGCCGGGAAGTTTTCAGTGAGATTTTTGGCGGGAGATTCGCCTTTACGCAGTACGATAAAGAAGCTCTGTACGGGATAGAAGGTAACAGGAATTGTCACGGAGCCGTTGTCGTTTACTGTATACGCGGGAAGATTGCGTACTTCTCCGGTGATTGGATCCCAAAGCTGGGGATAAGAGTCTTTTGAGCCAGCGCGTAGAGTCAGGTCTAAATTGACTTTCTGTTCGGTGGGATTGGATACGAAATATATCTGCGCATCTTTCAGCGAACGATGTATGAAGAGTGGCATCTGCTGTCCTTCGGCTACGGCAAGGTCGGGAATAATACCTTGTTCAGCAAAAATTTCCTCGATAGAGTAGCCTGAATATACGCGACCTTTGCCAACTTCTTTGACTGATTTTCCATCTTCGCCTACCGGAGCCCACATTTCAGCAGCAATGGCTTTGACCTTGTTGTCGGCAGCAGGGTAGTCTTGGAGCGACGGAGAACGTTCGGGCTGCGGTCCGAGTACAGTAAGGCCGTTTTCTACCAGAGATTTGATTTTTTCAAGCAGTTCCGGACGTATGGTTTCTTGCTTGGGCAGTACGAGCAGTGAGTATTCCATTCCGGCATCGAGAACGAGGTGTCCGTTGACTACGCGAGCGTGGTCACGCAGAATTTCACCGTTGATATAGTCGAACGAGTACCCGGCAGGAAGGGCGGGATCGCATACACCGGTCATTTTGGGTGCATCCTCACCGATGAAGTATGCGACATCAGCCACATATGTGCCTTGCTGTAGTACATAGTTACAACGTTTGAGATAGTTGGAGAATATATCCATCTGCTCAAACCAAATGTTCTTTCGGTTGAACTCGTTGCCGAACCATGCGGCCAGACCAGGCTCTACATCGGTTTCGTCCTGATGTATATAGAGGTGAAGCAGAGTGGAGTTGATACCTTCGGTAAAGAAGCGGTCGACACGCTGTTTCATGATAGCCGGGTAGCGGGAGAAGACTGGACCGCCGCTGGTACATGATTCTGCCCATACTCGGGGTTTGCCGTAGATGTGGGCACACGATGATGCGGCGCGGTTTTCGATATCGCCCAGTGTGCCTTCGCTCCAGAACTCGCCGCCGATCTCATCTGAACGCGAGCCATACATGAGGAACTCGCCCGGGAAGCCCCAATGTCCGTAGTTCTCAAGCCAGGTTGTCAGTCCGTTTTCGTGGCTGACTTCAGCCAGACCGGCCACATATTCGTCGGCGATCATATCGGCCACAAGGCGACGGAGATCCCAAAGGAAGCGGTCGGAAAGATCCTGATTACCTACAGGGATACCTTGAAGTGTGGGCAGATAGGGGAGTGGTGAATATCCGTAGCGCTGTTCAAATTTTTCAGCCAGGCCATCAGTCCAGTTCTGACCACCGGTTTCATATGAGTCTTCAACTACGATTTTAAACGATTTGCGGTCTTCGGCCGGAATACGGCGAAGGATTTCTCCCATGAAATTGTCGAAGTGGGCGCGGATGTGCTCGCGGCTCATTTTGTCGGTTTCAAGACCGGTAGCTTCAGGCACAGCCGGAGAGTTGGTTACACCGGTCGGCACCATTGCCAGACGAGATACTACCCACTGTCCTTCGGGCGCATCCCATGTCAGAGTGCCGTCTTCAGCCATATTCTCGGTGAGAATTACAACCTTTGACGGGTCGATAGTCCAGGTGTCAACCGAAGCTTCGGCCTGTACCGGCCACATATACTGACCCCACAGCGGCAGTGGCTGCTGGAACATCTTGGCCAGAGTCTTTTCGCTGTAACGCTCAATGGCCGGACGTTCGGAGAGAGTAACGTCGAAGTGGCCGCCTCCGGCACCTTCTACAGATAGCTTGTATTGTTCAGCCTCTATGCCGGGGAGAGTCACAGTGACAGGTGCATATACATCCCAGCCTACCTGATCCATTTCGTTGTAGCGGTCGATATTGAAATATTTTACGATAGTCCATTCTCCATCTTTGAGTGCTTTCAAGCATCCTACGGCATTCCACGGAGCGTGAACCTTAACCGAGAGCGAACGCATCGGCACGAGTTCAGTCGGTTTCAGATCAGCCTCCCACGGGTTATTGTCCTTACGCTCAAGAGTAAACGTTTGAGAAAATCCTTCTGTAGCAAAAGCTGGATATGCTATCACGGCAACATCCTGTGCGTCTGCCGCTGCGATTGCGGGAAGTTTTACTGTCAGAGCCTGGCCACCCGATACCGTAGTGTCGGCTGCGGCTATATAGCGCATGGCCTGTTCGGGTTTTACCCACGGGCCTCCGGACTGGCTCCATCCCGGAGAATTGAAAATACCGATCTCTATGTCAAGATCTCCGGCGGTCTTCAGAGCCTGATGGACGATATCCCACCATTCTTCACTTTCAAACTTAACATCGCCGTTGGGCAGACCGTCAATACCCTGAAATCCGATATACGCGCGGCTGATGCCGGCTTTTTTCATAGATTCAAGATCTTTGACGACACCTTCTTTCGACATGTTGTCATTAAGCCAATACCAGTAGACGGCTATTGTCGCGTCGGTAGGTACGGCCTTGAACTCTTTCTCTATGGTCTCGATTGACGGGGATTTATCTCCCGCGCAACCACAGAGAGCAGCACCGCCTGTAATGGCGAGGGCCGCAGCAAAAAGTTTGGTCAAACGCATAGGTAATAATTATTTTGATGTGATAATACTTGGTTATGCAGATGGATGTGCGCATTAAACGCATTTTTGCAAATTTACTCAAATTTTCGGAGATTAACACTTCTATACCGACAAATTGTTGCAGATTAAAAAGCCGCACCGGCAATATATGGAAATTGCCGGGCGGCCTTAATCTGCGAAATCAAAAAGGTCGTTTTTAAGTCGATGTCGACATGACATATTGACGGATTAATATGTCACACGAGAAGGTGTTGAAAACGTTGTCAGTCGATCTGACGAAGCAGATGACCGGGATAAATGTCACCTCCCGACTCTTTGACAAATGTCGTAGCGCCGAGGTCGGCACCATAAGCCATTTCTTCGGTAGCCATGTAGCGGTTGTCCCATATTTTGTTGGGTACAGGGCGCACAATGGCGATGCGTTTGTATACAGTCTTTCCTTCTTTATTTATCTGTGCTTCAAGTACTTCATATTTGGAGTCTTTGTTGATGCCTTCTTTCATTCCGATACCTGCCGTGATTTCATTGTCGAGAATCTTTTTTACAGGGGCTTTGACACGGAACTGGTCGTGATGTTTTTGAAGGTCAACAACGTTTTCGTCGAGTGCGCGTTGACATGCCTTTCTCACCATCTTGTAGGGTTCGTCTTCGTTGATGCCCATAAATGATGTGGTAGACCCCGATGACTCAACTTTTCCGATATATTTTAGTTTGAATTTATCACGGTTGTTTTCAAAAGCCTGGCGTTTCTGTTCGTCGGGTAGAGAAGTATAGCACTGTTCGTAGAAGATGGCGGCAGCCTCGTCGTCCCACTGAAGTTGGTAGAGGTGGGTTGTAATTTTCACTTTAAAGCCCTTTATTGACTCTATCATGTTGCTGAGAAGTTTTCCTCCCTCTTGTGCCAGTGAGCCGAGACCGGTTAGTGATCCGGCAATATTGCCAAGTATTTTAAGTCCGGCGCCAAAGGCTTTTGATGTTTTGGACTTATCGACATATTTTATCTCGTTGACAAGGAGGAATGACTGGCCGATGAGTTCTTCTCCGGCGTCAGCCAGAAGTGCGTAGCCCCGGACATTATTTTCGGCCAGAGCTTTGTCGAGGTCTGACGCGTTGTAGATACCACGTTGCTCTATCAGATCGGTAGAGCATTCGCCGGTGAGAATGTTGCGGTTGAACCATTTGGCCACCATACGTGAGGCAATGTTGTTGTCGGCCACGAAGGCGTGGATTGAGTCGGTGTGCTCTTTTCCGTCGCTTACATTGACAACTTTCACATTGAGGTCGTGGTTGTCATATTGGTCGGGGGTAGGTATATTGAGAAACTGCTCTTTTATTTCTGTGGCAAATTTCTGCTCGGTATGGTTGATAAGGATGCTGTATATGGAGCTACGGTTGTAGCGAGTGGTTTCAGATGACTCAATGCTTTTGGCATTGACTGCTGCAGCTCCGGTAAGAAGGAGTGCGGCCAGCGATAATATGTGTAGTTTCATTGTGTTGCGTTAATTAGTATTCCCACATTGAATTGTCTATTTTATGGGAGAGACGGAAGTCATTTCTCGCGGGGTTGAGATTGAGATTCAGACGGTGAGCTTCGATTTCACTCATGGTGTCGAGACCCTGTTGCATCATGGCCGAAGTAGCCTGACCGATTATTCCCGGATTAGAAAACCTGATTGGCAGGATGGTAGTACCATTCGTGTCGATGGTGCCGAATAGTCCGTCGGCATTTCCTACAGTAGACACGCCATCGGCATTGAAGTTTGTGGCCGAGAAGTAAGTGTTGTCAAATGCTTTGTTGCCGGTTCCGACCACCAGGCAGTTCCACATTCCATCTTTTTTCACCCAGCAATATTTCTGATTGTCGTGTGAGTAGGGTAGGGCGTCGTCCCATTCAAAGTTGATGAGCGGGGTATTGTCGGTCTTGATAAATCCCCAGCCATCGGAGGTGCTTACTGTGGCGACTCCATTTCTGAATGAGCGTGCGGCTGTATATTTAGGTTCGATGATATATTTTCCTTCAGCGTTGAGGTAGCCATATTGGCCGTTGGGGTCTTTGCGGGTGCAATACATGCCGTCGGCAGCAGGAAGTATGACAGAGTGGTCAGGGTGTACAATTTCCTGCCCGGTGACTCCTGACACGAGCCCATATCCGGCAGGACTTTTGACTATGTAATTGCCTTCGGTCTGTGGCAGAATGAGTTCATAGTCAGAGCTTACTACGGCACCGCTTTTGTCAATGATGTACGATCCAGTTTCTGCGGCAATTACCGCGGTACCGTTCTGGAAAGGTATCACTCCGGTGCCTTGCGCCCACTTTTTCAAAATCAATTTGCCATCGGAGGTGCAGAAATTAAACTGGAATGAGTTTTTCTTGCCTCGTTTGATTACCGGAATGAGCCCCTCGGTAGGGAGCAGTGAGAGTCCGAATTGGCCGGGCTTCACTACGGTCTGGCCATTTTGATCGATGATGCCAATTTTATCGTTGACGCGGAGGTCGAAAGTGAAAGGCCCATCGATAAACATTTTGTTTTTTGATACGGCGAAGTTGCCGTCGAGCGACATGTCAAGCGGAGTGTACAATTCGCCGGTGAGGAACTTGTAGCCAAGCAGGGCGTAGTCAGATGTTTCGGTCAACAGGTCGCCGACATCTTTAGGTACGGATGCTACAATCTGGTCGACAAATTGTTGGGTAGTCTTTGTGGCGCGTTCTTTAGCCTCTTCCAAAAGATTTTTAGTGTCGCCGGTATATCCTGCCAGAAAGCCTTTTGCTCCCATGCCTTTATTGTTTTTCTTGGCCAGTTCTTTCAGCATTTTCACGCCTTGCTGGCTGTTGAGCATGCCGGTGATGATGGGGTGAGATATAAATATGCGTTCGCTGAATGTACCCAACAGCTGATAGTCGGGCTTGATAATTTCACGTCCCGACATGTTTACCACACCGTATTTTGCTCCGGTAATTTTACCTCCCGACATCTTGCCGCCTTTTGCCACCCAGCAGAAGCCCTCGGGGTTGAAACTTCCGACAGCAGAGTATTTGCATTCGATGACGAAATCGAGATTTTCGTTTATGTAACCGTATTTGTCGCCTTTTACGATGGCTGCCAGGCCGTCTTTAAACGGTTCTATTTTTGTGTATTCTGGCTTTAACAATACGTTGCCGCGGCGGTCTATGAAACCATATTTAGCTCCGGTGAGTACATTGTTCTTCTCTGAACCTCCTACGGCCACTTTGGCACGTCCACGGCTATCCCATGTGCCGATTTCTGAATATTGGATTTTGATGGTCTCTTTGCCATCGGTGTTGATGTAGCCGTATTTGTCGCCTTTGCCTACGAGGGCCTGCCCATCGACAAAGGCACTTGCATGGTCATACTTATACGGGATGGCCTCATTGCCTGCGGCATCGACATATCCCCATTTCCCTTTTTTGTTTTGAGAGGGGACAAGCTCTTGTGCGACTCCGATCAATGATGTCAGAATCATTAATGCGAGTGCTACATACAGTCTGGATGTATTCATGATAGATAATGATGGTTAAGATTCACAAATATAATGGTTTTATGTGAAATAGCGAAGAATGTTAGAGCTTTTTATTGTAGGTGCCATCAGAGTGATTCATAGGTTAGCCTCCGATACAGATACGTGATAATGGTAGAGGCTGGTGCAGACTTGCTTCAGCGTGCATATACCTCTGTATGGACTCTCCGATTGAGTCCAGTTTTTATCGAGGAATTGCGAAACAGACTATAGTGATGCTAATCGCAAATATAAGCCATGGTAACAATAAAAGGACGGTGAGACCGGCGTTACTCTTGAATGAGTAGAGTGCTTTTCGTTTGTCATAATCCAATTGTTCGTAATTGGATATAGTCTCGTCGATGAACGGGCTATTTTTTATCGGGTTGATTATGAGATTGGCTATTATGATGTTCACCAAAGCCACAATTAATATAATCTGAAGATTATATCTGCTTAAAGATCCATAGATTCGGGCATAAGTGAATAGGAAAATCAGCTCAATAGGCACGAGTGAAAAGACAATAATGTTCTTCATGATAGGGTATTCGTCAGCTATTTCAAATGGCTGTTTGAAACCGAACTCTTGTGCCGCCATTCTCATGGTAATCCATTTCTTGACAAAAAACTTATTGAGATTTAAAGACATAGCTATGTGCGTTTAATAATATTCATATACTTTGTTCGACCGTCAAATATACGACAAATAAATTGCAATAACTTCAACAAATGTTGAGATAATTGCTATCCGGCATAATTTAACGTGAATGCGACACCATCACAGTAAAATGCTGTGATGGTGTCGCATAAATAGCTGAAGTATTGTGAAAGAAAGAGTGTAAAATCCGTCTTAAATATTAAAAGAGCTTGTTATGAAGCCAGTCGGCGACAAGTATCGAGGTCTCTTTCTGGGTTTTAGAGAAGACATGGTTTTCGTCGGGAATCAATTTTAGCTCGCTGTTGGTAATTTTTTCATTGTATCGTTCAGCGTAGGTATACGGTACTATCTGATCATGAGTTCCCTGAACTATCAGAGTCGGTCCCTCATAATTGGCTGCGGTCTCATATATTGGCAGACGTATTGCCGTCTCCACATAGTTTTTTCCCAGAAGTAAAGCGCCGGCTTCGGGAGAGTGTGGCAACTCGATGTAGTCTCCTTTGAAATTCCACGGATCATATGTAGCTCCCATGGTATTGCCGCGCAGTGCATCATCACGAAGCACGGCGGCTGCAGCCAATAATACCTCGGCTTTTATTACCTTGTCACCGAGCTCTCCGCTCACCATGCTCACTACCACGCCGCCTTGAGAGTGACCTACGAGACTAATGTCCTTGACCCAAGGTTGTTTCTGTGCCCAAGCTATCACATCTTTAAGGTCGTCTATTTCGTTTAGTACGGTCATGTCTTTAAACTCTCCGTCGCTTTTTCCATGTCCGTTAAAATCAAAACGCAGGGTGGCCATACCTTGAGCAAGGATACTCGCTGAAAGGTCGTTTAAGAACGGGCGCTGGCAGTTGCCGCTGAAGCCGTGGCAGATTATTACTAAATGTTGCTTGCCGGTTGAGGCCGGGCGTTCCACAATAGTGAAAAGTTTTCCTTTCGATCCGTCGATCCGTATTGTGTCGGAAGTCTGGGCGTTTGCTGAAAATAGGCCAAGCATAGCGATTAGTGTAGTGAAAATACTTTTTTTCATAAATTGTCTGTCGTTTTTGTATGTAACAATGGCAAGCTCCTGAATCATTAAGAATCTTGCCATTAAAAACTTCTTTCGGTATATGTCGGTTAATCAGTGAAGCTTAACTTACCGCTGACGATGTCGTCGACCATGCCCTCGTAGGGATCCTGTGAAATGACTTTTTCGTTGTTTGCACCTTCGTTTTTCTGGTAGAAAATCTTGCCAAATTCAGGTACAACGTATTTAGGATAGGTGGCGTATTTTTCGCGACTTTCCTCCATCAAAGGAATATGTTCGTTCTGATAGCATACTGTGATTTCAGGGTGTTCCTGTACCCATTTGGGGAAGAAAATCACACCATGTAGTCTGTTTTGTTCGGGCATGAAATTCAGGCTTACATCAGTACCTGTCGGTTCAGTCCATGAAATCTTGTATACACCATCTGCCAGTTTCACGATATCGGCTTTCTGGTCTCTGACCCATCGGCCGCCTACCATACCGCTGTGTATACGGTAATCGACGGTATTTTCGTTCTTAACATATAGTTCGTACATCCACCCGTTGTCGTAGGTGTAAATAAAATGAGAGCCAATAAATTTATCCATAATAAATAGTAATAAATTTATCCATAATAAATAGTTTTGTGTAATTTATCT
>CAZOCO010000049.1:0-15100 GCA_964578325.1 uncultured Muribaculum sp.
CATCCGTTTCTTCAAGAAACAGACCGGTCAGACCCCAAAGGAATACCGATTAGCGATGTCCTGATTAATAATATCAGTTTTACAATGCAAGACCTCATTGCGTGATGTCAAATCTTCGTAGAGAAAACTTTTTTATTACCGACAGTAATCGTTTTTGTCATTTATTTGTTGTAAATTAGCAGAACCATTAATAACACTATTTACAATTATGGCAAACAAACGTAACCTCAAAAAAGCCGTCAAGGCATCGGCCGGATATCTCGCCGGCGAGTGCATATTCACACGCGAACTGGTTCCCGGAGCCGATAAGAAAAAGCTAAACGACGCAATCATAAAAATAGCTGATATGCAGTATGAAGCTGTGAAAGGCGCTTCTTTCTCATTTGACAAAAGCCCCCGTAGCTTCGATTCAAAAAAAGAATACAACAAGGCCCGCCGTCAGTATTTTGCCAAAGCCTACGATAAACTGCGTAAGACGTTTAATAACGGTGTAGACGAAGTAGTCGAAATGATGAACGACGCTATGCCGAAGAAAAAAGCTGAATAATTTTCTTTAATGAGAAAAATATCTCAATGGATACTTAAGATAATCGGGTGGAGTGTTACAATCACGACACCCGATTATCCTAAATGCCTGATATGCGTAGCTCCGCACACCAGCAACTGGGACTTCATACTCGGCGAACTGGCATACTTAAGCATTGGTCGCCGTGCCGGATTCCTCATGAAAGAAGCGTGGTTCTTTTGGCCGCTCGGTATGTTTTTCCGCGCAATAGGCGGAATTCCCGTGCCAAAAAAGCGTGGCAGCTCACTTACCGATGAAATCGTAAGAAAATATAATGAGTCTTCACGGCTCGTACTCGCAATAACACCCGAAGGCACACGCAAAGCTACCACCCGGTGGCGTCACGGCTTTCTACATATTGCCCGCCAAGCCGACGTCCCGCTGCTACTCGGTATTCTTGACTATGGCACTAAAAGCATCCGTATCACCGACCGTTTCATCCCCACCGGAGATGTAGAAGCTGATATGAACTCAATCAAAGACTTCTACGCACCCTATACAGGTCGATACCCCCACAAATTCGATGCAAGCCATGAGTAACATCCTGAATGTTGCAGCAGTGCAGTTGGATATTGAAGATGGCAATAAAGCCGTAAACATACACAATGCACAGCGACAAATTGAAGCATTGTCGGCCGATACAGATCTTGTCGTCCTGCCGGAAATGTTTTCTACCGGTTTCATCACCGATAGCGCCACCGTCACGGCAATTGCAGAGACGGAGGATGGATACACTTTGACGAAACTTAAAGAGATGGCATGCCGAAACGATCTTGCCATCGTCACCTCAATTATCATCAGTGAAGGCGACCGACTATACAACCGCATGTTTTTTGTCGACAATACCGGGGCTGTGCTTGCCACTTATGACAAGCATCACCTATTTGACATGAGTCCGGAAGCTGCCACTTTTACATCTGGTACTAATCTGCCTCCCACTGTAGAATATCGCGGATTTTGCATCAGCATGACGGTGTGTTACGACTTACGCTTTCCGGTATGGATGCGCAATATTCCCGGCCCACGGCAATACGATATTATGATTGTAACTGCAAGCTGGCCTGATGCGAGAGAATATGCCTGGACTCACCTCCTGATAGCCCGTGCGATCGAAAACCAAGCCTACGTTGTAGGTTGTAACCGCACAGGACAGGATCGCTGGGGTACATATTCCGGTACTTCGGCCATAGTATCACCAAAAGGAAAAATCCTAAACACCGCCACGGGGCACATCGTAACTGCCACACTCGACTTGCAGGATTTAATAAATTTCAGACACAAGTTTCCCGTGTATCTCCACGGCGATAAATTCACATACTCATTATGATTATTTTCCGACCATCATCAACCGACATTACAGAAGCCTTGTCGCAAATCAATCTTGCTATATCATACGGCATAGGATGGATACAGCTGCCTACTGTCGGCCTTGACGAAACGGGAGCACGGGAGCTGGCAGAAGCCGTAATACCGGTATGTCGTGATAACGATGTGATCCTGACATTGGAAAATCAAGTAGAGGTTGTAAATCAACTGCACAATCACGGTGTACTTCTAACCGCAGGCTCGATGCATCCGGCCTTTGTACGCGAACGTCTTGGCCCGCACGCAATCGTAGGAATAGCCGCCGATAGCAACTACGATTTCAATACAATAAAAGGAGTGGATATAGATTATATTGTACTCGATAAAAATATCGGACTGCATGATGCCGAAGATATTGTAAACAGACTTTCGGAAATAGCTATTGACCTGCCGGTAGTCATTAGCGGCGAATATATGCCCGACGATATCCTATCGACAGGTGTAAAAGGCATACTTAAAGAAAAACTATAAATCTAAATGTGATTATCCCGGTCTGCGGTCAGGGCGTTTTACTTTAAGTCGCTCACTCAACCAGACTCCGAGCAAAATCAACCCACAGCCCGATATACCGACAATAGTGATTGTCTCACCAAGCACAAGCCACGAGGCAAGAAGTGTTATTACAGGCGATACATATATATAGTTGTTCGCCATGACAGCACCCATACCCTTTACGATCCATGACCATAGATAGAACGCAATCAACGAACAGAACACTCCTAAAAACAGTAGGTTTCCTATCACCACCGGGCGAGTGAAAACAGACCATTCGAGTTGAGAATCCTGCTCAAATATTAAAAACGGCAGTGCCGTCAGCAATCCGTAGAAAAATGTCTTACGTGTAATAAACAACGGCGTATATATTGCGCTCAACTTTCTTATTACCAGCGAATACACCGCCCACGATATGGCAGCCGCCAATGCCAGCATATCGCCAAGCGGCTTAATACTCAATGTAAAATTAGAGTTAAATACGACAAGTCCAACCCCGACAAATGCTATTGCCGATCCCACAAACATACCGCGCGATAACTTCTCGTTGTGATAAAACGCCCCCACAAGCAATGCGGTAATTATCGGTGACAATGTCACGATCAACGACACATTTGACACCAGCGTATATTCCATCGCAGTGTTTTCGGCTATAAAATAAAGCGAACTACCGCATAATCCCGAAGCCAGAAACAACGCTTCGTCGCCCCAGGAATTAGCCCAAAAACGCTTATGACAAAATGCTATGAGCAACACATACGCAATAAATGTACGACATATAAATACCTCTGTAGGCGAGAATTCGTTGTCCATCAATATTCGAGAGGAAACAAAAGATACTCCCCACGCCGACACAGTCAGCAGAGCAGCTCCATGCAACAGTAATTTATCTATATTACGTGGCTTCCACATAGCAGTTCTATAATCATTGCAAAAATACGAAAAAAAATCCTCACTCCCTCATTCCCCCACAATTATATTCGGCACAAATTTACAAAGCTATTATACGACAGACCGTTTTGATTTTATAGCACAATACCGGCTGCAATATTTGGATATTCCGCAAAAACGATATACCTTTGTATAGATTTTCTAAAAGCTTTTTGTATAATCATTAATCATTCATTTAATCATGGCTTACGTAATCACTGACAACTGTGTAGCTTGTGGCACCTGTATGTCCGCTTGTCCCACCGAATCAATTTCAGAAGGCGACATCTACAAGATCAACCCCGATACCTGTATCGACTGCGGCGCATGCGCTGAAGTTTGCCCCAGCGAGGCAATTATCCCCGGCGAATAATTTTTTCGGGAACAGCCTACTACGCAGGCTCAAAAACAGATGCAGGACGTATCATCCGATATGCCCTGCATTTATTTTTGTGAATTATGTTTTATTTCAATTTGAGATACTCCTCATCTGATACCGGTTCGAGCCATTCGTTTGAGGTATCGTCACCATCGGGCGACATCGCCAGATGGGCAAACCAACTGTCGGCTGTTGCGCCATGCCAGTGCTTCACATTAGCGGGAATATTCACTACGTCGCCGGGACGGAGCTTGCGTGCTGGTTTACCCCACTCCTGATACCAACCTTCTCCGGCCACACATATCAGTAGCTGCCCACCACCTTTTGTAGCGCGGTGTATATGCCAGTTGTTGCGGCATCCGGGTTCAAAAGTCACATTTGCAATACCGATCTGGTCTGACGATACAGGAGCCAGATAGCTCTGGCCGATAAAATACTTGGCATATGCATCGTTTGGAGCACCGACAGGGAATATCATTTCCTGCTCGAACTTCTGGCGGGCATCTGTGGCCTCGTCAGAGTCTTTCCACACCTCTGTTGCCTGACGGAATGCACCCCATGCTTTTGGCCATCCGGCATAAAACGCTATCTGTGTTAGTATTTCTGCTATTTCAGTACGCGTGACACCATTCTTTTTTGCCTCCTGCAGATGATAGGTGAGCGATGAATCAATAATTCCACTGCTCACCAGTGCCGTGACGGTAACTATACTGCGGTCGCGGAGCGCCAGCTTGTCGGTACGGCTCCATACTTCACCAAAAAGCACATCATCGTTGAGTTCGGCAAACTTTGGCGCAAAATCGCCCAAAGCAGCGCGACCTGCCGTCTGTTTTATTTCCGACGGCTTGTCGGTGAGACGGGTTGGATTTTGAGAATTAGCCATAGTGGTAGCAATTAATGTAATTGTCAATATAAATATTCGTTTCATATAGAGGCTCTAACTCTTAATTGTCAATCATCATATTATTCTGCCTTATACGATGACATGTCAAAACCTCGCATAAACTCATCAGCGTTCATTCGGCGTTTACCGGCCAGTTGCAACGAGTTTACACGCACCCAGCAATCTGCTGCGGCAATCTCCAGAGTCTTACCATCGGCACGAATACTGCCGGGGATTGCCCTATAGGTATCGTCGCCTGACGTAGCCGAAAAAATTTTCACCGACAACGGTTCTTTTCCATCTGAAACGAAATTCGTCCATGCAGCCGGATATGGTGACAAACCTCTCACAAGATTCCGAATTTTTTCGGCCGGTTGCGACCAATCTATACGACAGGTGTCCTTGAAAATTTTTGGAGCAGGTGTATGGTCTTCTCCACCAAACAGCTCTGACTGCGGAGTCACCTTCAGGGTTCCGTCGATAATATTTCGTATTGTCTTCACTGTAAGCTCGGCACCAATGTGCATCAGGCGGTCGTGCACATCGCCTACACAGTCTTCGTCACCGATTTCTATACGTTCCTGATCTATAATATCGCCCGTATCGATTTCGTGTTTAAGAAAAAATGTAGTTACACCGGTTTCCTTATCGCCATTAATCACAGCCCAGTTTATCGGAGCCGCACCACGATAGCGTGGCAACAGCGAGGCGTGCAGATTAAATGTGCCCAGTTCGGGCATCTGCCACACATCGCGTGGCAACATCCTGAAGGCTATCACCACAAACAGATTCGCATTCAGACTACGGAGTTCCGACAGAAATTCCGGGTCTTTCAGATTAACGGGCTGAAGCAGTTTCAGGTCGTGAGCTTCGGCATATTGCTTCACCGGCGAGTGCAGCATTTTGTGTCCGCGACCCGCAGGCTTATCGGGCATTGTTACTACTCCTACTACATTATAACCGTCTGACACAATTCTATCGAGACTCTCGACCGCAAACTCCGGCGTCCCGAGAAATACTATACGCAGATCCTCTTTCTTCATTACAATATTATTTATTACCACAAATTTAGTGAATAATACCGACTGAACGCAACAACTTACTATAATAAGATGCTTTGACCTCCAGTTTCATGGGATATGCACGCGATGACGACGGCATACGCCATACATTCAACCCATCGTCTGCAACAACCATCTCACCCATGCGGGGCAGTGGCGTAGCGGTCAGTTCCGATACGACACCGGCAGCTTTTTCCCCGGTAGTCGCGACGGTATGACACTGCGGCATTTGCGCCAACAGCTCATACAAAGGCACCGGAGTCACTATCTCAAGGAATTTATCAGATGCATTTCCTTTCAGACGTCTCACTTCGCGGGCTGTATCGTTGAGAGCAATATTATTATCAGACATAAGCTTTTCTATCTTTTCGCGATCGAATCTCTTACTTTCGCGATTATATAGCGCATCTTTATCGCCTAATAGTAAAAGGCCCATTATCCGCCAGAAATCGTTCTGCGGATTCGGATAATAGAAGTCCATGCTCCAACGATGATTGCCAGGAGGAAACGTACCCAATATAAGCACTTTTGCGCCTTCCGGCATAAATGGTGGCCATGGATGCCGTTCGATTATAATATCTTCAGTCATTATCGTAGGTAAATTTTTCTTATACAAAAATAGTCTATTATATTCTGTATTACAAATTATGAAGTCAAAAGAGTATTTTCATCATTGCATATTGACGCATAAAACCGTATCTTTGTAGTCGACTATTCACATATATACAATATGCTTACAGAACTGATTCCCCTCTCTATATTTGACGCCTCTGAATTTTTCACATGGTTTGTAGAAAACGCCAACTATTGGTTTGTTTTTCTGTTTATGATCGTAGAGAGCTCATTCATTCCATTTCCATCAGAATTGATCGTACCACCGGCAGCTTATCTGGCTATGCAGCCAGATTCCTCGATGAACATATACATTGTAGTATTAGCTGCTACAGCCGGAGCGCTTGTCGGCGCCCTTATCAACTACTATATTGCCATGTGGGTAGGCCGTCCCATCGTCTACAGTTTCGCCAATTCCAAACTCGGACATATCTGCATGATCGACAGCGCAAAAGTTCAGCGTGCCGAAGCCTACTTCGATGCCCATGGAGCGGTATCAACATTTATAGGCCGACTTATTCCCGTGATTCGTCAGCTCATATCTATCCCAGCCGGACTTGCCCGAATGAATATAGGTGTATTCATCCTGTTTACCACGCTCGGGGCTCTTATATGGAATATAATTCTCGGTGCTTTGGGATATTTTCTGTCGACATTCGTTCCTCTGTCGCAGTTGCTGGCCAAAGTTGAAGAATATAACTCATACCTTACCTATGCCGGATACGGTTTAGGGGTATTATGTCTGATATACATCATATACAAAGCCTTTTACACTAAAAAATCATAATATAATGCTCGTTTCAGCATCACTGCTTTCGGCCAACTTTGCAGACCTGCGCGCCGATATAGAGACATTGAATGCCTCTGCCACCGACTACTATCACATCGACATAATGGATGGTGTATTTGTACCAAATATATCGTTCGGTTTTCCTGTGCTCGATGCCATCGCCCGTCATGCCACCCTACCGCTTGACGTGCACATGATGACCGTCGAACCTCAAAACTATATTGACCGTGTGGCTGCGACAGGAGCAGAAATCATGACCGTACACTACGAAGCATGTACTCACCTACACCGCACACTTCAGGCCATACGCAATGCAGGCATGAAAGCCGGAGTATCGATAAACCCGGCCACTCCGGTCGAATTGCTGGTTGATACTCTCGATGTAGCCGATCTGATTCTTATCATGTCGGTAAATCCCGGTTTTGGTGGCCAGAAATTTATTCCCCGCTCTACCGACAAAGTCCGTCGGCTCCGGGAGATGATAGATTCGCGCGGCCTTTCCACTCTCATTGAAGTAGACGGCGGCGTAAATGTTCAGACCGGCCGCCTGTTGTCTGAAGCCGGCACAGATATCGTTGTTGCGGGTAATTCAATCTTCTCCGCTCCCGATATGACCGTAGCGGTAGATTCTCTGAAAGCTCTTTAACCGTATTCCGTCTCCTCAACCGCATGAAATCAGCAAAATCATCTGACTTCTTTGATCCGAACGATGTCGGTTCACTTTACGACAATACCACGGCTCCCGAAAACAACGATCCCGACGAGAAAAAGCCGACATCAAAATCCGGAAAAAAAAGCAAAACCGTATCTTCACGACGGTTTAAGGACAATTCTGTCGTAAAATTCATACGCGATCGCCGCACACGAATATTTATCGGCATATTGCTCGTATGCGCTGCCACATACCTGTTTATCTGCTCTGTATCATATTTTACTACCGGTGCTGTCGACCAGAGTGCCGCGTCCGGTCTTTCTGTAACTGAAATGGCAGAAAATGGTATTGTCAAAAATTCCGGTGGAGCTGTCGGTGCCGCATTTTCTCACAATTTTATTTCAAACGGCCTCGGCCTCGGTACACTCGTTCTGATAGGTTATCTGTTTGTACTCGGCTGGAGACTGCTTCATCGCAAACCTTTCAACTTTTTAGGTCTGACCCTGCGATCTCTAATTCTGGCAATAACTACATCGATTGTAGCCGGATTGATTACCTTCCACTTGAAATCGTGGGTTTACTGGGGTGGAATCCATGGATATGAGCTAAATGCTTATTTAATGAAACTTATAGGCGTACCCGGCACTATCATTGTATCGGTATGCCTGTCAGCCTTACTCGTCGCTATTTATTTTAACGAACTGCGTCTTATATATATACGCTATCGTCGCAAAGCAAATGCCATGGCATTACACCGCCGTCGCATCGCAGAAGAAAAAGCGGCCCGACGTGCCATCGCCAACGAAGGAATGCAGAAATCCGATGCTGCTTTGGTCGCCGAACCGGAAGCGACTACAGACACAGTAAATAGCGCTCCCGAAAAAGTAGATTTCGGCAACAACTTTCTGGGGGCATCTGTATCCGAAGATACCCCGGAAGAAACTGTCACTCAACCAGAAAATAAGACTGCTGCTGAAACTGGCATTATCGATGAGCCGGAATCTACGCATGACGCTGATCTTACAATTTCGTACAACACCTTCCCTGCCGATATCACCGACCATATAAGTGATATACCTGAAGATGATACGCATTCTGAATCGTATAAAAATGATAACTCCGACTCCCAAGATACTCCCGAAGCCGGACTTACCGTAACCGTAAACGAAGTTGAAGAGGCAGTAAACACTGACAACGAACTTTTTGACCCGACAGCCACACTTTCGCACTACTCTCCCCCTTCGCTCGACCTGCTTTCCGACTCAATGCTGAAAGGTACTACCGTCGATCAAGACGAGATGGAGAAGAACAAAATCCGTATCACCGAAACACTCGGTAAATACGATATACCGATTGTACACATTGACGCTACCGTGGGCCCTACAGTCACTCTATATGAGATTATTCCCGACGACGGTGTCCGTATTGCCAAGGTAAAACGGCTCGAAGATGATATCGCCATGCAACTGTCGGCCAAAGGCATACGCATCATTGCTCCTATCCCCGGCAAAGGGTCGATTGGTATTGAAGTCCCCAACAACGAGCGACAGATGGTACCGGCTCGCACCGTGTTCGGATCACGCAAATTTCAGGAATGCAACAACATGGAGCTGCCGCTGGCCATGGGAGCCACGATATCGAGAGATATCTATATCGCCGACCTTGCTAAAATGCCGCACCTACTTGTTGCCGGCGCTACCGGTACCGGTAAATCTGTAGGTCTCAATATCATTATTGCGTCGCTGATGTTTAAAAAACATCCCTCCGAGCTAAAATTTGTCCTAATCGACCCTAAAATGGTCGAATTCTCACTCTACGCAAAACTCGAACGCCACTTCCTGGCCAAACTGCCTGACGAAGACGAGGCTGTGGTGACCGAACCGACAAAGGCTGCCGCTGTACTCAACTCTCTCTGCATAGAAATGGACAACCGTTATCGATTGCTAAAGGATGCCGGTGTACGCAATATCAAGGAATACAACGCAAAATTTATCCATCGTCGGTTGTCGCCCGACAAGGGGCACACGTTTATGCCATACATTGTCGTAGTCGTAGACGAGTTTGGCGATCTTTTCATGCTTGCGGGCAAGGATGTTGAAATGCCAATAGCACGTCTGGCACAGAAAGCCCGTGCCGTAGGCATACACATGATTCTGGCTACGCAGCGCCCGTCGGCCGATATTGTCAAGGGATTTATCCGTGCCAACTTCCCGGCCAGAATGGCCTTCCAGGTAGCTTCGCGTGTCGACTCGATGACAATTCTCGACCGACCCGGAGCGCAGGGGCTCATTGGTAAAGGCGACATGCTTTGCTCCAACTTAAGCGAAATTGAGCGCGTACAATGTGCATTTATTTCTACCGACGAGGTCGAGGCGATGGTAGAAGCCGTCAACGACCAGGTCGGTTATCCCGAACCCTACCTGCTTCCCGACTACAACCCGGCAGGTGAAAGCGCCGCAGACTCCTCACTTGGAAATGTATCTTCCCGCGACGCACTTTTTGAAGAAGCAGCTCGATTCATTGTGACAACCGGATCGACAGCTTCAACATCGATGCTTCAGCGCAGATATTCCATAGGATACAACCGTGCCGGAAAAATCATGGATCAGATGGAACAGGCCGGTATCGTAGGCCCGGCTTCAGGTGCAAAACCACGTGCCGTGCTGATGGATCCGCTGCAACTCGAGCGCTTCCTCGAAATTCCGTTGGCTCAATAAATTAATTTAGATCATCTTCTTTATCATGACCACTCTGTTCAGATATATAATTGTATCGGTCATACTGACGACCGCAAATATCGTGGCTTCGGCAACCGAAGCCAACGACATAATAGAAAAATTCATATCGACATTTGAATCGGCAAAATCGCTTACAATGCGCTACAACATGTCGATTGACAATTCTGAATCCACGGCGGGCATCATGTGTATCAGGGGGGAAAAGTTTAAAATCAATTCAGCTCCCATCGCAGTGTGGTACGACGGCAACACACAGTGGACTTATATGTCCGACACCAAGGAAGTTTCCGTGACAGAACCTACTCCCGAAGAAATCGCAGACATTAATCCATTTGTCATCATCAACAATTTCCGCAAAGGGTGCGATGCAAAAATTACCACCTCAACAGCCGAATCTACTACTGTAGTGCTGACTCCGCGCCAATCCGGTTCCGGTCTGCAATCGGCTACAATCGTTTTCGCAAACTCCACATCACTGCCGCGACATATCGAATTAAACCTTAAGTCTGGCGCTTCTATGTCGCTCGATATAACTTCAATAACGCGTGATATAAACTATCCGCCATCGACATTTGTTTTCAGTAAAGACAAGTACCCTGATGCCACAATTGTCGATTTAAGATAAAACAATATAATACCAAATAAGTTATGACAACAAAAACTCTTATCATAGGCTCCGGCCCGGCCGGATATACAGCAGCCATCTACGCTTCCCGTGCTAATCTGTCGCCCGTTCTGTATGAAGGACTTCAACCTGGCGGACAACTCACCACAACTACTGAAGTCGAAAACTTCCCCGGCCATCCTGAAGGCGTCGACGGTCCGGAACTGATGATAAAGATGCAGGAACAGGCCCGCCGATTCGGAGCCGACCTACGTCCCGGCCGAATCACATCTGTAGACTTTTCGACATATCCGTTAAAGGCTGTCGATGACAACGGTGAAACCATTGAGGCAGAAACAGTCATCATTGCTACCGGAGCGTCTGCAAGATACCTTGGTATACCTGGAGAAGCACGTTTTCAGGGTATGGGAGTATCGGCGTGCGCCACATGCGACGGATTCTTCTATCGCGGACGTAAAGTTGCGGTAGTAGGTGGCGGTGATACTGCTTGCGAGGAGGCGCTATATCTTTCAGGTATCGCCGAACATGTCAGCCTTATAGTGAGAAAAGATCACCTGCGTGCATCAAAACTCATGCAGCAGCGTCTCAACGAAAAAGAAAATATCACTATTTTCTATAATACACAGACAGTTGATCTTTACGGCGACGAAGTATTGGAGACAGCCCGCCTGGTCGAGCATAAAGGTACCGATAAAGAGCGTATATTCGACATACCCGTCGACGGATTTTTCCTCGCAATCGGCCACGATCCCAACACCGAGCTGTTTAAAAGACAGATAAATCTTGATCCGCAAGGATTTATTATAACCTACGACAACACTCAACGCACATCGGTAGCGGGTGTTTTTGCGGCCGGAGATGTCGCCGACCCTCACTATCAGCAGGCTATCACAGCAGCGGCCACAGGTTGCCGCGCAGCGCTCGATGCCGAACATTTCCTTATGAACAAACAGTAATCTCCGCATAAACAACAATTACATGTCACGTTTCTATATTTCAATCTTTTCCTTATTCACAGCCTTGACGATGTTCGGCTGGGGACAAAAGGGACATGATACCACCGCTGCCATCGCCGAGCGCCATCTGACCCCCGAGGCTAAAGCTGCCGTTGACTCTATACTCGACGGACGCTCTATCATCTATTGGTCAAATTGGCTTGACAATGCATCTCACACCCCCGAATACGCATATACCAAGACTTGGCACTACCGCAACATCGATGCCGGTCAGACCTGGGAATCAGCACCTAAAAACCCCGCAGGCGATGTTGTTTCAGCGATCGACGAGCAACTTGTAGCGCTTGCAACTCCCGGCCGTCCTATCGAAGACACGCGTCTATCACTGATAATACTTGTACACCTGTTGGGCGACCTTCATCAGCCAATGCATATCGGTCATGCGTCAGATCTCGGCGGCAACAAATGGAATGTGAAATATTTCGGAAGGAACATGCCTCTGCACTCTGTATGGGACACTAACCTCGTTGAGTCGGGCCACAAGTGGTCATATTCCGAATATGTCGACCAGATCGACAGAGTCAATACCGAGGAACAAGCGGCAATCATCGCCGGAACACCCGACGACTGGGGGCGCCAGACCTACGAAATTTGCACACATGTCTACAACACTACCCCGGTCGACGCGAACCTATCGTACGACTATGTAGCAGCATGGACTCCTGTAGTTGAAAACCAATTTCTACGCGGAGGCTTACGACTGGCCTCACTCCTTAATTCAATTTATACAAAATAAGTAGTTCACACTACTTTTCATAAGCCATTACCCGTAGACACACCTCTGTCTGCGGGTGTTTTTTTTGCATAATGATGCATTAAAACACGAAAAGCGCATATTTAATAAAGTTTAACATTTTAAAATAAGTAAATATTACATCAAAATAAGTAAAATTCATAAATTTGCGCATTCAAAATTTACAAAAAGTAAAAACCAATTGAATATCCAAAATAATTATTACATTTGCGTATGAAAAAGTTTACTATTCTTGCTTTAGCAGTCGCACTGACGGTAACTACTGCCTCTGCCACTGAAATCACAGTCAAACATCCCGTAAATCTTGACAACCTCGGTCCGATCAAGACATGGGAAGAAGTTTCTAAAGACCTCTACAAAGCTTCGACCACAGAAATTATGACGGCAAAAAAGAGCGAAGCTCCGGTGCTAAACAAAGCTCCGATGACCGCACCGCCTGCAATGTTAGATCTTACCACCATGCAATGGGAAGGTGGATACACCGGTATGCTCAGCAGTAACAGTGGCAAGCATACAGGAGATGCATCATTCACTTATTATGAAGAATATAAAGAACTGGACTTGACACTTCCGGACTTTGCCCAAGGATTATATGTAGGCTACGAAGACGGAAATCTCATTGTCTACGGTTCAGTGGGATATGGAACAAATTCAAGCGAACAGACATACAAATTACAGGTAGTTAATACCAGCGGAACCCCGACCAATCAAAAAGTAACGATTCCATATGACGAAGCGACCAAGTCATTCACTTTTCCGAGTACCTTTGCCTGGGCTCTTTGCGTCTATAGCGGCAACACTAGACTCGGATATTTATGGGCCGCTTATCAGTTCAGCCTTGTGGCTTCCGATGGAGATTACAGCATAAACATCGATCTTGAAGATGAATGTACCCCCGACAACGTCTTTAAGTTTAAAGCCACAGCCGGAAAAGATGCTGCGGCACTGAAGTGTTACACATGCCCGATGGATATTGACGCCGCCACTCTTACTTCGTGGGGAGCCAATATCTCCGCATTAAGCCAGCAAATAGTTTCAGGCGCAGAATATACTATCGATGCGAATACCCTGAATCTGGACGAAAGCGGATATATACAGCTTATCTTCACTACATACGACGCCGACGGTGTGTGCAAAAAGACAAAGCAGGTCGGCCTGATAGTAACATTGGATGGAGAAGAAGGATGGAACAATGTAGCTACAGTTGAATACACCGACCAGCTCTTCTCTCAATACTACGAAAAATTCAGTCATACCGCCGACGTGCTTCTTCAGGAAAAAGCAGAAACTCCGGGTCTGTACCGCTTTGTAAACCCCTACAAAGGTCACGCCAGACATCACAATGATGATTGCAATCACTACATTACCGTCGACGCTACAGACGACTCCTTTGTAAACATTTTATTCTCAAACACCGGCTTGAACGTTGGTGGTGACGGTATTCTCACGATGGGTACCTTTGGCGGAGCTCTCGGCTATACAAAAGAGCAATGCACAACAAAAGGCTATCCCGTCGGCAGCAAAAACGACAACGTAATAACATTCCCGGAGAAATCTATTCTTGCACACGAGCAATACTACAATACTCCCGGTAACTGGAGCTATATGAACAGCAGCAATGTAGTAATTACTCTGCCCGAAATCGAGCTTGAAGTGGCTGTAGTAGATCAGGATGACAATGCTGTAGAAAACGCTTCTGTAAAATTCAATGACGACGAAACTGAATATCTCACCGATGCAAATGGTAAAGTGACCTACACCGTACCGTTTGAAACAGGCTACTTCGGTACAGTTGCCGTTGTCGCACAGAAGGCAGATGAAAACAACAACTACCTCATCGACGAAGGTGCCAATGTCAAACTCAACGGAGCAAAAAACAACTACGTATTTAAATATGGTGTCACAACAGGTATTGACTCTGTAGTTGACAATGAAAATGCACCTGTAGTATATTATAACCTCCAGGGAATGCGCGTAACATCACCGGCTAAAGGTGAGCTTGTTATCAAGCGCCAAGGCTCGACTACATCAAAAATTGTAGTTCGCTAACCTCTGACATTGATCCGACCATTCCCCCGGGACTTGCTCTAAATGTAAGCTCCGGGGGCTTTTTTTTGCCATTTTTTTTCAAAATATTTTGGTGGTTACAGCAAAAGTTCCTACCTTTGTCGTCGGAAATCAAACGCCAATCGGCTCCTTAGCTCAACTGAATAGAGCATCTGACTACGGATCAGAAGG
>CAZOCO010000050.1:0-14262 GCA_964578325.1 uncultured Muribaculum sp.
AAATTTATAGTGCTCAATTACAAGATTTACAAGAGTTTATATTATGATTACCGAGAACAAAATTACAGAAATTTTCTGTCTTGCAGATGACTTTTGCAAATATTTCTCATCCGAACTTAAAAACCATCAGCTCGCAGACGGCAGGAAGCATCGGAACAAGTCAGGCAAGCTCTCGGAGGCAGAGGTGATCACAATCCTTATTCTATTCCATAGCAAAGGTTTTAGATGCCTCAAACACTTTTATACCCAGTATGTATGTAAGCACATGTTACACCTGTTTCCGCAAATCGTTTCGTGGAGTTACAGAAATCGGTGGTTCTGCACCTGACCGTGTTTATCAAGGAAGTTCTTCTGGGGACATGCACCGGCGTGGCATATGTTGATTCCACGCCATTTAGAGTATGCAAGCACCAGCGGATTCTAATACATAAGACATTCAAGGGATTGGCTGAACGTGGCAAGTGTTCGATGGGGTGGTTCTTTGGCTTCAGGCTGCATCTGATCATTAACGATCGCGGTGAGATCCTGAACTTTATGTTCACACCCGGCAATGTCGATGACCGTGAGCCACTGTATTCCGAATCATTCATTGAGAATGTGAAAGGAAAACTCTGTGGAGACAAGGGGTATATCGGAAAACAACTCTTTGAGTTCCTGTTTATGAACGGGATACAACTTGTGACTAAAGTCAAGAGTAACATGAAGAACTCTCTGATGTCGGTGGCCGACAAGATTATGCTGCGCAAACGCGCACTCGTGGAGTCGGTCAATGACGAACTGAAGAATATCGCGCAAATAGAACACTCAAGGCATCGGTCGTTCTCCAACTTCATAACCAATGTCTTGAGTGCTATTGCCGCTTATTGTTTCTTTCCCAAGAAACCATCTATTTCTTTGGAATTCGTTCCGGATAATCAGCTGACTTTATTTTGATTTCTTATGTCGAACTCACGTTAAATTAGTTATTATAGTAGAGTTGGCGATGCCCATAATTAATGGCATTTTGAAAACGTAGCCAATTGGAAGATACACGGAGGTAATATATATCACCGATTTTGACATACATGTGAGCTCCTTTCTTACATAATTCAGCGTTTATATTCATTTTCCTAGCCTGATTGCCGTCTCTATAATATACTTCTATTGATTTTATACGTTTGTAATCAGAACTTGATACAGCGTCATGTTTAAATTGTTCTTTTGAATCAAGTTTTTGATCGTGAGTTTGATTCGGGACTGTAGATTTCTCATTAGATTTTTCGGATGTATTTACAGATGTAGAAGAAGATTTTTCATTTTTTGAAGTTGTTTCTCTAAGTGAGAATGTTGATTCCGGGATTGAGGTAGTAGATACTGTGCCGTTCTTCAGTTGATTATATTCCCTGATTCTTTCAATGTTCTCTCTACCCGAATTCCATGAAGCTCTATTAGCCTCATGTAGATCATCTGCAATCTTTCTCTGTTCAGCGATTATGTCATAGCCCTCGTTTTTAAGTGTTTCAATTGCTTGTCCTTGCATCACTTGATATTCTCCATAAGTCATATCAGGCCGATGCAAATCTCGTTTCACTCTCTCATATTCGTTCCAATCTTGTTGTTGGGCTTGAGCAATACTTGTGGCCATTAATTGATTGTTGATAGCATTAAAATACCCCGGCTGTTCCATTTGTGCCGCAATAGAACCAACAGGCGCTTTAGGTATATTTGAAGCATATTGGGAATTTTGACACATAGCAAATGACGTTTGAAGACCGATTGCAAAGCTTTGAAGCAGGCCATTGAGCATTCGCTGTCTATTTTCTTGCTTTTCTTGTGCCCACTTAATTTGTTGGCTGTTATCCGCGGTTCCATCACTTCTTAATTCAATACCAAGCCATTTACCATTCCCGACAAAACCTCGTTTCCCATAATAAAATATTTTATACCGTGGTTCTACTATCAAATTTCCATATATATCAACTGCGCCTGCTTTTCCTTTTTTATAAATCTCAAAGTAACCTAAGTCACCTGCGTCATCGCAATATGATGCACCTTCGTAATCTTCTCGATTTCTTTTATTTTGGAAGCCAACAATGCAATCTCCGGAAATATTAAATATTTCTACATAAGGTCCTTGATTGGTAAAATATTCATAAACGAAATATCCAATTTTATCTTTTTTGAAGCTTAGTTTTCCTTGACCAAGGGTATAAAAAAGCATGCGACCGCTTAATGTAAATACTTTTTTAACCGAAGAGTCTGTACAAACGAAACATCCCATACCATCTCCTAAATCCATATATTCAATATCCTCGTAAACGGTTGGTATAATAATCTCTCCTTTAAGATTTGAAGCTCCAATCAACCCATTTGAATTCAATTTTATCCAGGTAAAGGCGTCTTTATCATTATTTTGAGATGCTTTAAATCGGAAGCCTCTAGTCATTATGCATTGGGATTTTTTTGAATTCTCCGGAAGGCTTCGAGTGGCTCTTAGTGTTTGTCTGCCTAAATCAATAAGGCGATAATATTCTTTTGTATTAAATTTACCCCGTTTCTTCCCTTTAACTAACCAACTCCACCAATCTTCATAAAATCCGTCTCCGTATTTAAATGTTAATGGTCCTTCCTTTGAGCAATATTCCTTGCCACTAAAATCAACCGATCTTTTCCAACTTTCATTGAAATATGGTTCAGATTCATAAAGGTCTAAATATTTGTATTTAGGGGCAATAATTTCCTTGCCAGAAATGTCACAGACTCCCTTAAATTCACCCGCTTCTGTCTGCTTATAGACATAAAAGAATCCTCCGAAAGTGACTGATGGTCCAAATTTGACCAAACTGTATCTGCGGGAGGCGGGAATAATTAGCTCTTTTTTGTAGTTGTAAATATTCTCCCCGTCTCTGTAGTACACAAATCCGTTGTCTTCTACAACTACTCTCATTTCAGCAATGAGTCCATCTGGAGAAACTAACGCGATAAGCGTTACAAGCTTAAGGCAAACAAACCTAAATTTAAATTTTTTCATTTAATCTTCCTGTCACCTGGACTCTCCTCTTTGGCGATTGATTGGGTTATAAAGAAAAAGCGTGAGAGCCGTACCTTTGCTCGTTCCACTCATCGAGGCTCTGGTATGCCCATCGTAGCTGAACGAGCAAACTTGCAGAGCCTCACGCGGAATATGCTATACACTCACGCACAACGCTCACGCGCCGTGGTAGAACGGAATATACATATCCAACTAAGACATCTACCGTTTGCTTCATTCTTGGCTACGATTAAAATTTACCAGATTTCGATGAGTCAAGAAAGAGCGTCAAGTAAACGCTTTTCGTATGTTATTTGCAGCCCCACCCACATTGCCCATGACCGGGCTCTGCGATGCGGTCTGCGACTGCAACAAAATTAGGCAAAAAATGGAAGATACACAATCATCTTGGAGTGTATTTACAGTTCTTACTACGAAAATGTTGCGAAAGATTGATGCTCTTAATATAAAGAAGGCTAAAATGCGATTGGGAGACGGTGTCAGAGTGTGTATGAGCTACCGCTATCTCTGACTATATTGGTCTAATGAAGATGGGAAAATATGGGATAATGTGGGAAAAGATTGGAATTGTGTGCAATGAGAGGGAAATAGCGATGGAATTGTGTGAATTTTGTTGCTGCATATTTCTTGCTACGCAAGCGCGTTGCTATCCCGGCTTAAAGCAAACTTTAACATGTACGTATGAAGCTCATTGTATTAAGCATCGGCGATACAATATTTCGGGTTGGTTGACGTTTATGGTAATAGATAAGTAGACTCTAATGCGAAATATATATAGAAAACTGAATATAATTGTGGCAGTGATGATTGCTGCCGTTTTCGGAGTATATCCCGACAGGGCGATGGCCTTTTCGGCTGATGTGTATGCTCCATCATCGCGACTGTCGTCGGGACATTGGGTGAAAATCAAGACTACGAAGAGCGGAATGCACATTATACCGGCATCTACGCTTCAGAGCTGGGGGTTTTCTGATCCGCAACGTGTGCGCGTATATGGTTACGGCGGCCGGATGTTGTCGGATAATCTTACTGTTGACGAGTATGTCGACGACCTGCCGCAGGCGATGTCGGAGTGGACTTCGCAGGGGCTGGTGTTTTATGCTCATGGGCCGCTGACGTGGACTGAAAGCAGCGGCCGCTGGACTTATAAGCCTAATTACTATTCGACGGAGGCATACTATTTTCTTGGTGAAGCCTCGGCCGATGGTGATGACCGGCCTGTAGTGCGTACCGGTCGTGCCGGTGCCGAAGGCAACTATGCCACTACGTTTACTGATGTCGCTTATCATGAGGTAGATATAATGTCGCCAGGAAGCACCGGACACACTATGCTCGGTGAGGATTTCTCGCAGAACCGGGCACAGACATTCAATTTTACGCTGCCCGGACGTGCAGACGACAATCTGTGGGTACAGACGGTGTTTGCCCTAAAGGCTACCAACGGAGCGTCAGCACTGACAGTTACTGCCAACGGAGCGTCGGTTAACGATGCGGCTTCGATATCGGGCAACAGCGATGATTCAAACTTCCACTATTCGCTCAACACAGTGTCTGGTTCTGTGGAGACTCCGGGATCACAGGTAAGCGTTAAAGTGGCGTTTTCCTCGTCGGCCAATCCTATGCGTCTGGCCCGGTTGGATAAGATAACCCTTAATTATACCCGCAGCCTTGAGCTCTCCGGTAGCCAGATTGAATTCTGTTTGGCCGGAGCGGCTGTCCTTAAAGGTGCGGGCACAGATACCCGGGTGTGGGATGTGACAGATCCTATAGGAGTTAAGGTCGTGGATACAAAGGCTGAAGCGTCGGGTATGGCGTGGACTCCAACTCTGACTGGCATGCGCAGATATGCCGCGTGGAAGCCGTCGTCAGCGCTTCCGGTGCCTACCGCTGTGAGTGTAGTGCCATCGCAGAATATACATGCCATGCCGACACCGCATATGGTAATATTCACTTTGCCGCAATATCGGCAACAGGCCGAAGCTTTGGCCGAGATTCACCGAACAGATCCAGATGATCCACTCGACGTGATTGTGCTGACACAAGATGAGGTGTTCAATGAGTTTTCGTCCGGTACGCCCGACTTCGGAGCGTTGCGCCGGTGTCTTAAAATGTTTTTTGATCGCGAGGTTACAGATCAGGGGGTAAATACAGCCGATCTCGGAGGTAGTGCTGCTTCGGGAGCGAAACTACGTTATTGTCTGATGTTTGGTCGTGCACTGTATGACCATAGGGGCATGACTCCAGAATCGGCGCAGTCTGTCGGCAATCTGCTGGTGCAGTGGCAGACCGAGACCGGTGGTGATTCGACATCATCGTTTACTTCTGAAGATTATCTCGCATTTCTTCTTGATGGGTCGGGTTCGCGTGTGGCTTATGATTATCATTGTATCGGCGTAGGCCGTATACCGGTACGCACCGTAGCTGAAGCTGACGTCGCCATAGAAAAGGTGAAAAAATATATAGCCGACAATAGTAAGGATGACTGGAAAAATAAGGTTATTCTTGCCACCGACGATGGTAATGCCAATGTGCATATCGATCAGATGGAAGAGGCTTACCGACTTATGACCGAGACCGGTGGCGGTCAGCAATATCTCTACCATAAAGTGTATGTCGATGCATTCAATCTTATCGACGGAGTGGCAGTAGACGCCCACGACCGTATGCATCGCCTGTTGCGTCAGGGTGTAGGTTGGTGGTGGTATATCGGACATGCCGCTGTGTCATCGTGGACTACCGACGGACTGCTCACTCTATCGGATATTGTCAATGCCCGTTTTGCCCATTCTCCGATGCTGTTTGCCGCAACGTGCGACTTTTTGCGTTGGGACGACCGCGAGGAGTCTGGAGCCGAGACTCTGTTTTTCAATACCAACGGCATCATCGGCGCTATAGCGGCATCGCGTCCGGTGCTGATATCACAGAATGTGAATATGTCGTTGGCCATGGCCCGCTCTATGGCTGCCAATGCCGATGCCGGAGGGAAACTGGCACTGGGAGATATGTTCCGTATGGCCAAGAACCAGATTTCAGGTGAGACCAATAAGTTGCGCTATGTGCTTATGGGCGACCCTGCGTTGCGTCTTGCATATCCGCGCTATCGTGCTGTTGTCGATGCTATCAACGATACACCTATCGACAGCGAGGAGCCTCCTGTGATCAAGGCCCGGCAGAATGCTACTGTCGATGGCCGTATTGTAGACTCCGATGGCAACACGGTATCAGATTTTCAAGGCTATGTGATGCCTACACTCTATGATGCCGAGTATTCCACCACGTCGCAGGGGCATGTTAAAGATAAAGAGGGTGACCCGGAGCCGAAAGTGTTTGAGGAAATGGGCGACAGGCTGTATGTAGGTCGTGACCCTGTGGTCGACGGAGAGTTCCGAATCAAGATTGCTATGCCGTCAGAAATTACATCGAACTATCGTCCGGCCACCTTGAATCTTTATGCTTTACCCGATCAAGGTGACTATGATGCTATAGGTGTGACACGTGATTTTTATGTCTACGGATATGACGATCAGGCTGCAGGAGATGACACTCCTCCCGTAATCGATTTGCTTGGACTGAACTCCGAGATGTTCCGTTCCGGCGACAAAGTGAATACATCTCCTATGGTGATAGCCCGTGTTTCCGACGATACTGCAATCAATATCTCGAGTGCCGGTGTGGGTCATCGTTTATCGCTGTTGCTCGATGGTAAGAAATCCTACTCCGACGTACATCTTTACTACTCGCCCGGTGACGATGGAGCCCGTTCCGGTTCGCTATACTATCAGCTTTCCGATCTTGCTCCTGGTGATCACGACCTACGTCTGCGTGTGTGGGACACCGCAGGCAACATGGCCGAGGAAACCGTGGCGTTTACCGTAGTCGATGGCCAGGCACCATCAATACTCGACCTATATGCCGACTGTAATCCAGCTGTCGATCATACCAATTTCTATGTTCGCCACAACCGTCCCGACGCTGTGATGCGTGTAGATATATCTGTTTATGATCTGATGGGACGACTGATATGGACAGGCTCGCAAAGCGGAACATCGCTACTGAATACATCCCTGCCGTTGCAGTGGAATCTTACCGATCGTGCCGGACGCCGAGTATCAAGAGGTATATATGTATATCGTGCGGTTGTATCGGAAGCCGATGGTAGAGACTATGTGTCGGCATCGCGTAAGATAGCTGTTACCGCTCCTTGACAATAATGCCCTTTGTGATAAAAAATAGCCCGACGCATTTCGTGCATCGGGCTATTTTTTTATATAATGATAGCTTTACTTTGTTGCGGGTGCTTCGTTGATCGATACGATCTCAACGTCGAATACAAGCATCTGGTTGGGGCCGATACCTGCCTGAGGCTGACCGTTTACACCATATGCGAGTTCTCCGGGAATATACAGAGTTGCTTTACCTCCTTTGCCGAGTAGCTGCAGACCTTCGCTGAAGCCGGGTACTACGCCCTTGGGCGAGAAGGCTACAGGTTCGCCTTTCGACGAGTCGAATACTGTGCCGTCGAGAAGTCGGCCGGTATAGATTACATATACGCGGTCGTCGGCTTTAACAGCATCGCCTTCACCGGGATTTTCGATTTTGTATACGAGGCCTGATTCAGATGCAATCACAGCGGGATCGGCAGCTTTGATAGAGTCAGTGTAGGCAGCGGCAGCGGCTACATTAGCTACAGCTTCGGGCGAATTGGCGAGTTCTGCTTCACGTCGGGCGGCAGCGCGCTGTTCGGCTTCCTGTGCCAGACGCTGAAATTCGCGACCTACGATCTGCGGGTTCAAGGTGTCGTTTTTAAGCGCTTCGCGGAACGACTTCATCCATAGGTCGGTGTCGACTTCTACGCCGAGCTGCTTGGCAGCATAAATACGTTGCTGTGCCAGACGAAGGCCCATCATAAGGCCCTGCATATATGATTCTTGGGTAGAGTCACACTGCATAGCGGCGTTCACACCGCGCACAAACTCGTCGGTGTCGATGTTGGCCATGGGGTTAGAGAGTACACTCTGGTGTGCCTGTGCGCCGGCGAGTTGTCCCCACGCGATGGTGAGTGAGTCGGCAAAAGCTTTGTCTTCGGCTGATGCAGCCGAGCTTTTTCCACACGATGTCAGCGACATGGTGGCCAATGCCGCGATACCGAGTGCAATAGTCAGTTTTTTCATTGTAAAATATTTGAATTAGTTGATTTTTATAAGCTCTACATCGAAGATAAGGGTAGCATTGGGGCCGATAACATTGCCTGCTCCCTGCGGGCCATAAGCGAGGTTTGACGGAATGAACAGACGCCATTTAGCTCCTTCTTTCATCATTTTGAGGGCTTCTACCCATCCGGGGATAACCTGTGTCACGCCGAAGGTTGCAGGTGTGCCGCGTTCTACCGAGCTGTCAAACACTGTGCCGTCAATAAGTTTTCCGGTATAGTGTACAGTGACGCTATCGCTGTCGGAAGGCTGTTTGCCAGATCCTTCGGCGATTACTTCATACTGCAGACCGCTTGGAGTAGTAACGATTTCAGCGCGTTTGCCGTTTTCGTCGAGGAATTCCTTGCCGGCTTTAGCATTGACTTCGGCCATCTTCATGGCGGCTGCCTGCTGCTCGGCTTCCATGGCCTGGAAGAATTTCTGGATTTCCTCTTTGGCTTCGTCGTAGGTCATTTTGGGTGTCTCGCCGGCAAATACTGCGGCTACACCGTCTGAAAAGTCTTTTACATTAAGTGTCTTGATGCCTGAACTGCGGAAATTGTTTCCCATCGACAGTCCGAGGGCATAACTTATACGGTCAAGATTCTGATTGTCCATAGTGGTTATGTTTTTTAGGTTAATATCTTAATAAGAACACAGAAAAAAGCGATTTGGCTCATTATCCTACCGCAAATTTAATATAAATTTTCGTAACGATGACTATAAAAAGTAGATATGAGCGTATTAATCGTTATGATGAAAGATCTGTTTGTTGTTGAAATAAATTCCGATATCCGCCATTAAAGCCATGTGGTCGTGTTTTTTGAGCCATTTGCTTGGAATTGGCCTGGAACCGTGCAGAGTGAATATTGTGGCAGTGGTGTCTGCGCTCATTGCCCTTAAGGCTGCAGTCGCTCCTTGTTGTGGTGTATGAATTATCGGCCGTACAATCCAATCGGCCAGCCGGTCGACTATAGGGTGTCCGAGACGTATGATTCCGGTATCTGCCACACCGGGGTCAGAGCAGTTTACATGTATCCCGCGAGGGGCGAGCTGATGCGCCAGTTCGAGCGCGAAGTGAGTGAGCATAAGTTTGCTGCGGCCATATGTGATAAATCTCTGATGGCGTTCAATGGCAAGCTGTTGCCAGTCGCGCCGCAACTTTGGCAGGTAGCGTGTGATCGATGTCGTGAATACTATAGCACCGCCGTCGGCAATCACCGGGATGAGCAGGTGTGTCAGCAGAGCTGTAGATACGAAGTTGGTCTGGGTGGCGATCTCTATTCCGTCGGTGGTGATGGTTACGCCACCCGGCATGATGCCAGCATTGTTGATAAGAGCGTTGACAATGATACCGGAGCTGATTATGTCGTCGGCAAAATTTCTTACAGACGACAGGCTGGCAAGGTCGAGGTGGCGCACTTCAGTGGAGACTTCCGGTGATGAATAGCGAGAGGCAATGATGTTTCCACGCTCTACCGAACGCACGGCGAGTATGATGTGGCACGGTGCTTGACGGGACGAAAGGGCGGCTACAATGGCCTCCCCGATACCGCCTGTTGCTCCGGTCACTATATATACGGGGCGTGTATTCATCGATCGAGTAGTTTATGTTTGCCTGCTCTCCGGGCCCACTCCGGCAGGGAGGCTATAGCGACGATAGACAGGCGGTTGAGTAAACCATTGATATATTGCGGGCGACGGCGTAATGTACGCCGGAGTGCCTGACGCACAAATCGTTCGGGTGTGGACAGAACACCGATGGCGACTCCAAGCCGCCGCAACCGCGGCGACAATCCGAAAAGTCCGGTAGAGATGCCTCCGGGACAAGCCACGGTGACGCTGATACCGCTGTCGAGCAGCTCAATGCGCAGTGCTCTGGAGAATGTGTGTACGTAGGCTTTTGTGGCGGCATACATCGCTATGCCCGGCATTGCCATCCAGCACGACATCGACGACATGTTGAGTATATATCCCTGGCCATTCTTTGCCATCATATGCGATATGTCGATACACAGGCGTGTCATAGTGCGCATGTGCAGGTCGATATACATGTCGATGCGCCGGGGCGACAGCGTATTGACCAGTGCGAAATCAAAAATGCCGGCGTTATTGATAAGCAGTATCGGTGTCTGACCGGTGGTTGCTATGGCTTCGGTGACGGCTTCGGCTGCGTCGTGTCGCGACAGATCTATGCATAGAGTGTGAATCTCAACGCCGTAGTCGGCTTTGAGGCTGGCAGAGGTCTCGGTTAGTTCGGTGTCCTGATTTGACATCATAAGCAGGTGTCCTCCCTGCGAGGCGATGAGTCTGCAGTATGCAAGCCCGATACCCGATGATGCTCCGGTTACTACGGTCAGTCGGCCCGATAGGACTGAATATATGCGGTCAGTAGCCATTTTGTTTCTTTATGCGGCTTATTTCATGGCGTATAGATGATGGTAGTTTGTCCCACAGACAGTGGTGGCAAGCCATCTCGCGCGAATACATTCGTGCTATACAGTAGTTGGTATGCTCACATCCAGAGTCGACGTCTTCGTTTTCAGGGGTTGCTTTCATGCGGTTGACAAATGCCGGATCGGCCAGAAGCGCACGACCCATCTGCACGAATTCAAATCCTTCGTCCATTACGCGTCGCGCAGCTTTGCGTGTTGAGCAGCCTCCGACATAGACCAGTGGCATGTCGGGTAACTCGGAGCGAAACTTGCGGGCGTCTTCGAGAAAATACAGGTCGCTGTAAGGCACCGGTGGTACCATGATACGTCCGAACATCCGCACGCCGTATTTCAGCCACCAGCAGTCCATGTAATGAGTCATGGTCGTGATGGGCATTTCGCCGCGCATTACATACATTGGTGCACGCGACACAAAACCGCCCGACAGTACCAGTGCATGGGCACCGAGTTGCTGTAGCTCGCGTGCTACGGTTATAGATTCATCGATATCCATGCCTCCCTTGAAGCCGTCGCGCATATTCATCTTTACCAGGACGCCCATGTCGCTTCCGGCTGCTTTCATCACCTCTTCCATACACCGGCGCATGAAATTCATGCGATTATCGAGCGAGCCACCCCAGCTGTCGCGGCGGTGATTGGTGTATGGCGATAAAAATTGAGATATGAGATAGCCGTGTCCGGCGTGGATTTCCACGCAGTCCATACCGGAGTCGCGCGACAGTCTGACGGCATCGCCAAACGAGCGGGCCATAGCTCTTATCTCGTCATCGCGCATCGCCCTGACTGGAGTGGGAGAGTAGATGTTAAACCGGCCTGATGCCGATATAGGCGTCTCTCCTGCTGTAGATTTGTGAGACATGTTTCCGCAATGGCCGAGCTGAATAGATACTTTTGCTCCTGTCGAATGCAATTCGTCGGTAAGATCGCGCAGTTCGTGTGTTATTTCGGGACGCATCCACAGCTGACGTTCAAACGACAGCCCGTTTCGTGTCACCGAAGCGTATGCAATGGTGGTCATGCCTGTGCCTCCGCGGGCTACCGACATGTGGTAGTCGCGCAACTGCTGTGACGGACGGTTGCCGGGACACATGGCCTCGAAAGCGGCCGAACGGATGATGCGGTTTGGAATTTCTACGGGGCCGATATAGCCCGGGGTAAAGAGCTTTTCCATCAGTAGAGAAATGGTAATATGGATTTAAGATTGAGATTGTCAAACTCTTTGCCGAACTCGGCAGAGTATCTACGCGAAATCTGGCGTGCACGTGGAGCCAGATTGGCAAATGTCCACACTACAAACACTGCACCGGCCCACGACCATGTCATCACGGCAAAACCTGTCCATTCTATCAGTTCTCCCAGATAATTGGCCGACGATACGTAGCGGAACATTCCTCCGCGCGGTATGTAGTGGCGCGTGTCGCCCGGTTTGCGCAGGTGGCGTATGATGTTGTCAGACTGTAGGTTTATTGTCATTCCGGCAATAAATATGATTGCCCCGGCGATAAACTGCCAGCTCCACAGCCAGCTCACAGGATAACGGTCGGGTGCCGAGATGTAAAATATCCATCCACCTTGCATCATGGCATTGAGTAGATTGAATATTACCGCCATCAATATGATACTCAACGGCATCTTGCCTCTCGACGGAAACAGTAGCGGGAAGATGAACGAGCGTTGCAGATAGTGTATCTGAAAAAACAGAAACAATATTAAAGGTGCAGGTTCAAACCTTCGTGATGAAAACCACCACAGCAATCCCATCGCAATGAATACCGGAGCTTCCATCAGCATCCATCCTATGCGGTTGTCTATGGCAGGCCCCCAGCGGCGGGTGTACATCATGCCATATCCTGCATTGACGAAGTGCAGAGCGATAAATACTATCACAGCCATGCCGGTCATGATGATGAGAAACGTGTCAAATGATTGTGGTGAGATGGCAGTCATTTTTTGTGGCGCTATTTGGATGATTGTATCATGGCTATCATCGGGTCGATAAACCGGCGGTCGGGACACAGACGAGGTACTTTGCGTTGGCCGCCTACCTTGCCTGTAGCGGCGAGCCAGTTGAAAAACAGTCCAGCCGGTGCTACCGTGATGAGTGGGCGGTCGAGGAATATCGAACCCTGCCGCTTGGCCTGATAGTCTGAATTTATTTCGCAGAGATGGCGGTCGAGTACATCGGCGAAGCGATCTGTGTCGGGTATGTCGCCGCTGAATTCTATAAGCCATTGGTGGCATCCGCGTGTGGTGTCGCCGGCATAGACCGGTGCTGCGGTATAGTTGTCGACATGGCACTGCAGTTCGGTACATGTGCGGGCCATTGCCTCTTCGGCGTTGTGTACCATAAGTTCCTCGCCGAATGCGTTGATATAGTGTTTGGTGCGACCTGCGATGATGAATCGTAGCGGACTTTTTGACGTGATTTTCACCGTGTCGCCGATAGCATAGCGTACCAGGCCGTTGACCGAGGTGATAAGTAGTGCGTATGTCTGTCCTTCTTCCACCTCCCACGCCGCCAGTGGCGCGGCATCGGCATTGTCGGCCGGAACAAATTCGTAAAACACTCCGGCATCGGTTAGCAGCGATAGTGAGCGGTCGCCTATTGCAGTCTGTACTCCAAAGAATCCTTCCGATGCATTGTAGGTTTCAAGATATCGCATTCCGGGGGAGGTGATGTGTGAGTACTGCTGCCAGTATGGTTCCATCGATATCCCTCCGTGGAAAAATACTTCAAGGTTGGGCCATACCTCATTGATGGTGGTGGCGCCGGTAGCTTTCAGTGACTCTTTCAGTACAGTCAGAAACCACGACGGCACTCCCGATATATTGGTTATGTCAGCCTTTACGGCTGCCTCTACCAGAGCCGGTAGCTTTTTGTTCCAGTCGGGCAGCAGTGCGGTAGTTTTGTCGGGTATGCGTACCATATTGGCCAGCGGATTTATGGCGTCAATGAGGTTGGCCGACAGATCTCCTACTTTTACCCCTTTCGGTGGATTGATTTCGTTAGCGAAACTTCCGCCGAGAATAAAGCCCTTACCGGCAAATATGCGAGAGTCCGGATATAGATGAAGATAATGGGCTACTGTATCAAATCCGCCTTGATAGTGGTTGATACGTAGCGAGTCGTCGGTGATAGGTATAAATTTACTTTTGCCGTCGGAAGTACCGGAGGATTGGGCATAGCGGCGGGTTACTCCCGGCCAGAGTATATCGCGTTCGCCCTCTATCATGCGTTCTACCATCGGACGTATGTCGGTGTAGTCGCTTACCGGTACCGTTGTGCGAAACTGCTCGTAGCTGCTTATGGTATTATAGCCGCAGTTGATGCCCTGCAGTGTATTGGTGGCACGCCGCAGTATGTAGGTAAGTTGTCGGCGTTGAGTGGCCTCGACAGCTTCGGCATGTCGTTTCCATATGTTTATGCGCCGGTTGAATATGGGGCGGACTATCGGAGTGAAATTCATGATAGTTAAATAAAAAAGCCTCAAGATTTTTTCATCTCAAGGCTGTATTTTTTGATAGTGGGCGGTGAGGGATTCGAACCCCCGACCCTCTGCTTGTAAGGCAGATGCTCTGAACCAGC
>CAZOCO010000051.1:0-14226 GCA_964578325.1 uncultured Muribaculum sp.
CGGTGCTGACGGCGATATAGCCGCGGCCATGAACCTCGGCCCTGACTACCGCGGCGTCTGTATTGACCGGCGGTAGAGCATACCTGTGGCCTCCGATCTCGGCTGTATAGCTCTCTCCGGACTGCGGGATAAGCATCAGTGTGCCCATACCGCAGTGAACGGTGGTGAAGCTTGCAACTGGGCTGTTGTGGCTGTCGTAGACAGTGCCGGTGGCATCAACTCCGCGGCCGTTGCTGTCAAGGAGCTTTACACCGACACGGTTGGCCTCCCCGGGGACAAGATAACCTCCTTCGGGATAGAAGCCCACGGAAATACTGTCGCACACAGGCCCTGGCAGGCCGATATAGCGGGCGTAGTTGTCGAACCTGACCAGCGCCACGCCGCTGCGGAGTTCCTCGGGGCGTAGCGCTACGGTCTCGGCCTTTTTGGCCGGGCCGCGCATGATCTGACGACCTTCAGATGTGGTGAGGATCATCTCCTTGAAATAGACCGGGACGTCGGGCGCGGAATTGTCGGCGACATACAGTGTCAGGCGGTCGGAGCCCGGCTCTACGGAACTGCGGATGACGGCGCGGCCTGACAGAGGCGACATTACAGCAAGACGCTTGCAGAAATAGTAGCCGCTCCCCTGGTTCTCCATGAAAGCGGTATAGGCATGCATCGTATAATCGCCTTCGGGAAGCTCGTCTGATAGTGCAAGATAGCCCGCGAAGACGCCGGCACTGTCGTGGCGGAGCTTGATGCGCGTCTCCGTGTCGCCCATCGGGTTCTGCAGCTCGACGTAGACGTAGCGCGACAGCGTCAGGGGGCGGTGGCTTGCCGCGTCCACCACGAAAGCGCGCAGCCATACGGTGTCTCCGGCTACATAGCGCCCCTGGTCGGTGGTGACATGGATCTTCTCCTGCGGGTAGAGGTAGCGCTGCAACTCCAGGCGGTAGGCGGCACTGTCGGCTGTCAGCACCGCAAAGGCCGGGATCAGCGCCGCGGCCACCATTATCATTGTCATCAATATTCGTCGCATTGCTTTTAATGTTTCATGGATAATGTCTTAAAGATATACACTTATTTTGTAAACTCCAAATTTTTATCGCTTTATTTTACGATTTCCCATCATTTAGTACATTTTTTGTCTCTCACTTGAATTTTGCTGTATTATAAAAATTGATTAATTTCGTAAAAGAAACTCCAACAATCCGCTACTATGAATAATCGAGAAATACCTGTACTGCTTCTAACCGGATACCTGGGAAGTGGAAAAACCACACTGCTCAACCGCATACTTTCAAATCGCAAGGGGATCAAATTCGCTGTAATAGTCAATGATATAGGCGAAATCAACATTGACGCCACACTTATTCAGAAAGGTGGCGTGGTAGGAGGAACAGACAATGGCGACCTCGTGGCACTGCAGAACGGATGTATCTGCTGCACGCTGCAGTCTGACCTCGTAGACCAGCTGTCGGGTCTTATAAATTCAGACCGTTTCGATTATATTGTAATAGAAGCCAGCGGCATATGCGAGCCCGAGCCGATCGCGCAGACCATCTGCTCGATGTCGGTAATGGACAAGAAGTTTACGGCGGGCGGTACCCCACGGCTCGATTGTATAGTGACCGTAGTAGATGCACTGCGGCTTAAAAGCGAGTTTGATTGCGGAAACTCACTGCAGACAAAACATGACGAGGAAGATATCGAAAACCTCATCATACAGCAGATCGAATTCTGCAATGTAGTATTGCTCAACAAAATATCTGAAGTCGACAGCAAAGAAGCCGCACGTATCCATGCTATAATACGTGCATTGCAACCTAAAGCCAGAATCATAGAATGTGACTACGCTGATATTGACCTCGACCTGATTCTCGATACCCATGAATTTGATTTCGAGACTGTAGCGACTTCAGCCACATGGATCCAGGCAATAGAAGGTAGCGCAGAAGAAGATGAACACCACCATCACCACGAACATACGGACGACCATCACCACCACAATGATGAAGAGTGCCACAATAAAGAGTGCCACCATCACCATCATCATCACCACCCAGAAGGGGAAGCGGAAGAATACGGGATACAGACGATGGTCTACTATAGGCGTCAGGCTTTCGACATGAACCGTTTCGACTATCTGGTGACTTCGGCATGGCCACGCAACATTATCCGCACCAAGGGTATCATATACTTCCGCCACGACCGCGACATGTCGTATCTGTTTGAACAAGCCGGAGTACAGAAAAAACTCACCCGTGCCGGACTATGGTATGCAACGGCATCGCCCGACGAACTGGAAGCGCTGATGATACGCGAACCGGGGCTACGACGCGACTGGGATCCCGTTTATGGAGACCGCATGATAAAACTCGTAATCATAGGCCAAAATCTTGACAAAAAGGCAATCACCGACGCACTCGACGACTGCCTGGAATACAGATAGCACTCGATGCTCAAGGTCTTGGGCGACGACGGTAATCGCGCGGACTCATACCCATCATCTTTGCGAAGAAACGAGAGAAATAATAAGGATCATCGATTCCCACCCTATAGCATATCTGATTGAGCCGCAGCGAAGTAGTATCAAGCAGATGACAAGCATGGCGCACCTTGGCTATATTGCAGTAGCTGATAGGAGACAACCCGGTACGTGCCGTAAACAATGCCGACAGATGAGATTGCGAATATCCGCTTAAAGCGGCAAGATCAGCCAATGTAAGATGACGCGACACATTATTATCGATATAACGAAGCAGACTATCGATAGTATCAGCCTCTCCGACAGCTTCGCTTCCTGACGACCGGTTTCCTGCAACAAGATAGCGTAACCGACCGATATAATGATGAAACAGAGACATGGCATATCGAAGATTTTCTATAGACATACCGTTTGACAACAAATCGAGCATATGATCAAAAAGCTCGCGTCCGGTATCCTCCCGACGTGTAAATCCACGCACCACGCCACCAAGCGCATCTGCTATCCCTCCGGCCATATCTCCACAGAAGTGTATCCAGTAGATTGTCCATGGGTCGTTGCTGTCGGCACCGTAGCTATGAGCCGTTCCCGCAGGCACGACGAAACATTGGTCAGCAGTAAGCATAAATGTCCGCTCGCCAACTTTCACCCATCCTTTGCCATCGACACATACTATAAGTATGTTCTGTCCGAGCGGTTCGAGCCGCTCGCGATAGTGATTGGCCGCCCTTGGATAATATCCCATATCAGTCACATATAGGTGCTTGGTGTATGAGTCAGACTCAAGTATATCGACGATCATTTTAGGCAGCACTACTGCCGCCTCTCCTTTAAACCCGTCCTTAAGCTTCATCATCGTCTGTACTATTTTATTATGATCGGGTAAAAGTAATCACTTTTTACGGAAAAATCGTAAGATTGTCCATCAAATTATGATTTTTGTCCATTTTTTTTGCCCGGCAGTAGTCATAATTTTGCATCGTACTTGTGTACAATACCATAAAACAACACAAATATCCCATAATGAAACAAAATTTCAATCGCAAATTCATCTACTTCATCTGCTGTGTATCGGCACTCGGCGGACTGCTTTTCGGCTACGACTGGGTGGTGATAGGTGGAGCGAAACCTTTCTACGAAACTTTTTTCGGCATCGAGAACAATCCGTCGGCCCAGGGACTGGCAATGTCTATCGCACTGGTAGGATGTCTTATCGGCGCTATGTTTGCCGGAGCCATGGCAGACCGCCACGGGCGCAAGCCTTTGCTCATATTTTCGGCCGTGGTATTCCTTCTGTCGGCTGTGATGACCGGATATTTTTCTTCATTCGACTGGTTTCTCATATCACGATTTATCGGTGGAATCGCAATCGGGGTGGCGTCGGGACTATCACCAATGTATATAGCAGAAGTCGCACCCACAAACATACGTGGAAAACTCGTAGCACTGAATCAGCTCACCATAGTACTCGGCATACTTGCGGCACAGATAGTCAATCTGCTTATCGCAGAACCTATACCCGCCGGACAAACTATTGCCGACCTCAACTCGTGGAACTGTCAGATGGGATGGCGATGGATGTTCTGGGCAGAAGGTGTACCGGCACTGGCATTTGTGATTCTGGCATTCTTTATTCCGGAAAGTCCCCGATGGCTGGTAATGAAAGGTCATTCAGACAAAGCGACCGCCATACTGACAGGTATAGGTGGCGAAGTGTATGCCGCCCAGGAGATACATGCAGTCGAAGAGCGTCGTGGCGACACTGACGGCAACGGCGGATTGCGTCTGCTGTTAAGCCGTCCATACCGCGCAGTGCTTGTCCTCGGCATTGTAATTGCAGTATTCCAACAGTGGTGCGGAACAAACGTCATTTTCAACTACGCACAAGAGATATTCGCCGATGCCGGCTACGATCTTGGCGAGATGCTCTTTAATATCGTTTTGACCGGCATAACCAATGTGGTCTTTACCATCGTAGCCATTTTCACCATCGACCGAATCGGGCGCCGACGACTCATGCTGATCGGTGCGTCCGGACTTGCCATTATTTATGCGATACTCGGCGCGTGCTACTATATGCACATCACCGGCTTCTTCATGATAATACTCGTAGTTGCCGCGATAGCGTGCTATGCCACCACCCTTGGCCCTGTGGCGTGGGTACTGCTGGCCGAAATATTCCCCAACCGTGTGCGTGGGGTAGCTGTAGCAGTAGCCACTTTCGCTCTATGGACGGGATGTTTTACTCTCACCTACACTTTCCCTCTGCTCAACGCCTCGCTCGGAAGCTACGGCACATTCTGGCTGTATGCCGCAATATGTGCCGCCGGATATATATTCTGTATGACACGCGTACCCGAGACCAAGGGGAAGAGTCTCGAACAACTCGAACAAGAACTTATAAAGCACGATTCTAATAAAAATTCTTAATCACATCTCATTGTCATGGTTAAAGCCTGGAAAGAAAAGGTGACAATACCGACCTATGAGGTCGGCGAACCTGAAAAAAATCCTATTTTTCTCGAAAAAAGAGTATATCAAGGTTCGTCGGGCGTGGTTTATCCATACCCTGTCATCGAATCGATATCCGATGAAAAGACCGACCACGTATACAATGCCGTCTTCATCGAAAATGAATATCTAAAGGTGATGGTACTCCCCGAACTCGGAGGCCGCATACAGATGGCCTACGATAAGATTCGCCAACGCCATTTCGTCTACTACAACCACGTGATAAAACCTGCTCTCGTAGGCCTTGCGGGGCCATGGATTTCAGGAGGCATCGAATTCAACTGGCCTCAACACCATCGTCCCAGCACATTCATGCCTGTAGACTGCACTATAGAGGAAAACGCCGACGGCTCTGTAACCGTATGGGTCAGCGAAATGGAACGTATGTTCCACCAGAAAGGAATGGCCGGATTCACCCTGCGGCCGGGACATGCGTATCTGGAAATATCCGGTGTGCTATACAACCGCACAGATGTACCGCAGACATTCTTATGGTGGGCAAACCCAGCAGTAGCCGTCAACGACCACTATCAGAGCGTATTTCCGCCGGACATCAACGCTGTATTCGACCACGGCAAACGTGCCGTCAGCTCGTTTCCTATCGCTACCGGCACCTACTACAAGATGGACTATTCAGCCGGCGTAGACATTTCCAACTATAAAAACATTTATGTGCCGACATCGTATATGGGTGTCAATTCGCGCTTTGACTTTGAGGGTGGATACGAAAACGATACACGTTCCGGTATGCTTCACGTTGCGTCGCACCACGTATCGCCGGGCAAAAAACAATGGACATGGGGCAACGGCGACTTCGGCCGGGCCTGGGATCGCAATCTCACCGACGACGATGGCCCGTATATCGAACTCATGGCCGGCGTATACACAGAAAATCAGCCCGATTTCACATGGCTCATGCCCTATGAAGAGAAAGCATTCACACAATATTTTCTCCCTTACCGCGAACTCGGCATAGTAAAAAATGCCAGCCGCGACCTGCTCATGAACATCGAGCCTGCCGACCAAGGAGCTGTGACATTGAAAATATTCGCGACATCGCGCCAGAATGTAGAAATTAAAGTCAGCGGCGACAATGGAGAATCATTCTTCTCGGCAGCATTTACACTATCGCCAGAAGAAGTCTTCGAGCGTCGTATCAATGTAGGCGACGTTCCGTTTAACAATCTCAACGTAGAGATTATCAAGAATAGAAAAACGGCTCTGACCTGGCATGCCGAACCCGATGAAGTCCGCCCGATTCCCGATGCTGCTGAAGCCGCGGAGATGCCAGGCGACATAAAAACGGTCGAGCAGCTTTTTCTCACCGGACAGCATCTCGAACAATACCGCCACGCCACCTACTCTCCTCTCGACTATTACGAAGAGGCATTGCGACGCGATCCCGACGATGTCCGATGCAACAACGCCATGGGGCTGTGGTACATACGCAAAGGGCGTTTCGATCTTGCTGAAAAATATCTGCAGAAGGCAGTAAAGGTCATTACACGCCGTAATCCAAATCCCTACGATGGCGAACCGATCTACAATCTCGGGCTTGCCCTGAAATATCAGGGACGCATGGACGAAGCTTACGATCGATTCTACAAATCGACGTGGAATGGAGCCTGGCAGGATGCCGGATATTTCGCCTGTGCGCAGATATCAACCATGCGCGACAATCTTGACGACGCTCTCCATGAAACAGAGCGCTCGCTCATACGCAACTGGCACAACCACAAGGCCCGTGCCTTAAAAGCTGCAATTTTGCGCAAACTCGGACGCAGCGACGAGGCCAAAGCTCTTATCGCTGAATCGCTCGAAATAGATCCATTCAACTATGGCGCTATGTTTGAAAGCTACCTCAATGGCGACACCGCTGCGCTTACACTTATGAAATCGCTGATGCGTCGCGATTCCCACAACTACGATGAGATCGCTCTCGACTATGTAGCGGCCGGATGCTATGACGAAGCTCTGGCTTTATGGCAGATTGCATCCGAAGAAGAAGCCGTGACACCAATGACGTGGTACTACAGCGGATGGACAGCGCTATTGGCCGGTAAAACCGATGATGCGGCCGTTGCATTTGCTAAAGGTCGCACCGCCGACCCGCGATATTGTTTCCCCAACCGACTGGAGGCTATATTGGCTCTCAACGCCGCGATGGCTGTTGATCCGGCCGACCCGCGCGCTCCATATTTTCTCGGCAATCTATACTATGACAAGCGACAATATGATCTTGCCACACAACTATGGGAACGTTCAGCTACACTTGACAGTCAATTTCCCACAGTATGGCGCAATCTTTCACTCGCTTACTTCAACAAACAGAACGACACACAAAAGGCCATTGAAGCCATCGAACGGGCTTTCAGTCTCGACACATCGGATGCCCGCATATTAATGGAACTCGACCAACTCTACAAACGTGTAGGGCGTCTACACTCCGACCGTCTTGCATTACTCCAAAAATACCCCCATCTCGTCGCCCAACGAGACGATCTTGTACTTGAAGAAATCACACTGCTAAATCAGACCTGCCGCTACGAGGAGGCCATGAAAAAACTCGACTCACACATTTTCCATCCGTGGGAAGGCGGAGAGGGTAAAGTTCCCGCTCAATATCAGATATCACGCGTCGAGCTGGCCAAACGTGCCCTTGTCGACAAGCGCTACAACGATGCTGTCGGTCTGCTCAATGAGTGCCTTGTGTATCCACACCATCTTGGAGAAGGAAAACTTCACGGTGCACAAGAAAATGATTTCCTATACTTCCTCGGTCTGGCCTATCATGGATTGGGCGACATGGAGAAAGCACGTCAGTGCTGGGAAAAAGCGACCGAAGGCCCCACAGAGCCGGCTGCCGCCTTGTATTACAACGATGCCAAACCCGACAAGATTTTCTATCAGGGACTGGCCTTGCGCGCACTCGGCTGCGAAAACGAAGCCCGCGGACGTTTCAACAGACTGCTCAATTTCGGACAACAGAATATCTTCGAGCCATGTGTCATGGACTATTTCGCCGTGTCACTTCCCGATCTGCAGATATGGGACGGCGACCTACAGCTTCGCAACACCATACACTGCAAATACATGATGGCTCTTGGACACATAGGCCTGGGCAACACCGACAAGGGTCTGTCACTGCTCGACGAAGTAGCGGCACTCGACCCCAACCACGACGGTATTGCGGCCACACGCACATTTATCGCATCCAAACTATAAAGACTCATTTGCCCATATGAAAATCAATGTAACAGAAACCGATACACGTGTAGGCCGTATCGCATTGATCACGATTACGGGCGACAGCGGATGCATCGTTGGTCTCTCCAACCTCGGTGCGGGGATTACCTCGGTGGTAGTCCCCGACCGCAATAGGGAGCTTGACGATATTGTTTTAGGCTACGGCGATCCGGCCGACTACATGGCCGACGGCCCGTGTGCAGGAAAGACTCCAGGACGGTTTGCCAACCGCATTGCCAACGGACATTTTTCTATCGGTGACAATAGATACTCCCTGACTATAAACAACGGCCCTAACGCTCTGCACGGTGGCCCTACAGGTTTTATGAATCGCTTGTGGCAATGGCGTCTCACATCACACGGTGTATGTTTTAGCCGACTGTCGCCCGACGGTGAAGAAGGCTATCCCGGCAATCTGCATGTAGAAGTCGAATACAGCTGGGACGACGTCAATACCACACTGTCTATCACATATCGGGCAACGACAGATGCCACGACAATAGTCAATCTCACCAACCACGCATATTTCAATCTGTCGGGACACGACAGCGGATCGTGTCTCGACCAATATCTGCAACTGATGTGTCGGCGATGGCTACCGGTCGACAACACGGATATACCTCTTTCCGACAACCTTGAACCTGTAGAAGGGTCTCCGATGGATTTTCTGTCGGCCAAACCCATCGGCGCGGACATCCGCACAGATTTCTCTACACTACGTACCGGCAAAGGATACAACCACTATTTTATGCTCGACGACAGCAAAAACAATGACTCCTTACGCAGGCTGGCCACCATCACCGATCCTCGATCGCATCGCGGCCTTGACATATCGACTACCTACCCCGGAGCGATGCTTTACACCGGCAACTGGCTCGACGGATCGCCACTCTGCAAACCATCCGGAGGAAAATTACCACGACCATATCGCGACTACGACGGCGTAGCCATCGAATGTCAATTCCCGCCCGACGCACCAAACCAGCCGCATCTACCACAAGCCACCCTATACCCCGGCCAACTCTACCACCATACCATCGTATACCGCTTCTACGTGGCCGACTGACACTCAACCAACTTTGCTGAAATATTTTTAGATTAGATTAATTATAAAAAAAATTAAAAATAGTGCGATATATCAAATAAAAAGACAACAAAAATAGTTACCTTTGTAAACAGACAAATATTTATGACTTATATTGTATGCCGGTAACAATCAGTATACCACACGTACCGCGCGACGAACGCATAGGTAGTGTATTCAATGAATTATTTGAAATTATTTATGCCACAGAAAATTCAGGCAATGACATTGTATGGGATTTTGAGAATTGCTCTTTTTTCCATCCTTTCTTCATCGCCCCACTGGCTATATACCGTCATAATTGTCATAAAGAAATTAAATGTATAAATATCTGCCAAAGGCTTTCCAACTATCTTAATCTAATACGATTTGATAGTTTGCTTACTATTAATGGACAAAATGACATCCGAACTGAATTGAAGGATTTTTACAATCGGACATATATACCTATATGCAAATTTGATATGTCATATCAAAATGTTGATGGAGTTCAAAGTGTACTTCAAGGTATTATTGAACGCCAAGCCAAAATTAATCCTGCCATAAAAACGCCACTGTCATATATGATAGGAGAACTTGTATGCAACATTAATGAACATTCAAAATCAAAACACGGTTATATTTTCTCTCAATTTATACCATCTGAACGATGCATAAATATATGTATTGCTGATACTGGAATCACGGTATTCGGTAGTTACACAGATCGTGGCAAATATCTTGATCAAATCGGAGACAGCGAAGCGGATGCATTAAAAATGGCTAATGAAGGTTTTTCAACAAAAGAACGACCGGAGTGTGAATCAAGAGGTTATGGGATATCGACCACAAAAAAGATGTTAGTCGATGGCCTCGGCGGTGAATTTTTCATGTTGTCTGGTGGGGCATTTCATCGATTCGACAAAAATAAAAAAACATATTTAAATCTGCCGGAAGATATTTATTGGTCCGGATCTATAATTTTAATGAAAATTCCGGTATCTGCTCCGGAGAATTTTGACTACTATGATTATATCTGTTGATTATGGCACATATAAATATTATTGAGACAATCGGAGCTGATGTAAGATCACGCTCGGCTGTAGATATCATCTGCAAATTCATCTCATCCACAAATACCTCTGTTATACTTGATTTTGAAGGAGTCTCTTTTATTTCGAGATCTTTTTCTGATGAATTGTGTGTCCTCATATCTCAATTTCCCGAAATTGAGATATGCAATATGACTACAGGTGTGAAAAACATGTTCGAGGTTGTCAAAAACTCCAGATCAAAAAAAAGAATCCGATCTTACGAAAATGTTGTTGTCAAGAATTTTGACAACATGAAAGAATTGTCAGCATATCTGCGGAATAAAATGTAATCTATGCGTACATATTCTTTAACCGATTTATGCGCATATATGCGCACATATGGCCTGACACCAAACGATCTGGCCCGTATATGCGATATTAATCCGAGCCAAATGCGACAATATGCTCTTGGTATTAAGAACCCACGAGAAGCAACAATAAAAAAAATAAATATATCCGTACACAAATTTGCTAAATCTCTACAGGAGATATGTATTATTTAATCAGTATTGAGTTTTAGCTCATTAACAAATTTTAACATAGGGGGGGTAAATTGGCGTATTTTGACTAACTTTGTAGTCATGAACGACAATTTCAACAAATACATCGATATGCCGGAAATTGCCTTCTGGCGTGATTTATGTGTCAACAGCGGAGAACTCTGCCTGTATGCTCGCGGCGAGGAGTTCTGTAGTGTGGGTGAATGTGCTCGTTACATCGGCTACATCCACTCTGGCACAATGAAATATGTAGTTTATTCTGATGACGGCACCGAACATGTCGTCGGCCTTGAATTTGCCGGCGAGTTTGTCGCCGATTTTCCATTCTCGATAAATGGGCAGAAAGCACGCGTGACCATCGTCGCAGACTCAGATTGCGAGATATCACGCTATCCGGTAGCAGCAATTGCCCTGCGACTCAAGACCGACGAAACACTACGCGAAATCATACATCGCTCGACCGAAGTTGTGTTCTCGCAGACCTACGACCGATATATCGACACGTATTGCAAGTCGCCGACGCAGCGATACAAAGAGCTCATACGCCGACATCCAAATCTTTTCAATCTGTTTGCGCTGAAAGACATAGCCTCGTTTCTGAATATTTCGCCTACACACTTGAGTCGTCTGCGCCATACGATATGACGCACGAATGCAACCGTTCGGTCGCAACATGCATCTATACTACAGATTTTGCTCTTTTCAACATTTGTTGAGAATTGACAATCGCGCAATATATAATTTTGCGTCAAAATTGATATTCATCTTAATTTTAGATAATCATGCCACGACACATCTGTTTTGCCATACTCCTGGCAACGGCAGTTTTCACCCACGCTGAAGAGCCGGCCGACTCCACCTCGACAGTCAATCTGGAGGAAATTGTCGTCGAAGCTCCGAAAGTAATCCACAAAGCCGATATGGACGTATTATATCCATCACAAAGTGCGGTGGAAAATTCCAAAAACGGCATGCAGTTGCTACGCAATCTCATGATACCCACAGTCACCGTAACAGAAGCCCTTGAATCGATAAAATCATCCGGAAAAGATGTGCAGATACGTATAAACGGGCGCGTAGCTACAATCGAGCAACTCAAAAACCTATTACCCGAAACCATAAAGCGCGTAGAGTGGATCGACAATCCGGGACTGCGCTACAACGGAGCCAATGCCGTACTCAACTTCATAGTAATTAACCCCGACGCAGGCGGCTCGCTGATGACATCTGCCATGCCTGCTCTAAACTGCGCGTTTGGATTCTATCGTGGTGCCCTCAAACTCAATCACGGCTACTCGCAATGGGGCGTAAGCGCAAATTACAAACTCACCAACCGGCTCGCTACCCACCGCGATTTCAGCGAAATTTTCACCTTTCCCGATGGCACAGAAATCGAACGTCGGGAAAAGCCGGAAGGCGGTAATATCAACAATACTTTTGGCGGACTGCAACTCGATTATAGCTACATTAAGCCGGATACCACCGTGTTCTGGATAGCATTGCACGGATTTCGCCTGTGGTCTGATTCCATGCAATACAATGGCCTGATGTCGGTCGACGACTCCCGGCCCGACATCAGAGTACACGATGCCAACAGCGGACACGGATTCACTCCGAGTATGACAGCTTATTTTGAACATCACTTTACGGGCGACCAGCTTATAGCCGTAGATATGAACGGATCAATGTACAACGGACGCACATCACGTATCTACAATGAACGATATGCAACCGACGGCACGACAATCACAGATGTAAACACATCTATCCACGACAACAACAAGGCTTTCGGTATTAAAACCGACTACATCAAAAACTGGAAGAATTCCCGTCTCACGGCCGGGCTCTCATATTCAGCCAATCGCAACCGCTCGGTCTACGACAACATGGACGGCGAGATATTTCATCAGCGACAAGACAGAGTATATTTCTTCGGCGAATACTTCCAGCGCATAAAAAAGGTAACCCTTACAGCTGGAATTGGCGCACAATACACCTCGTTTAAGTTTAAAGAAACCCTGCAGGGCAACTCCACATGGAATGTGCGGCCACAGTTCACCGCCACCTATTCGCCCCGACAGTCGGCACAATTCCGATTGAGCTTCACAAGCTGGCAGTCAGCGCCGTCGCTGGCCGAAACAAACATCGCCCCGCAGCAGATCGACGGATTCCAGTGGCAGGTAGGCAATCCCGATCTGAAGACATCATCATCCTACATGCTCACCCTGCGATACAGCTACAATCTTCCGCGCGTCAACGGAGATTTCGGAGTAAGAGCATTCACATCGCCCGACGCCATCACCCCATACCTCTATTGGAACGACGGACGACTCATATCGTCGTATGAAAACAGCCGCGGACTCGAAAATATATCCTTATGGGTGGCACCATCAGTCGACATCATACCCAAATGGCTAACCATAAGCGGCTATCTGCAATATCGGGCCGAGCGTATGCGTGGTGCCGCATACAAACTCTACAACCACAACTGGAACGGCCAGGCAGCTGCGATGCTCACACACTGGGGCTTTACATTGTCTGTTCAATACGTAAGAGCTCAACACGACCTGTGGGGCGAACGCATCTCGTGGGGCGAAAACGTATCTTCGGTCGATTTGAGCTACAACTGGAAAAAATGGTCGTTCAGCGCAGGCATGATCATGCCATTCGGAAAATACGACCAGGGAAGCCGATCGCTCAACAAGTGGAACCGCAACGAACACCATACACGCCTCGACATGCGAATACCCTACATTCATATCAGCTACAACATGCAATGGGGCCGCCAGAAACGCGGAGTGCAGAAACTCGTCAACGCCGACTCGTCGGCCAACACCTCGACAGCAGCCGGACGCTGACCCACAGCCACCATCATACAGTTTTTCATACAACAATAGCAGAGACCGGAAGGCAAATACACCCCTCCCGGTCTCTTCCCGTTTTAACCGGCACCATCTTCATCCCCACACTTCAAAATCTCTCTCCCCAGCCCACATACGACGCCCAACCTCCCATAAGTCAGCACACTGCGCCCAAACTTTCCAACTGAGCCAAAGCAATAATCTCACAAAAATTTACTAATTTGATAACTAATAACAATAATCTGAAACAGACCGGTCAGTAATGGATAATTAACCAACTTGACGCATAACTATGGCAAGCCTCACGATGCAGGTTGTCACGATAGCCTCCAATCTTATACCCTACGCATTGTCGGTAGAAAAAGTGTGCTATTTGCATAGAGGACACAATTTCCTCCTATATTTATACGTCCATTCTCGAGGACCTGGCAATATAATATACCTCCACGTTTTGAAGCCTGATAAGCAACTATAGAGTCCT
>CAZOCO010000052.1:0-14054 GCA_964578325.1 uncultured Muribaculum sp.
CGGTAGGGACGCCAAGTTTGGCGTCCGCCTCATTAACAATCGATTACACCCAATCTACCTTGGAAACGTGTTCCCATCTCGCCGTAGGGACTTTCCTTTGGCATGTTTTTTAGAGTCGTTAGAGACCCTAAACTCCCTGGTGCCTCTAAAGTCATTAAATCCACCATTGCCACCCTACAACAGGCTCAAAGCGAACTTTGACATACTTTTTTCTCAAAACGCCCGATATCTACCCCTCGCTCTCACAGTTTTTTACTGCGCTTATATCGGACTCTCGTTATATATACTGTACTATCACACATAAGGGTTCGACTCCGACTCTTCACCGATTGTAGTCGGGCCGCCATGACCGGGATATACGACTGTCGACGGAGGCAATGTAAGAAGTTTCTCCCGTATTGACCGAAGCAATACCGACTGGTTGCCACCAATTAAATCTGTACGCCCTATCGACCCGGCAAACAAAGCATCTCCGGTAATAACCCAGCCAGATGTAGGAAAATAAAGAGCTATCGAACCTGGTGAATGACCCGGAACAGCAAGTACGGTCACCTCCTCTCCACATATGTCTATTTTCTCGTCGTTAGACAGATACTCATCGACAACAACCGGCTCAAGCGACACCGGCAACGAAAACATACGCGCTTGGGCAGCAGCCTGCTCCCCAAGAAATGCATCATCCTCGCCCGCGGCAGAGCGTACTCCGTAGCGCGACGTAACATACCTGTTTCCAAATATATGGTCGACATGCAGATGTGTATTTATCACTTGCCTTACTTCCAGCATATTATCAGCGACAAACATTTCTAACGCCTGATTTTCGCGTTCATACATCATGCCGGGATCGATAACGACAGCCTCGCGTGTTGCCTGATTCCACACCACGTAGGTATTGACTCCGAAAAGTCCGAATGTAAGAGTTGTAATGTTCAGCATACCGGTATTTATGACATCATATCTACGTAAACAAGTTTCTTTGTCTTGAAATAATCCTCCTGAAAATATCGCGATAGATCTTCTTCAATATAAGGTTGACGTATAGTCGACATTTCGGCCCGGAGATCTCCACCTTTCAAAGCTATAACTCCGTTTGGATAGCCGTTGCGACATTCTCTCGCAATATTTTTACGCACCAAAGGCAACAGCTCACCCATTGCCATCACAGCCCGGCTTACAACAAAATCATAGCGTTCGCGGCATTCTCCGATATCACCATGCTGAAATGTTACATTTTCAAGTCCGAGACTTCGGGCTACATCTTCTGCCACACGAATTTTTTTAGCGATACGGTCAATAAGATGAAACCGGCAATGAGGCCACAATGTAGCCAGCGGTATTCCGGGAAAACCACCACCACACCCCATGTCGAGAAATGCCGTTCCATCTGCCGGGTTGATAAATCGTGCTATCGCAAGCGAATGGAGTATATGATGAGGATATATATTTTCTATATCCTTACGCGAAATCACATTGATTTTGGCATTCCATTCCGCGTATAGTTCTCCCATACGTCCGAACTGTTCTTTCTGCAGTTCTGTAAGGGAGAAATATCGTTCTATTACCGTATTGTCCATAAATGATTGTATCAAGGTTGAGGGTCGGCACCGGGCAATGTCTCCGCAGCTTTTTTCTTATGTAAAGGTATCTGGTAAGATATCGAAAACGATGCGGCAAATGTGGAGCCGCGAGTACCATATCCGGGTATATACCATGGCTTGCCATATGGCATTGCCTTATCAGACAGCAATGTGTGAAATTTTATTTCCCATCCGAGATAAATATCGGAAAATATGTAAACACGTACACCGGCGAGTCCTTCGGCATAAACAGCCGATGTCGACTGCCGCGGCACATTTACCGGCTCTGTCATATCCCAGTACCCGCTCGATGTCGAGCCATCTTCTATCCGGTAGGAAAACGATGAAAAGCCTAATCTCACTCCGGCATATACAGAATAATGAGGATTGGAATTATATAGGAAATTATAATTCATTCCTATCTTGAAAAACGGTGCAACCGATGACTTATACCTGAATGACTCATCGCGGGGAGTGTGGTCGGCCGAGCCGAGGCCTACTTCAATGTAAGGATTCAGCCAGTTGTGAAACGACATTTCCGCCCATACCGAACCGAGACCATAGTCGGCACCGAAAGCCCGCGCAGCGGCATCCCACACGTTGACACCGACCGACACGGCATAAAACGTAGGATATATACGTTTTGGCGACCGCAATAGAATGGTATCCGTGTATTCATGTCCGGTTACTGTATCGACCAGGATTATGCGACCTTCAGTATCGGTTTGCTCCACCACACCGTCAGGCCGCGAAATGCCTGCACTATCGGTCGGAGACGTTGTACGGGTGGCAACCACCGATTTCAGTTCAGGATTGTCGATAGGAGTCACACGGCGTTGAGCCCGAACCGACACTGACGACACGACCGACAGCAAGGCGACTATCAGCATTATAAAGCTATCACTCTTCTTCATTGTCGTCGGGAGTAAAAGGATTCAGACTGCCATTGTCATTATCGCCGCTTTCAGGTACTTCAGGGTCTACGGGACGTGGCAGAGGGGTCAGATCGGAAAAATATATTTCGATAGCCACAACTTCTATATTGGTAACTACCCGGCGGGGCAACGCTACCGAATCTATACGATGATATGTCGATTCAAGCTGTTTGATATCGTACTTGTACATGACGCCACAATCGTTAGATGCAAAATATGGCAGTCGCTCATATACAAATTTCAGCGTATCAAACATAGCCGGATCTTCAAGACCATAGCCACTGTAGCGGATAAAGTACACCGTTTCGTTTTCGCCGATATTAAACGGCAGATATGTAGACGCAGCCGGAGTATTGTCGAGCATCAGCGAATCGTTGGGAGCGCCGACAGCACCTATTTCAAGGTTATTCAACGTTTTAGGCTGCAGGGTCTCGTAATCATAAAATCCGGCGAGGGGCAGTGCGCTCTGATTGTCAATGCATCCCACGGAATTGCATCCGGCAAGCATCGACAACAGCGTCACAGCGGTAGCCATCGACTTCACGATACGGGTATACTTCTTCATTTTACAATCTCCTCTCCTATTTCGTAGTGATTGCGTGTAGGCGAATTTCTCACTACAAGTTCACCCACAAATCCGGCAAGAAACAACTGTGAACCTATAAGCATCAGCGTCAGAGCCAGGAAAAAATATGGTGAATCGGTGACAAGGCGATACGGCATACCATGATTCATAGCATATAGCTTGCCAAAACCGACTATCGCAACAGCTATAAATCCGAGAAAAAACATCAAAGAGCCAAGCAACCCGAACAAATGCATTGGTTTTACACCGAAACGCGATGTAAACCATAAAGTTGCGAGATCAAGGTAGCCGTTGACAAACCTGTCGAGACCGAACTTGGTGCTTCCATACTTGCGGGCTTGATGATGAACGACTTTCTCACCGATACGCGAAAATCCGGCATTTTTAGCCAGATATGGTATATAACGGTGCATGTCGCCGTATACTTCAATATGCTTCACCACGTCGTTGCGGTATGCCTTCAGGCCGCAATTAAAATCGTGAAGATTATGTATACCGCTAACCTTACGGGCCGTAGCGTTGAACAGTTTGGTAGGGATCGTCTTAGACAGAGGATCATAGCGTTTCTGCTTCCAGCCAGAAACAAGGTCATAGCCATCCTCGCGTATCATGCGATACAGTTCCGGTATTTCGTCGGGAGAGTCCTGAAGATCGGCATCCATCGTTATGACAACATCGCCTTTGGCACGCAGAAAACCGGTATTGAGCGCAGGCGACTTCCCGTAATTGCGACGGAATCGCACTCCGCCTACAGCGGGATTCTTCTCTGCGAGCGAACGTATCACACTCCATGACGAATCGGTAGACCCGTCATCGACAAATATAACCTCATAACTGAATCCGTTTTCAGCCATCACACGGGCGATCCATGCCTCAAGTTCGGGCAGCGATTCTGCTTCGTTGTAAAGCGGTACTACAACTGATATATCCATAGTTATTTTGTTTCCTTAATTCGAGAGCGCACCAGCGCGGCCATACACATCGACAGCACTGATCCGGTAAACATTATCAGCCATCCCATGTCGAGGGTAAGCTGTATCGGGGTCGGGAGCACACGCTCTTTCATCGCGTCCGACAGCACCGAGGCCATTTCTTCGAGCTGTGGGAGTTCTGATGCACGAGCCTGCTCTATAGCTGTAGTCATCTGTTCGACAAGCCAACCGGGATGAATCCACAACATATATACCACCGATACCACCGACACGATAAGTGTGGCAAAGAAAAACATCATTATGCCTTCGAGCCATAGCTCGGAGTATGACGCTTTAAGTCTACTGACACGATATGACGACGCAAGCCACCGGTACACCAGCACCGGCACAGCCACCATCATCGCAAGCCCTACAATAGAAAGTATCGGCAACGCCTGTGTATAGGCATTGACAAAGAATAGAGCCACGAGGTATAGCCCGAAATAAAATCCGTTTACTGCCGCACGGTCGTAGAGCGTTTTCATTTGTAGTTCCGATTTTTCCATGTACACCACAAATTTACAAAAATCCCATCCAACCACAAAACAACTATTCCACCGTTACTCCTACATCTGATTTTTTTATTTCTGCTCATTGTTGCAGTTATCCCGTTCAGTCCGGCAACTGTTACATAACAATTACACCCCACAAGGTTTCTGCAACTTTTTTTTAACAGTTATTTCACGGTGTATAAAATTCTGTGCCGATATAATTACACTATTGACCTTGATACTTATCATTATTATATTTGCATGAGTTTTTATTCAAACAGCATGATTCAACCATCAAAAAACACATCTCCACAAGAAAACCAGGAGGCGTCGAACGACAAAATATTTGTCGCCGATAAAAGCGAGGTCATGTGCGATTTGATAAAGTGCCACCTTGAGCATGACGGCTATTCGTCAGATACTACCACTGATGTCAGCACACTGTCTGAAACCGACTTTTCGCCTTATAAAGCAATGATACTGGACTACAGTATGCTTGCCGAAGACACCTACGACTATGTAGAAAATCATGTGCTAAATGGCGATACATGCGATGTGGCAATGATTGTGACTTACACACCCGACCCCGACACTACCGTCACCATTTACGACACACTCGATGCCGGTGCGGATGCCGTGGTACGTAAGCCATTTTCAATGAAAGAACTTGCAGCCCGCATAAAGTCGGTTTTACGCCGACGACTTGCATCCGCATCAATGACACGTACAATTCGCCGTATCAGCCATGATGGTCTCGCAGTAGATCTGTCGACATATACCGTATATCTGAACGAAACAGCCCTCGATGTTCCCCGCCAGCAGGCCGAGCTTCTGATATATCTGATGTCGAACCACAACTTAAGTTTCAGCGCCGACGAGCTGGGTAAAGCCCTATGGCCAGAACACCAGGAGTGGCACAATGATGCATATATTTCTCCGTTGATCTCCGCTTTAAAACAATCGATAGGACAATACTCGTCATATCTGACCGACGGACCGGAATACTCATATTGCTATGCCGAATAAACAGCCGCTGCCGCCACGACTCGATCCGCAATCACTTGAAGCGGGATGCGATGAAGCAGGACGCGGATGTCTTGCGGGGCCAGTATGTGCCGCCGCCGTCATCCTTCCGGCGGACTTTTCACATCCACTGCTCAACGATTCAAAACAACTCACCGAATCGCGGCGAAATATGCTTCGGCCAATTATCGAACGTGAAGCCGTGGCATGGGCGGTAGCAATGGTGACACCCGACGAAATCGACAAAATAAACATACTCCGCGCCTCTATACTGGCTATGCACCGTGCCCTCGACGCACTACAGGTACGGCCCCAATCGATTATTGTCGACGGAAACAAATTCTCGCAATACGGCGATATCCCTTATCAAACAATAGTGAAAGGCGATGGGAAATATGCCAACATCGCCGCTGCCTCTGTGCTTGCAAAGACTCACCGCGACGAATTTATGACAAATCTGGCAACACAGTTTCCAGGCTATAGCTGGGAAATCAACAAAGGCTATCCTACCGCCGCCCATCGTCGCGCCATACGCGACCTGGGGCCAACTGTCCATCACCGCACTACGTTCAGACTGCTACCTGCGGAACAGCTGACATTATTCTGACTAAAACATCAAGATCATCATTATACAAAGAAAGACGTCCGGAAAAACCTGCGATAAGGCTTACCGGACGTCATTTTTTTCGTCAGTAGCAACTATTTATACGTAACCGCGTATGATACCGCGTTTCGCATTACGTATAAACAATACAATCTCATCGCGCTCGGGAGTAGCCGGAAGTTCGGCCTCGATACGCTCGAGAGCGTCAGACACATTCAGTCCCGACATATACAGGTAACGATATATATCCTGCACCTGACATATCTGCTCGTTGGTAAAGTTGCGGCGGCGCAGACCTATGGAGTTGATACCGGTATAAGCGATAGGATCGCGGGCAGCCTTGACATACGGGGGAATATCTTTATTGATAAGCGCACCACCCTGAATCATCACATGGCCACCGATATGGCAGAACTGATGTACCAGAGTGCCACCACCGATCACGGCGTAGTCATCGACCACGACCTCTCCGGCCAGCTGCGTGGCGTTTGACATGATGACATTATTGCCTACCACAACATCGTGGGCTACGTGACAATAAGCCATGATAAGACAGTTGTTGCCAACCACAGTCTTACCTTTGGCTGCCGTACCACGGTTCACGGTAACACACTCGCGGATAGTGGTATTGTCGCCGATAATGGCAAGAGTATCTTCTCCTCTGAATTTCAAGTCTTGTGGAACTGCACCGATCACAGCTCCCGGAAAGATAGTACAATTTTTGCCTATACGCGCGCCCGACAAGATGGTAGCATTAGACATGATACGCGTACCCTCTCCGATTTCCACATTCTGATCGATGGTAACAAACGGATCTATCACCACACTATCGGCTACTTTGGCCGAGGGATGCACGTAGGCTAATGGTTGTTTCATACTCATAGCGTTTACTTATTTTTAATTACCTGGGCCATGAATTCACACTCGGTGACAATCTTTTCGCCGACGAAAGCGTAACCTTTCATCATGGCGCATCCGCGACGCAAAGGAGTCATAAACGACACATGGAATATCAGAGTATCGCCAGGAACCACTTTGCTACGGAATTTCACATTGTCTATCTTCATGAAGTAGGTAGAATATTTTTCGGGTTCGTCTACAGACGACAATACCAGCAGACCGCCGGTCTGTGCCATAGCCTCGATGTGGAGTACGCCCGGCATTACGGGTTCCTGAGGGAAGTGCCCCTGGAAGAAAGGCTCGTTACCGGTAACATTCTTCACACCTACTATGTAGCTCTCACCCTTCTCTATAATTTTGTCTACAAGGAGGAACGGATAGCGGTGGGGAAGCAGCTGTCGTATACGGTTGACATCCATAATAGGCTCGACATTGGGATTGTATACCGGAGCCTGTATCTCCTGACGCTTTATTTCCTTGCGGATTTTTTTTGCCAGAGTGGTGTTGATAGTGTGTCCGGGGCGGGTGGCGATGATACGTCCGCGCATCGGGCGACCTATTAGAGCTATATCGCCCAATACATCAAGAAGTTTGTGGCGGGCAGGCTCATTTTCAGCCGACAGAGCGAAGTTGTTGATATAACCGAAGTCGGTGACATTCTTACGCGGCACGTTCATCAGGTCGGCCAAGCGGTCAAGCTCTGCCTGTTCCATCGGAGAGTCATATATGACAATGGCATTGTCAAGGTCTCCACCTTTGATAAGGTTACCCTTGACGAGAGGTTCGATCTCACGCACAAACACAAACGTGCGGCTTGCGCCTACCTCTGCGGCGAAATCGTCGATATTTTCAAGCGATGCAAACTGGTTTGAAAGCACCGGAGAATCAAACTCTACTTTTACATCTACTACCAGATCATCATCCGGAAGCACTACTATCGATGAACCGGTAGTATCGTCGCGCACTTCGATTTTCTGTTTTACGATATAATACTCCTTGTCGGCAGCTTGTTCTTCTACGCCCACAGCCTGTATCTTCTCGCAATATTCCTTGGCACTACCATCGAGAATAGGCATCTCTGGAGCATTGAGCTTTATCAGGCAGTTGTCTATGCCGAAAGCATACAACGCGGCCATCGAGTGTTCGATTGTCGAAATTTTCACATCACCGCGGCTTACTACAGTGCCGCGTGTCGAGGCTGATACATTTTCAGCAACGGCATCGATCACAGGCTCACCCTCAAGGTCTACGCGCTGAAATTTGTAACCGTGGCCCTCGGGAGCGGGACAGAACTCCGCTTCGATCATAAGTCCGGTGTGCAGACCTTTGCCGCTCACCTTGAACGATTCCTTTAGTGTTTTCTGTTTCATATCTATTGTGTTCAATTATTTTTTCAATTCTTTGATTTCATACTGAAGTTCGCGCACAGCGGCATAGAGTTTAGTCAGATTCTTCACATTGACTGTCTGACGGGCAAAGTCGCCATAGTCTACTGCGGGATATCCTTGAATGCGCGAGCCATTCTTGACATTTTTCGGAACACCCGACTGCGCGCCTATCTGCACATCGTCGCCGATATGAATATGACCGGCGAAACCCACCTGGCCGCCAACGACACACTGCGCTCCGATTTTTGTCGAACCTGCTACTCCGACCTGTGCTGCCATCACGGTATTGGCACCTATCTCGCAGTTATGAGCCACTTGTACCAGATTGTCAAGCTTAACACCGCTGTGAATATGAGTAGACCCCATCATCGCGCGGTCTACAACCGTATTGGCGCCGATCTCGATATCATCGTCAAGCACGACATTGCCCAGCTGCGGTATTTTGTGATAGACACCGTCCTTGGGCGCGAAACCGAAGCCGTCGGAACCGATCACTACACCGGAATGAAGCACACAGCGCGCGCCGATTTTACAACCGTAGTAAATTTTTACGCCGGAATAAATCACGGCGTCTTCACCGATTTCAACACCGGCACCGATATAGGTCTGCGGATAGATTTTGGCGCCACGGCCGATCTTGACTCCGGGAGCGATGTAGGCGAATGCTCCGACGTAGGCGTCGGCCGGTATCTCCACTCCTTCGGCCACAAACGACGGCTGCTCCACGCCGGTAGGATGCACCACGATATATTTGCTTGCCATTTCGAGCAACGCGGCGACTGTGGAATAGGGATCGTCAACGCGGATAAGAGTGGCGCTAACCTCACGTTCCGGTTCAAAAGTCCGGCTTACAAGCACCACCGAACTTTTTGTGTCGTAGATATAGTTGGTGTATTTCGGATTGGCGAGAAATGAGATAGCTCCAGGACGGCCATCCTCTATTTTTGCGAATGTACTTACCGTAATTTCGCCGTTGCCTTCGACTGTGCCGTTGACCATAGCGGCGATTTGGTTTGCTGAAAACTCCATGTTTCGGGACTGCAATTTTATCGTTTTATATTATAATGTGCAAAATTGCGAAAAATCTTTGAAACTTCTATGCTTTTGTCCTGGAAAAACGTCGTAGCTACCTAAAATCGCGCAGTATAAAAAACGGGAAACGGACATCCGGTTATCAGCCCTCTCGGGCTTTTGACGGTGTCCGTTCCATTGAATTGATCGAGGAATTCAACCTAAAACATCAAAATCAAATACCTATTTTACTTACTAACGCAAACTATCTGAATTTAGCAACAAGACAATCAAAATTGTTTTCCCGATCGATTTTTGCCTGTCTGATTAATTCATTACGGTGGCAAATTTACTACCATTTACCCACTTGTCAATAGTTATTATAGGTCAATATAAACTGATTTTATTTATATTAATATTTATTTTACTGTATATATGGATTTTACAAATAAAGAAATAATTATTTAATATAAATAGCTATATTGTCAAAAATTACCCGATTATCGAAAATGATTCAAATATACACTATAAATGCAACATTTTTTTATCGGTTTTTCAAGCCATTCAAGCCCGATACACGAATATTTTATCACCATTCTCGCGAAAAATCGCCTAACTTTGCACTCGCAAAAGCAATCTCAAGCCGAGACACTGATGAAGATAAAAGAAATACAGCAGAAATTACGCCCATGGATGCTTCCGGTAGCCATGCTCCTGGGAATAATCTTTCACGACAGCATACACACCCTGGCTTTTTTGTCGCCCTACCTGATATTCGCGATGCTGTTTATCACCTATTGCCGCCTGTCGTTGCGCGAAATGCGCATGTCGCGGTTCATCTGGGCCCTTCTATCCGTTCAGATCGGATTAGGCATCATCCTATACTACATTCTTCGCCCCATCGACACAGAGATAGCCCAGAGTACTTTTATATGTGTGTTTTGCCCGACAGCCACCGCGGCTCCGGTGGTCACCGGCATGCTCGGTGGTTCGATAGCATTGGTTGCCACTTATTCGCTTGCATCAAACATCGCCGTAGCGATCCTCGCCCCGATACTCTTCACCTGGTTTGGCGCGACAGCACATATCTCTATGCTCGACATCGCCATGAGGGTGTTTCCGCTTATCGTGTTTCCGCTTATCGCCGCTGTGATTCTCGATTTCGTCAGTCCGCGACTTCACCGTGCCGTTGCGTCACATCAATCCCTGTCGTTCTACATCTGGGCAATTTCACTGCTCATAGTAGTCGGCAATGCCGTGAGTTTCGTAATCTCCGAGCCAAGTGGAATGATTCCGGAGATGATCGCCATGGCACTGCTCTCGCTTGTGGTATGCGTAGCCCAGTTTGCAATCGGACGGGCAATAGGCACAAGGCTTGGCGACAAAATATCGTGTGCGCAATCATTAGGACAAAAAAACACCGTACTTGCCATATGGATGGCTTTGAGCTACTTCAATCCGGTGACATCGGTGGGCGCCGCCGCATATGTCGGATGGCAAAACGCCATCAATTCCGCCCAGCTTTACATAAAAATGCGTAAAGAAGCCCACCACCACTGAACAAAACCACCGCCTCGTGTGTTATATATAGACACCGGGGACTACCGGACAACTATTATTTATTGTAGAGCATGGAGAGCATGTACGACCTGTTGCTGACGTTACCACTATTTAAAGGAGTCAGCCACGAACGCATATCACAGATTATCGAAAAAAACAAGTTTCATTTTCTCAAATATCCATCTGGCGAAACATTCGTCAGAGCCGGTGACCCATGCACCCATGTGCAATTTGTCATTTCCGGCAAGGCGAGAGTGACGATATCCGACTACAACGACCGTATACGCGTTTCACAGACCATCACCGGCCCCGAAGTGATAGCTCCCGACTTTCTGTTTGGCAAAGACCCGTTCTACCCATGCGACATAGTTGCCGAAGAAAATTGCGGCATACTGCAGATCAACAAGCAAGACTATCTGAAGATACTCAACTCCGACAATATTTTCCTATTCAACTTCCTCAACTATATCTCGATGGACGCCCAGAAAGGCATCCACGGCATTCTGGCCGTGGCATCGGGAAACCCGGAGGTACGAATAGCCTTATGGATAATATCGCTTACCCAGCGTGGGGGCACCGATATCGTCATGTCGTGTCGACAGCGCGATCTATACACTGTATTCGGAGTTCAGCGACAGTCGCTTATCGCGATACTTGAATCCATGAAATCGCGCGGAATCATCGACTACACATCTACCGAGATTCGCGTACACTCCCGCCAGGCACTGATCGACATCATTGCCGGGCAGCTACGCTGACCAGATCGCAGATCAGAGTAGCCGACGACGCATCTTTCACCCTTACCCTTACCGTATCGCCCACACGGGCGTTACCACGCGGAAACACACAGGTCTTGTTCTGCTGCGTACGTCCAACCATCTGTTCTTTCGAGCGTTTCGACACACCTTCCACGAGCACATCAAATTCCAGGCCTATATCGCGCCGGTTACTCTCGGCCGACAACACGTTCTGCACCTCAATCATGCGGTTCAACCGGTCAATCTTCACCTCCTCGGCAATATTGTCGGGCAGATGTTTTGACGCGAATGTGCCCGGACGCTCTGAATATTTAAACATAAACGCCGAGTCAAAGCCGACCTCGCGCATCAGCGACAGTGTCTGCTGGAAGTCTTCCTCCGTCTCGCCATGAAAACCGGTAAACAGGTCTGTAGATATGCCGCAGTCGGGAATCATGCGTCTTATTGCGGCCACGCGGTCGAGATACCACTGTCGGGTGTACTTGCGGTTCATCGACTTCAATACAGCGTCCGACCCCGACTGCACGGGCAGATGTATATGTTTGCAGATATTCTGTCGCGAAGCTACAGTAGCTATTATTTCGTCAGACATATCTTTCGGATGCGATGTCGTGAAGCGCACTCTCATATCGGGAGCGGCGTCGGCCACCATCGCCAGCAACGAGGCAAAATCCACCGTCACGCCATCGTCAGCCGCATGCCGATAAGAGTTTACATTCTGACCCAGTAGGGTCACCTCCTTAAATCCGCGTGAACGTAGATCTTCAACTTCGGCCAGTATCGAGCGCGGTTCGCGCGAACGCTCCCGGCCACGGGTATAGGGCACGATGCAGTAGGAGCAAAAATTGTTGCAGCCACGCATTATGCTCACGAAGCCGCTGACACGGTTGCCGGTGATTTTCATCGGAATAATATCGCGGTAGGTCTCTGTTGCCGACAGCTCTACATTTATAGCCTTTTCGCCCGTCTCTACGGCGGCAAACAGGTTTGGCAGATCCAGATACGAGTCAGGACCGGCCACCAGATCTACCCCGTGGTTGGCAATCAGGTCGTCCTTGACACGCTCGGCCATACAGCCCACCACACCCACTATCAGCGCACCCTTGCGACGGCGTTTCAGCGATGCCAGCCAGTCGAGCCTCGACAGTATCTTTTGCTCGGCGTTGTCGCGGATCGAGCAGGTGTTGAGCAACACGGCATCGGCCTCCTCTACGCTCGGAGCCACGTCATATCCGGCCGTCTGCATCACGGCAGCGATCACTTCGCTGTCGGCCACATTCATCTGGCAACCATATGTTTCTATAAATAAACGCTTTTCGCGGGGCATTTCGCCCGAAGGGATATCCTGGTTCATCTGACGGAAATATTTTCAGTTTAAAAATACAATATTAAAAATTGTATTTTCAGCACATTTTCTGTATTTTTGCGCAAAATTACGAAAAAGCCCGCTCACAGACAAATTCTGTAAAACCACAAAAAAAGCGGACCACCACTCATTATTAAAATACAGCAATGGCATACAACGAACTCACCGCACAGGAAGCCGCCGCTATGATCCACAACGGCGACACCGTAGGTACCTCGGGATTCACCGCCCCCGGCACACCTAAAGCTATCCTCGAGGAAGTGGCAATCCGCGCCGCCGCCGACCACGAAGAAGGCAAAGAATTTAAAATCAACCTCTTCACCGGCGCATCGACCAACGACCACACCGACGGTATTCTCTCGCGCAACAACGCGCTCAACATGCGCGCCCCATATCAGAATCTTCCCGACCTGCGTAAGCGCATCAACGCCCACGACTGCCACTACTTCGACCGCCACCTATCTGAAATGGCACAGGAAGTGCGCTACGGCTTCTACGGCGATATCGACTACGCCATCATCGAGGCTGCCGACATCGACGAAAACGGCGAAATTCTCCTCGGCTGCGGCGTAGGCAACATTCCCACCTTCGCCAAGATGGCAAAGAAAATCTTCGTCGAGCTCAACGCCGCGCTCCCCAAGAAGCTATACGGCATGCACGACGTAGTGCTGCTGCAAGATCCTCCCCGCCGCCGCGAGATACCCATCTATGCCGCCAACGATCGCATCGGTTCGCCCGTACTCAAGGTCGACCCAGCCAAGATCGTAGGTCTCGTCCACACCAACTCGCTCGACGGCGTCAAACCGTTTACCGCTGTCGACGAGACATCTACCCGCATCGGCAACAACGTGGTCAGCTTCCTCATCAGCGAATACCGCTCCGGC